>JAEDHF010000024.1 GCA_016297165.1 Oscillospiraceae bacterium | reverse complement strand
TCCGCCGCTTCGAACAGGCTGTAAAAGGCGGCTTTCCTGTTCGAGGATAACCGTTCTCATAAGCCTCGCCCAGACGGTAAAGGGAAAAAGACCGCTATAGAAGCTTTTTTCCTCGGTCTTTTCCTCGGAAATAACGGGAGTAGGGGGTCTGCTGTCCTGTAACGGTACAAGGTCGCCGCTATAGCGGACGAAATATCCGCTTCGCTCCTTCGAATAGATATATCCTTCGGCGTTTAGCTGTTCAAGGGCGTTTTCTACGGTAATAACGCTTACATGATACTGCTCGGAGAGGGCTCTTTTAGAGGGAAGCTTATCGTTTTCCTTATATTTTCCCGAAATTATATCGTTTTTCAGTATTTCGTAAATCTGCTCATAAAGACAGACACGGCGTTTTTTTTCCATAAATACTCCAATCTGGTATTATAAATAGTTATTAAACTGGTAATTGCAATATAACCAAAATTTATTATAATTGAAATATAACAAAAAGTCAATACATAAAGGCGCACGAGCGTCTTGGAAAGAAAGGTAAAGACAATGAACAAGAACTTATACAAGGTTATCCTTGCGGCGGTACTTATCGCTTTAATCTGCGTAGGAACAATGGTAATCCAGATTCCTATGCCTCTCACTAACGGCTATGTTAATCTCGGCGACTGCTTTATTATTCTTGCGGCGTGGGCTCTCGGCGGACCCTGGAGCGTTGCGGCGGCAGGAATCGGCTCCGCTATGGCAGACCTTCTTACCGGCTATGCCCACTACGCTCCAGGTACCCTTATCATCAAGGCTTTAATGGCTTTTGTTTACCTCCTGCTCTATAAGGCTGTTTCGGGTAAAAAGGACAGAGCCGTTATCGGTACCATCGTAGGCGGTATCGGCGCAGAGCTCGTTATGATTGTAGGTTATTTCTTCTACGCCTGGCTTCTTCTCGGAAAGAGCTTCGAGGGCGCTTCGGGCAGTATTCCCGGCAACCTTATCCAGGGCGTATTCGGAATAGTCTGCGGCGTACTTATGGTTACCGCTCTCGATAAGCTGGGCTTTAAGAAGCGTTTTAAGCTTTCGAAAAAGACCGTATAAGGCTGAAACTTAAAAACCGCTGAACTGTATCGAAAGGTTCAGCGGTTATTTTTTTACATATTTGTTATCTCGGATATTGCTTCCTGTATATCCTTATATATGAGAGGTCTCATAGAAGCATAGCACCCATTCTGTCCATATAAGGGTAAAGGCTGTCGCTCCTGTCGCTTTCCTCCGATAATTCCAACATAGTTTTACAGGCTATGTTATTGTTCTTATTGAAAAGAAGCTCAAATTTTTCGGATATATCCATTCTTTATCCCTCCATAATAATAAATGCCGCTATTTCCGTAAGGCTATAGCGGCAATATGCTTGTTTTTTACAGGAGCTTATAAATTTATCTTCTTGGACTTGAAGAAATCCTTAACGGTATTTATAGCGGCAACCACATAGCTGTTCACGATAAAGGAATCGAAGAAAAGACCGATAAGGAGAAAGTCGGAAGCGGCTGAATGAACGCTGTTGCTGTAACCGTTACAGAAGATACAGGGAGCTCCGGGAGGGTAATGATAACCGCCGCGGCAGGCGTCGTTGGCACAGATGCAGGCAAAGGCAGCGATAAGCTCAATGCAGGCATAGACTACAAAAATCCAGCCTACGATATGGGTGAACTGCTTGAGTCTTGCTTCGTCAACAGCCTCAATGCTTGAACCTGTACGATGCTTATAGATAAGAAATACGAAGCCGATAATAAGCACAAAAACGCTTAAAATCTCTACAACCATAGGAACGAAGGGGATACCGACTCCGTCAAGTAATAAGCCTAAAATCATCTTTATTTTCTCCTTTCTTACTTAAGGGGCATATAGCTGAAATGCTTTCCGGCGAAAAGGGCGATAAAGGAAATAACGGGGTTAAGGATAAGATAAACGAACCATACCGAGCCGTTAAATAAGAGGTCGGGAGCGCCCATAGCAAACATAACAGCCATAAGGACAACAAAAAGTCCTAAATCTATAAAGGCGAAGAGCCTCGTTCTCTTAAGATAAAGAAGAGCTACCGCCGCAGCGCTTAAAATTGTGTAGCCTGCCTGTACGAACATACATATCTGGAGGCTGAAAATATTATCGTCGGTAATAATTGTGGCTTTAAAGCCCGTAGCGTTACTTGTAAGGTCATCCATGGTTGTAATTCCGAGAATTACACAAAGGAGAGCACCTAAAATAGCGAATATTCCGATTACATAGAAAATAAACCTCGCACCGAGATAAAACTTTAAGCCGAGACCGAACTCGTCCTCTATGTATTCCTGCTTATCTGTATCAAGTACAGCTTCGTTAACGTTTTCTGCCATAAAAAACCTTGCCTTTCTGCCGATATATTAAGGTCACCTCTAAAAACTATGCCATTTCTCTGTACTATGCCTTTAGCCGTCATATTGCCCAAAATTCCCTTGAAATACGTTAGTATTACTGCGAAAATTTTGTGCAATCTTACAACTAAATTCACAGCGCATATAAACGACATAGGTTTTTTAGAGGCAACCTTAAACCATCACGGCATATATTTATCCTTGAAGAATTATATCATAAATGGTAACTGCTGTCAAGAGTAAAGGATTACATAAGGGCGTTTTCTGCACTTATTTGTTCACTTTATTTATAAGGCGGCAGTATTTTTTATGCATATTGTCAGAGAGAAAAATTTTCCCGTACAGACTTTTATTTTAAGCTATAATGTGTTATACTAATGAAAGACTGCCGAGAAATACAGCGGCAGAAAACGGAGGTTCGCTATGAAAAGTTACAAGGGCTTTTTTCCCGCTCCCGATAAAGGGGGAGATATAGCCTATTATCTTATACTCCCCGAGGGGAAGCCGAAAGCTATTGTCCAGGTTGTTCACGGAATGTGCGAGGGCGGCGGAATGTATCTGCCCTTTATGCGGTATCTTGCGAAAAAGGGTTTTGCCGCCTGCGCTATGGACCTACCCGGACACGGTAATTCCGCTAAGGACTATTCCGAGCTGGGCTTTTTCGCAGAAAACGAGGGAGGACTTTTTCTCGTAAGGACGCTTAAGCGCTTTAACGATATGATGAAAAAGCGTTTTCCCGATATACCCTCGGTTATAATCGGTCATAGTATGGGAAGCTTTATTACCCGCCGTTTTCTTACCCTTTACGGCGATGAAATCCACGGCGCTGTGCTTATGGGTACGGCGAAAAGGATAACGGGGCAGGAGCTTCTCCCCGAAATAGCGAAGCTGCTCTGTCTTTATAAAAACGGAAGATACCACCTTAAGCTTATTATGTATCTTGGCTGCTTCTGCTTTTGCAGTAAGATGGGGATTTTCTCCTTCGGCTGGGACTGGCTGTCCCGTGAAAAGCGGATAAGGAAGTATATTGAAATGAGAGCCTTCGGATATACCGCTAAGGGCTACGGGGATATCGTAGGGCTGTTACGGGATATTTCCCGTCCCGAATGGGCAGACAGCGTTCCGAAGAATATGCCCCTGCTTCTTATGAGCGGACTTTCCGACCCTGTAGGAGGCTGTGGCAGGGGAGTAGCCTCTCTTTATAAAAGCCTTAAAGGGGCAGGCTGTGAAAATGTAAGGGTGCGGCTTTATTACGGCGCAAGGCACATACTCCTGCACGAAAGGAATAAGGAACAGGTTTACAAGGATATATACAAATGGCTTAACAGCATCACAGAAAGGAACGAGGGAAAATGAGAAAGCAATATCTCGAAATAGGAAAAATTACCAAGCTTCAGGGCTTAAAGGGAGAGGTAAGAATACAGTTCTACTGCGACGACCCCGAAATGCTGGAGGAATTTACGGAGCTTTATCTTGATAAGGCGAAAACTCCCGTATCGGTAGAGAAATCCCGTTATCTTAAAAGCGATGTGGCGGTTATAAAGCTTAAGGGCATAGATACCCCCGAGGAGGCGCAGAAGCTAATCGGAAAAATGCTCTATTTCAACAGGGACGACGCAGAGCTGCCCGAGGATACCTGGTTTATACAGGATATTATCGGGCTTTCGGTATATGACGCAGACAGCGGAAAATGCTACGGTAAAATAGACTATATCTATCAGAACGGAAGCGCCGACGTATATTCAATAAAGACCCCCGAGGGGAAACAGCTTATGTTCCCTGCTATTCCCGAGGTACTTCTCGAAACGGATATAGACGGGGGAAGGCTTACTATCCGACCCCTTCCCGGACTTTTTGAGGACAGCGAGGAGATAAGAGATGAGGATTGATATAGCGACCCTTTTCCCCGATATGTGCGAGGCGGTGCTGAGCGAGAGTATTGTAGGGCGAGGAAGGAAGGCAGGCTACATAGAGATAAACTGCCATAATATAAGGGATTATACCCTCGATAAGCATAACCGCGTGGACGATAAGGCCTACGGCGGCGGAACGGGTATGCTTATGCAGGCTCAGCCCATCTACGACTGCGTTATGGCGATAGAGGGAGAGCTTCCCGAGGGGGCTAAGCCACGGCTTATCTATATGTCACCCCAGGGGAAAACCCTGACCCAGGGGCTGGTAAAGGAGCTTGCTGCCGAGGAGAACCTGATTATCCTCTGTGGCCATTACGAAGGGGTTGACCAGCGTGTGCTGGACGAACTGGAGTTTGAGGAGATTTCTACCGGGGATTATGTTGTAACGGGGGGAGAGCTGCCTGCGCTTATTCTCTGCGACAGCGTGGCAAGGCTCCAGAAGGGGGTACTGCCCAACGAGGACGCTTATTCAATAGAAAGCCATTATAACGGTATTCTCGAACACCCTCAATATACCCGTCCCGAGGAATGGCGAGGGAGAAGGGTTCCCGAGGTTCTTATTTCGGGTCATCACGCAAATATAAAAAAGTGGCAGGAGGAAATGGCGGTTAAGGTAACGAAGGAGAAGCGCCCCGACCTGCTTAAAAAGTAATATAAGGGCTTAAAACAGCGTTTCAACCGATATCGGTTGAAAACTGTTGTAGATGTTGAATATTATGTTGAAAACTATTTAGGCAAAATAGACAATCTACGGATAATTTTTTCGTTCGCTTTAAACGATATTAGAGAATAATACCGAAAACAGACAAAAAACAGTAAAAATCGGTTGACGAAATACCTTGTTGCGGATATACTAAATTATAGATTACGGCGGTAAATAAAAACAGCCGTAAAAGGGACAACAAAAACGTAAAGATATTGGAGGGAGCTTCATTATGTTCGTAAGAGAAGTTGAGGTAAAGAATCAGGTTGGTCTTCACGCAAGACCCGCAACATTTTTCATCCAGAAGGCTAACGAATACAAGTCTTCTATCTGGGTTGAAAAGGAAGAAAGAAGAGTAAACGCTAAGAGCCTTTTAGGTATTCTTTCTCTCGGTATTGTCGGCGGTACTCCTATCCGCATTATTGCAGACGGTTCCGACGAACAGCTTGCTGTTGACGGCTTAACAAAGCTCATCGAAAGCGGTTTTGAAGAATAATTGGTATATATCCGACATAAAAGACTAAGCTGTGCAGTTTCTTGCACAGCTTTAGCTTTTTTCGGAGAAGGACAGGGATATGTTAAAACAGGGCAAATTAAGATACTGCTTTTTTATTATATATATTATAATAGTATATACCCTTTGCGGCTGCGGCACCAAGGCGGACTACGAGGGGAAGGATCTGATTGATAAGGCGGCGGCTATGCACACCGAAAAGGAAAGCGCAACCATCGTGGTTATAGACAACCTTACGGGTAAGAGCTTGCAGCGTATAGAATACCGCTTCGTGGGCGATGTTATGCAGTATATGTACACGGGAGAGCAGGAGGGTAAGACATACTACGAATACAATAACGGTACAGAGCTTAACTTTATCACCATTCCCGACGAAAAGGAATGGAGCTTTACCAGTAAGGGTAAGGAGGATTTCTATAGCTACAGCCGAATAGCCCGTCACTATTTCGCCGACGGAGCACAGCTTTTCTGCGACTACGAGGGGGCAGTAAAGGAATCGAAGACTATTCCCTTCTATGATGTGAATATCCTGAGGCTTTACTATGATACGGATAAGCTTATGGAGTATTCCTCCCTCGCCGCCTACGGTAAATTCACCAAATTTGTTATTGATTTCAGCCTTGACCCGGAAACGGGGGAATGTAAGCGAATTCGAACGAAATATACCCTCGAAAACGGAGAAAAGGCGGACTATACGGTAACCTTCTTGCCGAGAGAGGCTTCCGAGGAAATAAAGAGAGTTGAAATAGAATAAAGAGTAAATTACGGGGAAAGCTATTCTTACTTTTCCCGTAAAATTTTTACTAAGATACTATTTGTCAGAATAAACAAAATTTTAGCGTGGAAACATTATAATTTCTACACAAGAATTTTACGAAAAGTGTTGTAATTGGCGTAAAAATAGTGTATAATCTTACTTGCACACTGCGAATACGCGATGAAACCGAAGGTTGCGGCCGCGAAAACGGTCGGGAATTTCGGCGGAGCAGGTCCGTCAGGAACGGGCGAAGGATAAGGCAGAAGCGGTATTCTTCCCCTTTGGGAAGGGTTTGTCAGTGGCAGATACCCCCGTTATTTTTTCGGGGACGGGATATTCCGCTGTTTTACGAAACACACGATATAGTGTGCCGACGAAAACGCCTTATTATTCGGAGAAATCCGACTTTCAATCCGACGCATATCAATGATGTGCAAATATTACGAAAGGGGATACGAAAGTGGCAGTTAAGGAAGTAGTAAGAGTTAAGATCAAGGGCTATGAGCATACAATCGTTGACGCAGCAGCTGCAAAGATTGTTGAAACAGCCAAGAGAACAGGCTCCAGAGTTGCAGGACCTATTCCGCTTCCCACCAATAAGGAAGTTATCACGATCTTAAGAGCTGTTCATAAGGACAAGGACAGCCGTGAGCAGTTCGAGCTCAGAACTCACAAGCGTCTTATCGACGTAATCCGCCCCACAAACAAGACTATCGAAGCTTTACAGAGTCTTGAGTTACCTGCGGGCGTAGAAATTTCAATGGAATTCTGATTAAATTCCCCACAGAGCTGTTTTTAACAGCCGAAGAAGAAGTTTCGAGTTATGTTGACTACGGTCAACCACTAACCAAGGCAGACACGCTGCACTTGGTCACGTTGAGAAATCTCAACCAATAACCAAAGGAGGAATAAACCACATGAAAAAGGGTTTAATCGCAAAGAAAATCGGCATGACGCAGATTTTCGACGAAGCAGGAAACGTTGTTCCTGTTACAGTAGTTGAAGCCGGCCCCTGTGTAGTCGTTCAGAAGAAGACAGCTGAAAACGACGGCTACGAAGCAGTTCAGCTCGGTTTCGGCGACATCTCGCCCAAGGGTGTAAACAAGCCCATGCAGGGTCACTTCAAGAAGAACGATGTAGCGTTCAAGAGAACACTCAAGGAGTTCAGACTTGATGACACAAGCGCTGTTAACGTTGGCGACATTCTTAAGGCTGATACCTTTGCTATCGGCGACGTAATCGACGTTCAGGGCACCAGCAAGGGTAAGGGTTACCAGGGCGCAATCAAGCGTCACAACCAGCACAGACTCAAGATGACACACGGCGTAGGCCCTGTGCACAGAGAGCCCGGTTCTATGGGCGCATGTTCTTCCCCTTCAAGAATCTTCAAGGGTAAGGGTATGGCAGGTCACATGGGTGCTGAAACAGTTACAGTTCAGAATCTCGTAATCGTAAAGGTTGACGCAGAAAACAATCTTATCGCAATCAAGGGTGCTGTTCCCGGTCCTAAGGGCGGAGTGCTTTGCATTACTGATGCGGTTAAGGCGTAAGGAGGAGGATCATAATGGCAAACGTAAAAGTATATGATATGAACGGTCAGCCTGTTTCCGACCTCGAGCTTAATGATGCAGTATTCGGCATCGAGCCCAATACTGTAGTTATGCACGCAGCAGTAGTTAATTACCTCGCAAATCAGCGTCAGGGTACTCAGTCTACTCTCACAAGAACAGAGGTAAGCGGCGGCGGTAAAAAGCCCTGGAGACAGAAGGGTACAGGTCACGCAAGACAGGGTTCAACAAGAGCTCCCCAGTGGACACACGGCGGTATTGCATTAGGACCTAAGCCCAGAAGCTACAGCTACTCATTAAATAAAAAGGTTAAGAGACTCGCTCTCCTTTCCGCACTCTCCACAAAGCTTGCAGATAACGACATGATCGTTCTCGACGCAATCAACATGGACGAGTTCAAGACAAAGACCATAGTTAAGATGCTTGCTGCACTTAACGTTAACGAAAAGGCTTTAATCGTTCTCGATAGCGTAGATAAGAAGGTTATCAAGAGCGCAGCCAACATCCCCGGAGTAAAGACAACTCAGGCTAACACACTTAACGTTTACGATATCTTAAACTACAACAAGTTTATCATCGTTAAGGGCGCAGTTGCCAAGATTGAGGAGGTATATGCATAATGGAAAAGACAGCACAAGACATTATCGTACGTCCTATTATTACAGAAAAATCCATGGAAGGTCTTGCTGAACGCAAGTACACCTTCGAGGTAGCAAAGAACGCTAACAAGATTGAGGTTAAGAAGGCTTGCGAAACACTTTTCGGCGTTAAGGTAGCTAAGGTTAACACAATCAGCGTTAAGGGCAAGAAGAAGAGAATGGGCCGTAGCGAAGGCTATACTTCCGACTGGAAGAAGGCTGTCGTTACACTTACCGAAGATTCCAAGACAATCGAATTCTTCGATGGCATGATGTAAGGAGTGAGATAAATGGCTATAAAGACATATAAACCTGTCACCCCCGGACGCAGAGGCATGACAGTTATTGATTACAGCGGCTTATCTAAGGTTGCTCCTGAAAAGAGCCTTCTTGAAAGCCTTAAGAAGCATTCCGGCCGTAACAGCTACGGAAGAATTACTGTAAGACATAAGGGCGGCGGAAACAGAAGAAAGTACAGAGTTATCGACTTCAAGAGAAATAAGCTCGGTATGAACGCTGAGGTTATGACAATCGAATACGACCCCAACCGTTCCGCTTTCATCGCTCTCGTTAAGTACGAAGACGGCGAAAAGAAGTATATCATCGCTCCCGAAAAGCTCGCAGTAGGCGACACAATCAGAAACGGCGCAGACGCTGATATCAAGCCCGGTAACGCATTACCCCTTTCCGCTATTCCTGTTGGTACCGTTATTCATAACGTAGAGCTCCACCCCGGTAAGGGCGCTCAGCTCGTTCGTTCCGCAGGCAACATGGCACAGCTCATGGCTAAGGAAAACGGTTATGCACTTATCCGTCTCCCCAGCGGCGAGTTAAGAAACGTTGCTGAAGTATGTATGGCTACAATCGGTGTTGTTTCCAACGCTGAACACGCTAACGTAAACTACGGTAAGGCAGGACGCGTAAGACACATGGGCGTAAGACCTACCGTTCGTGGTTCTGTAATGAACCCTAACGACCATCCTCACGGTGGTGGTGAAGGTAAGTCTCCTGTTGGTCGTCCCGGCCCTGTAACCCCCTGGGGTAAGCCCGCTCTCGGTTACAAGACCCGTAAGACAAACAACAGAACAGACAAGTTCATCGTTAAGAGAAGAAACGAAAAGTAATCTAAACAAGTTGTTGTTAATAAGAGTACGTACCGTAAGGGTAAAGCGTTACTCATTAACTTGCAGCGTAACTTGAAAGGAAATTTATAATTATGAGCAGAAGCATAAAGAAAGGCCCTTATGTCCAGGAAGTCCTTCTTAAGCGTATCGTTGCTATGAACGAGGCTAACGAAAAGAAGGTTCTTAAGACTTGGAGCCGTTCCAGCACAATATTCCCTGATTTCGTAGGTCATACAATCGCAGTTCACGACGGAAGAAAGCACGTTCCGGTTTATGTAACTGAAGATATGGTTGGCCATAAGCTTGGCGAATTCGCTCCTACAAGAACCTTTAAGGGTCACGTAGGAAGCAAGACTACCAAGAAGTAAGGAGGAGAAACGAATGGAAGCAAGAGCAGAATTAAGACAGGTTCGTATTTCTCCCCGTAAGGTAGGAATCGTTCTCGATCTTATAAGAAATAAGCCCTGCGAAATTGCAATGGCTACATTAAAGAACACACCCAAGGCTGCTTGCGAGCCTCTCGCCAAGCTCCTCAAGTCAGCTATGGCAAACGCTGAAAACAATCACGGTATGGATATCAGCAGATGCTACGTTGCAGAGTGCCACGTTGGCGCAGGCGTTACTCTCAAGAGAATCAGACCTGCAGCTAAGGGCAGCGCTCACAGAATCTTAAAGAGAACTTCCAATATCACATTGGTAGTTAAAGAAGCAGAGTAAGGAGGTAAACAATGGGACAGAAAGTTAATCCTCATGGTCTTAGAGTAGGCGTTATCAAGGATTGGGATTCCCGCTGGTTTGCCGGTAAATCCACTTTTGGCGATACACTCGTAGAAGACTACAAGATCCGTGAATATTTAAAGAAAAAGCTTTATAAGGCAGGCGTTCCCACAATCGAAATCGAACGTGACGCCGCTAAGGTAAAGGTAAATATCCAGTGCGCTAAGCCCGGTATGGTTATCGGTCAGAAGGGCGCTGAAATCGAAAAGTTAAAGACTGAGCTCGAAAAGCTTACAGGCGGCAAGACCGTTCTCGTAAACATCATCGAAGTAAAGTCCCCCGACCTCAATGCACAGCTTGTTGCTGAAAACATCGCACAGCAGCTCGAAGGTCGTGTATCCTTCAGAAGAGCTATGAAGTCCTGCATCGGCAGAACAATGAAGCTCGGCGCTAAGGGTATAAAGACAACCGTTTCCGGTCGTCTCGGCGGTGCTGAAATCGCTCGTTCCGAAAGCTACCACGAAGGTACAATTCCGCTCCAGACTCTCCGTGCAGATATCGACTACGGTGTAGCAAGAGCAAACACAACCTACGGCGTTATCGGCGTTAAGGTATGGATCTATAAGGGCGAAGTTCTTAAGGGTGAAATCCCTACAAACAAGCCCGAAAGACCTGCAAGAAGAAGAAACGACAGAAATAACGGCGAAGGCAGAAGAAACTTTAAGCCCAGAACTGAAAGAAAAGAAGGGGGTAATGAATAATGTTACTTCCAAAGAGAGTAAAATACAGAAGACAGCAGAGAGGCCGTATGAAGGGTAAGGCTCTCCGCGGTAACACAGTCAGCAACGGCGATTTCGGCTTACAGGCTCTCGAGCCCGCTTGGATCACCTCTAACCAGATCGAAGCAGCCCGTATCGCAATGACACGTTACATCAAGCGTGGCGGTCAGGTTTGGATCAAGATTTTCCCCGACAAGCCCGTAACAGAAAAGCCTGCAGAAACCCGAATGGGTTCCGGTAAGGGTTCACCCGAATACTGGGTAGCAGTAGTTAAGCCCGGCAGAGTACTCTTCGAAATCGCAGGCGTTCCCGAGGAAACAGCAAGAGAAGCTATGCGTCTCGCTATGCATAAGCTCCCCATCAAGTGTAAATTTATCGTTAAGGAACAGGAGGTTGCTGAGTAATGAAAATTACAAAGGAAATCAGAGATTTATCTGAAATCGAATTACAGAACAGAGCTGCTGAATTAAAGCAGGAGCTTTTCAACCTCCGTTTCCAGCTTGCGGTTAACCAGCTTGAGAACCCCACAAGAATCGGCGCTGTTAAGAAGGAAATCGCAATTATCAAGACAATTCAGCGTGAGCGCGAGCTTGCTGCTAATAAGTAAGAGGGAGGAACAAGAGTCATGGAAAGAAATCTCAGAAAGACCAGAGTTGGCAAGGTTGTAAGCAATAAGATGGAAAAGACTATCGTTGTTGCAATCGCAGACAATGTTCGCCACCCCTTATACAAGAAAATCATCAAGCGTACAATTAAGTTAAAGGCTCACGATGAAGAGAACACATGCAATATCGGCGATACCGTCGAAATCATGGAAACCAGACCCCTCTCTAAGGACAAGAGATGGCGTTTAGTAAACGTAATCGAAAGAGCTAAGTAATAACGGAAGGAGTTAAAAGACCATGATACAGATGCAGACACGCCTCAAGGTTGCTGATAACACCGGTGCTAAGGAACTTATGTGTATCAGAGTCCTCGGCGGTACTCGTAGAAAATATGCTAACATCGGCGACGTAATTATAGCTTCCGTTAAGAAAGCAAGCCCCGGTGGTACAGTAAAGAAGGGCGATGTAGTTAAGTGCGTTGTAGTTCGTTCCGCAACAGGCTTAAGAAGAAGCGACGGAACCTATATCCGCTTCGACGAAAACGCAGCAGTAATAATCAGAGAAGATAAGACACCCAGAGGTACTCGTATCTTCGGACCGGTAGCAAGAGAGCTTCGTGATAAGGACTATATGAAGATTTTATCTCTCGCTCCCGAGGTATTATAATAAGGAGGAAGCCGAATAATGAACAACTTACACGTTAAAACAGGCGATGAAGTAAAAATCATTTCCGGTAAGGATAAGGGTAAGACCGGTAAGGTTTTACAGGTTTCCCCTTCTGAAGGAAAGGTTATTGTTGAAGGCTGCAACATGGTAACCAAGCACGTTAAGGCAAGAGCACAGGGTCAGCTCAGCGGTATCGTTAAGGCTGAAGGCGCTCTCTACGCTTGCAAGGTTATGCCCGTTTGCCCTAAGTGCAAGAAGGCAACAAGAGTTGGCAGCGAAATTAAGAACGATAAGAAAGTAAGAGTATGCAAGCATTGCGGTGCAGAACTCTAATGGGCTTGACAGCGGGGTCGGATAAAGTAACTTCCGGCTGCTGTCGGTAAGGAGTATTAAAATGGCAAGAATGAAAACCTATTATAAGGAAACCGTAGCTCCTGCACTCTTTAAGAAGTTCGGTTATAAGAGCGTTATGCAGGTTCCCAAGCTTGACAAGATTGTTGTTAACGTAGGCTGCGGTGAAGCTAAGGACGATCAGAAGAAGATCGACGCTATTATGTCTGATATAAGCCAGATCACAGGTCAGAAGCCTATCGTCTGCCGCGCTAAGAAGGCAGTCGCTAACTTCAAGCTCAGAGAAGGCAACATCATCGGCGTTAAGGTTACCTTAAGAGGCGACACAATGTATGAATTCTTAGACAGATTTTTCAATGTTGCTCTCCCCCGTGTCCGCGACTTCAGAGGTATTAACCCCAATTCCTTTGACGGAAGAGGAAACTATAGCGTAGGTATCAAGGAACAGCTCATATTCCCCGAAATCGAATATGAAAAGATCGACGCTATCCGCGGTATGGATATCAACTTTGTAACAACAGCTAAGACAGACGAAGAAGCTAAAGAGCTGCTCACTCTTATGGGCGCTCCCTTCGCTAAATAAGAAAGGTTAAGGAAATAGATATGGCAAAGAAATCAATGGTTGCTAAACAGCAGCGTCCTGCAAAGTTTTCTACCCGTTCTTACAACAGATGCAAAATATGCGGCAGACCTCACGCTTACTTACGTAAGTTTGGTATTTGCAGAATTTGTTTCAGAGAGTTAGCTTACAAGGGACAGATTCCCGGTGTTAAGAAGGCAAGCTGGTAATTTTACATCAATATTATAAGGAGGAAGCAGACAATGCAGATTACTGATACTATCGCAGATATGCTTACAAGAATTCGTAACGCTAATACAGCGAAGCACCCGTCTATTGATGTACCTTGTTCTAACGTTAAGAAGCAGATAGCTCAGATTCTTGTTGACGAGGGTTATATCAAGAACTTCAGAGTTATCGAGGATAACAAGCAGGGTATCATCAGAATTACTTTAAAGTATACTGAGAATAAGTCACAGGTTATTACAGGCTTACGCAGAGTAAGTAAGCCCGGTTTAAGAATTTACTCAAACTGCAAGGATATGCCCAAGGTTATGAAGGGCCTCGGTATTGCAATAGTTTCCACATCCAAGGGAATTATGACCGATAAGAAGGCTCGCGAATTAAACGTAGGCGGCGAAATCCTCGCGTTTGTATGGTAATAAGGAGGAACAGAATATGTCAAGAATAGGTAAAAACCCCATTACTGTTCCTGCCGGAGTTGACGTTAAGGTTGACGGTTCAACAGTTACAGTAAAAGGCCCTAAGGGTACACTCACCAAGGAGTTCAAGCCCGCTATGAAGATTACGGTTGACGGCTCTGTAATTACAGTAGAACGTCCCGACGACGAAGCAGCAAACCGTTCTCTCCACGGCTTAACAAGAACTCTCTTAAACAATATGATTATCGGCGTTACCGAAGGCTTCGAAAAGAAGCTCGAAATTAACGGTGTTGGTTACAGATGCCAGAAGACAGGCAAGGAGCTCGTTTTAAACGTAGGCTACTCCCATAAGACTTCCGTATTCGACACAGACGATATCACAATCGAAGCTCCTCAGCCCAACCAGATCGTTATCAAGGGTATCGATAAGCAGAAGGTTGGTCAGTTCGCTGCCGAAGTAAGAGGCATTCGTCCTCCCGAGCCTTACAAGGGTAAAGGCATCAAGTATGCCGACGAAGTTATCCGTCGTAAGGAAGGTAAGGCAGGTAAGGGCAAGAAGTAAAACATAAGGAGTGATAAAAATGATTAAAACAATCGATAGAAACAAGAGCAGAATCAAGCGTCACTACAGAGTTCGTAACAAGATTTCCGGTACTGCTGCTCGTCCTCGCCTTAATGTTTTCCGTTCCGCTAAGAATATCTACGCACAGCTCATCGACGACGAAGCAGGCAAGACACTTTGCTCCGCTTCCACAAACGAAAAGGGCAGCACAGAATACGGCGGAAACTGCGAAGCTGCTAAGAAGGTTGGCCTCGCGCTTGCTGAAAGAGCAAAGGCTCAGGGTATCGTTGACGTAGTATTTGACCGTTCGGGTTACGTTTATCACGGCAGAGTTGCTGCTTTAGCAGATGGCGCTCGTGAAGGCGGACTCAATTTCTAATCATTATAGGAGGATAAAGCTTTGGCACTTTTAGATGCATCAAAATATGAGCTCGCCGAAAAGGTTGTAGCTATCAACCGTGTATCGAAGACTGTTAAGGGCGGACGTGTTATGAAATTCTCCGCTTTAGTAGTCGTAGGCGACGGAAACGGTGTCGTAGGTTTCGGTTTAGGTAAATCGAACGAAGTTCCGGACGCAATCCGTAAGGGTATTGAGGACGCAAAGAAGAATCTTATCAAGGTTTCTTTAAAGGGTACAACAATCCCTCACGAAACAGTAGGTAAATTCGGCGCAGGCGCAGTTCTTATGAGACCCGCTCCCGAGGGTACCGGCGTTATCGCAGGCG
Source organism: Oscillospiraceae bacterium (assembly GCA_016297165.1). GTDB lineage: Bacteria > Bacillota > Clostridia > Oscillospirales > Ruminococcaceae > Ruminiclostridium_E. Next base: position 565 of record JAEDHF010000024.1, on the reverse strand, counting down.
GTCCCGTTCGTTCCGTAGTCGAAATGGCAGGTATCAAGAATATCCGTACAAAGTCCCTTCGTTCCAACAACCCCTGTAACGTAGTTAGAGCTACAATCGCAGGTCTCGCTTCCTTAAGAAGCGCTGAAGAGGTTGCTGCAATCAGAGGTAAGACTGTTAAGGAAATCTTAGGCTGATTTAAGAGAAAGGAAGTAACTTATGGCACTCAAAATCAAGTTAGTTAAGTCTCTCATCGGCCGCAAGGATAGCCATATCGCTACCGCTAAGTCTTTAGGCTTAAGAAAAATCGGCGATGTTACCGAGCAGCCCGATAATGCTGCTACAAGAGGCAAGATCAACGAAATCAACTATTTAATCGAAGTAACCGAGGAATAATCGGTGCTTTATACGCACTATAAATCATAGGAGGTGTAACCATGAAGCTACACGAATTATCTCCTGCTTTCGGCGCAACTAAAGAAGTTAAGCGTATCGGCCGTGGACATGGTTCCGGTCATGGTAAGACAGCAGGTAAAGGTCACAAGGGTCAGTGGGCTCGTTCCGGCGGCGGTGTAAGACCCGGCTT
>JAEDHF010000169.1 GCA_016297165.1 Oscillospiraceae bacterium | reverse complement strand
AAATGCCAAGGGGTTTGTTGATATTATGACTGACTATGATTTATAAATCAATAGTTTTCCTTTCTAACTTCGAAGAAGCTCTGAGGATGCATGCAGACAGGGCATACACCGGGAGCCTTCTTACCGATAACGAGGTGACCACAGTTGCGGCATTCCCACATAGTTTCTTCGGACTTTTCGAATACCTTCTGCATATCAACATTGTTAAGGAGAGCGCGATATCTTTCTTCGTGAGCCTTTTCAATCTTAGCTACTGCTCTGAAACGAGCTGCGATAGCCTTAAATCCTTCTTCTTCAGCTTCCTTAGCGAAGGTTTCGTACATATCTGTCCATTCGTAGTTTTCGCCTGCTGCAGCTGCTGCAAGGTTTTCAGCAGTTGTACCGAGCTCGCCTAATTCCTTGAACCAGAGTTTAGCGTGTTCCTTTTCATTCTCTGCTGTCTGAAGGAAAATTGCGGCAATCTGTTCGTAGCCTTCCTTCTTAGCAACAGAAGCGAAATAGGTGTACTTATTTCTTGCCTGTGATTCGCCTGCAAAAGCGGCCATTAAGTTCTTTTCGGTTTTTGATCCTTTAAGTTCCATAGTTATAAGTTCTCCTTGAAAAAATATTTTAAGCCGTTTGGCTTAACTTACGTTTTTGCACTTATCGCAGATATAATGAACATTCAGCTCATAGCCGGTTATCTCTTTTCCTATCTCTTTTTCGATTGTCTCCCTGATTCCGCCCTCCATGAAATCCGAAATTGAACCGCATTTATCGCAGACAATATGTTCATGTGGCATCAGGCTTTTATCGTAGAAATCTGCTCCATCGTTAAAACCGACTCTTCGGATATATTTATTATCCGTAAGATATTTAAGACTATTATATACGGTAGCCATAGCTATTCCCGGCATAACGGATTTTGCTGAAAAATAGATTTTTTCGGCAGTGAGATGCTCGTGTGAGTTATTTATAATATCTAAAATAAGCTTTCTTTGAGTTGTCATAAAATTCCTCATTTAGAATTGTTCTAAAATGATTATATCATATTTACAATGAATTGTCAACAGTTTCTGGAGTAAATATAAGTTATTATATATAAATTGAATAAAAATATTACTGATTTTATATCTCAATAATTTTACGATAAGAACCCGATTCTGAAAATATCAGGAGCGGGTTACTTTATTTCTTCTTTTTCTGCCTTAAAAGGCTCTTTTTTTCTTCTCTGAAGAATTTTACATAGATATAATACTGCCCGAAAGCGAGTAAAGCAATAAGTATCAGTACTACTATTGTGGCAGGATTCCAGAAGCCCTTTACCGAAAAATAGTATGTAAGGTAAATGAATACCGCCGTAAGTACAATGCCCGATATAAGAGGGCTGTTGCTTTTTTTCATAATCAGCCCTGGATTCTCTTTGCCATAAGAGTATTCTTCATAAGCATGGCGATTGTCATAGGTCCGACGCCGCCCGGAACGGGGGTAATATAGGAAGCCTTCTTTTCAACCTCATCAAATCTTACATCGCCGCAGAGCTTATTATCTGCATCTCTGTTCATACCTACGTCAATTACCACAGCGCCTTCCTTAACCATATCAGCAGTTACAAAGTCAGCCTTGCCTACTGCGCTGACGAGAATATCAGCACGGCGGCAGACTTCGGCTAAATCCTTCGTTCTTGAATGGCAGATTGTTACTGTAGCATTTTCGTGGAGAAGAAGCATAGCCATAGGCTTTCCAACAATATTTGAACGACCGATAACAACACATTCCTTACCTGATATTTCTGTTCCTGTGCTATGAATAAGCTCCATTACACCGGCGGGAGTGCAGGGGAGAAAGGCGTAGTTTCCGATCATAATTTTTCCCACGTTTGTTGCATGGAAAGCGTCAACATCCTTTAAAGGAGAGATTCTTTCAATAATATGCTCCTCGTTTATCTGCTTAGGAAGAGGAAGCTGGACGAGAATACCGTTAATATTCTTATCTTCGTTTAGCGTATCAACAAGCTCTAAGAGCTCTTCTTCCGTTGTTTCTTCAGGGAGGGCATATTCAAAGGACTTTATTCCGCAAACCTCGCAGGCCTTCTTCTTATTATTTACATAAACACGGCTTGCCTGATTATTGCCGACGATTACTACAGCGAGACCGATAGAAAGCTTGTCTCTTTCGATTTCTGCCCTTACTTCGTCCTTTACCTTCTGTGATACTGCCTTACCGTCAATTAAAATAGCCATTTTCTCAATTTCCTTTCTTTTCATCATCAAATATGCTTGGCGCAGCTACGTTTTCCTTATCGGCTTTTCTCATAGCCTTAAGCGCCTTTGCGGTTTCTTTTTCGTTAATTACGGAGCGTTCGTATTTCTCCATTCTGATTCTTGAAGTCTCGGTATCAACCCAGCGCTTATAGGTTTTATTCTTCTTTAGCTTTACTTTGAAGTAAATTACAAGTATAAGGCAGAAAAGCGCAGAAGCAAAGCCGACAAGCTGTGAAACCCTGAGACCTGTACCGCCTACATAGAGGCTATCGGTTCGAAGCCCTTCAATAAAGCCTCTTCCTATTCCGTACCAGATAACGTAGTAGAGGAAAAGCTCGCCGTCGAAGGTCTGGATTTTTGATAAGATGAAATGTATAAGAAGGAGTCCGAGACCGCACCAAAGACTTTCATACAGGAAGCAGGGATGAACGAGGGCGTATTCGCCGTTTGGCATAGCCTGCTGTGCCGCTACAACCTCCGGATACTGTGAAATGGTAGTGCCGGTCATTCCCCAGGGGAGATTACCTGCGGTAGGAGCGCCGAAGGCTTCCTGATTTACGAAATTACCCCATCTTCCGATACCCTGCCCGATAAGGAAGCCTGTACCGCCAAGGTCAAGAATAGGAAGAACAGGCACCTTTCTTAGCTTACATACGATAATACCTGCAAGAACGCCACCAATAATGCCGCCGTAGATTGCGAGACCGCCGTTATGAATGGTGGTAAAAAAGGTTATAAAATCAAATTTGTAGGTGTTTTCCGGGTTTAGATTCCAGAAAATAACATAGTAAAGTCTTGCTCCTAAGAATCCTGCAATACCGCCGAAAAGCGCTACGTCGAATATATCATCGGCGGTAACTCCGAATTTTTTACTTCTTTTCGTACAATAAACTACTGCAAGAATAAGTCCGAGAGCGATAATAAGTGCATACCAGTAAATCGAAAAGCCGAAAACCGTAAAGGCTACCGGATTCACGGGAATTTCACCCGAAAAAAGATTCGGGAATTCCACAGAACCGCTTAATAAACTCAGTGCTGTCATTTTATTTTCCTTTCTTTGGTGTAATCTTTTATTTATCCAAAGGCTCGATAATTGAAAGCGAATAGTTTTCCGTATCAAGTCTTTGCAGAGCCTCGGTAATGTCCTCATAGGTTACCGAAGCGGTGATTTCAACGTTATCATAAGCGTTCAGACCGTAAAATTCAGCCTGCATTACGCTTTTCGCCACCGCGCCAACATTATTGAAGGTGCCTATCAGCTCTCCGTAGGTCATTTTCTTCACTATGTCGAATTCGTCACGGG
>JAEDHF010000168.1 GCA_016297165.1 Oscillospiraceae bacterium | reverse complement strand
TGCTCCTTTGAAATTATTATCCTGATTATACCACAAGAAAGGGAATATTTCAACATAAAAACAGCCCCTGTATGTAACCCGAACATACAAGGGCTAAGGTTATTTTATGCCGATATGAAGCTTCATAGAAATTTCGGGGAGAGGAAGCCTGTATTTTTCCGCAAGAGCGGGACCGCAGGCATTGGAGCCTACTCCTGCCATAGTACTGTCAACGCAGATAACGCTGCTTCCGCATTTTTCCAGCTCGAAATTGTGCCGCTTATTTGCAAGCTCCTCTTCCGTATATTCGGAGGCGTTAAAGGAGAAGCTTTCGGGGGCAGTAAAGCTTATTTCCGTAGCTCCGTCCGAAATCTTCAGCTTTTTACAGCCGTAATGGGAGCCGTTTTCCTGGGGACGGATATAATCCTCGTGCATTTCTGAAACCTTAGCGGAAAAGCTTCCCATATAGCTTGCCTGATGCTTATCAATATAGCTTTCGTAGGGACCGTAGCCGAAATATTCTACCCTTTCAAATTCCTTCGGCATAAAGAGCCTTATTCCGAAGCGAGGCAGGAAGGTAACCTTGTTGGAAAACTCCGCCTTAGTTTCGATATCCAGCCTCTTCGCCGTAATCACGTACCTTACGTCCATATAGGCTATGGGCTGGTCAATGCTCCAGCCGAAGGACTGCCGCAGGGTAATTTCGGCGGCATTTTCCGTAAGTCCTGCTGTTACTCCGTAATTTTTCGCTGTGAAATCGTTGAGATGCGCCCTGAACCAATCGTTTTTCATAACGTCGTTATCAACGGGAGCACGGAAGAAATTGAACATAAGGGGCTTATCGAGAATTTCCTTACCGCCCGCCGATATGGAATCAAAAGCGGAAAGCCTTTTATTGAAGCGATAGCTGATATTTTCTGCTGTTATTTCTACGAAAAAGGCAGTATCCGTAAGGGTTACATTTCCCTCTTTTTCGATGGCAGTCTCTTCCCTGTCGCCCTCGGTAAGCTTAAGCTGGTTAAAGCAGACCTCGTAGCCCTTTTCCCAGTAAAGGGTATCATTTTTTGCAGTGAAAATAAATCGTATATAAGTCTCATTTTCGTAGTCGTCTGCTGTTTTGGGCACAGCTATTTTCTGCTTACCCATAGGGGGCAGATTATAGGGGATACTGCCACCTGAGATTACTCCGTTTTCGTCCGTTATCTCATAGCGGCAGTCGAGAATATCTTCGGCATTTATGAACTCAAGAGTGCTTTCGAAGATAAAAACACCCTTTTCTTCTGATTCGGTAATACGTACAGGGCGGTAAACCTGCTTAAGCTCAAGCAGTCCCGTATGTGGCGTCCTGTCGGGATAGGTAAGGGCGTCCATACAGAAATTTCCGTCGTTATGACGTTCCCCGAAATCGCCGCCGTAGCCGTATTTCTTCCTACCGTCCTCGGTTTCGCCAAGGGGGCAGGCATGGTCGCTCCATTCCCACACAAAGCCGCCGCAGAAGCGTTCATTTGAGTAGAAAATGTTATGGTATTCCTCTAAATCTCCCGGTCCGTTACCCATAGCGTGGCAGTATTCACAGAGAATAAAGGGTCGCTTCTCCTCTTCCTTTTCAAGGAATTTCATCATATCCTCGGGAGATGTGTACATTTCGGAAACAAGGTCGAGTATCTCGTCGGAGGTATCATCGAGCTTGTGGGTGCTCTCGTAATGGAGAAGTCTTGTATCGTCGAGAGCTTTTATGAGTTCTCCTGCCTTAAGCATATTTGTTCCATAGCCGCTTTCATTTCCAAGAGACCAGAAAACAACACAGGGGCGGTTGATGTCACGCTTTACAAGCGCCTCGGCACGGTCGGTTATTGCCTTTGTAAAGCGGTTACCGGAGGCAAGAAGAGCGATTCCGTTATAGCCGTTCTCCAAGCTCCATTTCAGGTCGTTATACACATTCACGCAGCCATGGGACTCCATATCCGCTTCGTCGATAACGTAAAGACCGTATTCATCGCAAAGGCTGTAAAAAAGGGGCGAATTTGGATAGTGGGAGGTTCTTACGGCGTTGATATTATGCCGCTTCATAAGGATTATATCCTTTTTCATCTGTTCAAGGGAAGCGTAATAGCCCGTGTCGGGATAGCTGTCGTGGCGGTTTACGCCCTTGAATTTTATGGGCTTACCGTTTATTTTTACAACTCCGTTTTCGGAAGAAACCTTTCGGAAACCGACTTTTTCGCCGATAAGCTCTCCTGCCGCAGAAATCACCATATTATAAAGATAAGGCTTTTCAGCAGACCATAGTACCGGAGCGGATATTTCGGCAAAAACCGTTTCTCCCTCCTTAGCGCTAAGCTTAGCTATTTCCTTTCCGTCCTTATCCGAAAGCGTCGCTTCAGCACTACTTCCGAAGGGAGTAAAATAAAGCTTCGCCGAAGAGAAATCCTCGGATAACAAGGGCTTTATAATATAATTTTCAAGACGCTTTTGGGGACGTGAAAGAACATAGACATCACGGAAAATGCCCGATAATCTGAACTTATCCTGGTCCTCTAAATATGTACCGTCGCACCATTTAAGAACGGCGGCGGTAATGATGTTTTCTCCCTCTTTCAGAAAGGTCGTAATGCTAAATTCGGAGGTGCTGTGAGAAACCTGTGAATAGCCTGCAAATTCGCCGTTTATATATAGATAAAGACAGCTGTCAACACCCTCGAAAACGAGTATTCTGTCAAGCCCGTCGGGTGTATAGCTATAGCTTCTTTGATAAACGCCCACAGGGTTATCGTCGGGAACATAGGGCGGATCGTAGGGTATCGGATAGCATACGTTTGTGTACTGGGGCTTGTCATAACCGTGGAGCTGCCAGTTGGAGGGGACGGGAATTTTTCTGCCAAAAGGAACGGATATAAAATCGTCCTCAAGGTCGATAATACTGCCGTAATAGCGGAAATCCCAGTCGGCGTTCAGAAGCATAAAGCGAGAGGATTTCCCTCTTTCTCCGAAGGGGTTTTCTTCCTCAGAAAAGGGGATAAAGTAGCAGTGCTTCGGTAAGGTATTAACATGGAGCTCTTCGGGATTTTCGTGATAAATCATACGGCTTTTCGGAGAGCCAATAGCAGAAATTTTTGAAATATCCATAATTATTCTCCTTTATAAATTCCGAGAAAGGCGATAGTCGGCCCAGTTCTCGAATCGGTTATCCTTATTCTTATTGCTTTCGTTTTAAGTCCGTTAAGCGGCACAATACGCTTGTAGCCGATAACAGTACCATTGTAAACCTCGGTGAAGGCTCCATCCTGTAAAGCCTCAACGGTAAAGGTGTTGACCGTAAAACGGATAAATGCGTAGAATTCAAGCTACTGGAAATCAATCTGTCTTTTATGAGGTCTGACAACTGCAAGTCTTTCGTCGAAAGTCATAAGAAGCCTCCTTGTTTTACTGCTTCTATTATATATCGTTATTGACATATCCGTCAATATATGATATTATCATAATATAACAATATGAAAGTGCGGCGATTTTTTTGTTCTTCTGTGATTATCCGATTTTAAGGAAAGAAAAGGAGCTCCCTCTTTACCTT
>JAEDHF010000167.1 GCA_016297165.1 Oscillospiraceae bacterium | reverse complement strand
CTATCGCTATGGTATTATTGCCCCGACCTACGGTTTCGAATATTGAACAGCGTGAGCTGGCGAAATTTCCCGAATTCACATACGAGAAATTTATGAACGGGGAATATACTGCCGAAATAACCGAATTCTATAACGATACCGTACCCTACCGCGACAGCCTCAAGAACGTAGCGGCAGGAATAAAGGGCTTATACGGCGTAAGCTTTAACGATTCCGAGCTCCACGGTCAGCTTTCGGTAGTTACCTCCCATGAGGAAGAGGAGGAGCCCGAAATAGTTATTACCACGAAGCCCGTCACAACCCCCGTTACCGAGGACTCCCACGCTTCGGACTGCACCACCGCCGCCACCGAGGAAACAACAGTCACCACCACCGAGCCGCCCGTTACCGAGAAGAACGTTAACGAAATCGCCGAGGGCGTTATTACTAACGGACAGGTTGTTACCAAGCTTTCCGACGGTCATTACTGGGCAATATCCTGTTTCGGCGGAGGAAGCGGAAAAACCTACGCCGCCGCCCTTAACGCCTTCCGTGAACAGCTTGACGACAATGTAAAAATCTATTCAATGGTTGTACCTACGGCGGGGGAATACTACCTCCCCGATAAATACGACGACTATAACGCAAGTCATCAGAAGAGCATAGACAGCATAAACGAACAGCTTAACGAGGGCATAACCCCCGTTGACGCTATCGGCGAGCTCTGGAATCATATTGACGAGCCCATATATACCCGAACGGACCACCATTGGCAGCCTCTAGGCGCTTATTATGCGGCTAAAACCTTCGCCGAAGCGGCAGGAGTCCCCTTCGCCGATATTTCTACAATGGAACGGGTTGACATAGAGGGCTACGTAGGAACAATGTACAGCTTTACCGAAAGCGCAAATATCCTTAACGACCCCGAAACCTTCACCTATTATAAGCCTACAAATAGTTATAAAACGTTCTATTATGACAGAGCGTATAACTTCGACTATGAATTCCCCTTCTTTGTAAAAATGCCCGTAAGCGGCTCATATTCCACCTTTATGGCAGGAGACGATAAGATAGTAAGAATCGAAACCGACGTAGATAACGGAAGAAAGCTTCTCGTTTTTAAGGACAGCTACGGAAATGCGGAAATTCCCTTTTATTTCGGTTCTTTCGAGGTAATATACGTTTGCGATATGAGATATTTCTCCCCTAACGCCATAGAATTTATTAAGGAGCACGAAATAACCGACCTGCTGTTTACAATGTGTACCTTCTCGGCAGTAGGCACAAACGCAAAGGGTCTTGTTAACGTTCTGAATAACTAAGCTATGAACAAGCGTATGAACAAAGGTTTTGATAAGAATGAAAAATATTTTTACTAAGCGTATAATTGCCCTGTGCAGTTTACTATCTGTTATTGCTTTCTCCGGCTGTTCTACGGATATCGAGTATAAAAACAGCTTCGGAAAGGAGGGTGGCTTCCGTGACACAGGGGAAACCGAAGCCCTTTTAGAAACAAAAGCAGTAAGCACAAAGAAGCAGCCCTTTACTACTACTGTTCCTGTTTCGGAAGAGGCTGAACAGAGCGAAAAAACGGAAGAAACGGAAAAGACCCTCGCCTTTACCGAAGCAGCGACGGAGACAACCACCACCACAACCACGGTGGAAGAAACTACTGCCGCCACCACTACCGAAGCCATAACTACCGTCGCTACAACAACGGAAGCTACCGAAAAGGCGCCCCTTTCCGAGGGCTCCTATAACGTAATGGGCGAAAACGGAATACTTGTTTCCTATATGGACGGTCATTACCGTGGGCTGATGCCCTGCTTCGGGACCTACGGCTTCTGCGACGGCTGGATTTCAAATGTGAATAAATTTGCCGAAAGGCTGCCCGACGTTAACGTCTATAATATGGTAATCCCCACCTCCAGCGAGTTCTATATCCCGAAGGGCTATGAAACGGGCTTTACCACAAGCCAGTATAACAAGATTTCCTATATCGCCGAGGGGCTTAAGAACGTAACGGATATTGACGCCTATTCCGCTTTAAAGGAGCATACCGACGAGGAGATTTTTTCCCGTACCGACCACCATTGGTTCCCCTTAGGGGCATATTACGCATCACAGGTTTTCGCCGAGGAGGCAGGAGTTGACTTCCCCGACCTTTCGGAGTATAAGGAGGTAACCTGCGGCGGCTACGTAGGCTCACTCTACAGCTACTCAAAGGATATCCATTTATATAACGACCCCGAGGATTTCGTTATGTATATCTCACCCAACAGCAAAAAGTTGAAAACCACCTACTATAACACCTCCTTCAAGTCGGGAACCGAGGGGGATTTATTTGTAGCGCCTAAGGCTACGGCTTACTACTGCTCCTTTTTAGGGGGCGATAATCTTATAGCGGAGATAGAAACCGACGTTAAAAACGGAAGAACTCTCGTTATCTTTAAGGAAAGCTACGGAAATGCACTTGTTCCCTTCCTAACCTCGGGCTTCGAGAAAATCTATGTCTGCGATATACGGTATTTTACTCCTAATGCAGTAGATTTCTGCAAAAAGGTAGGAGCTACCGACCTGCTTTTCGGCGTATGCACCTATACTCCCGCAGGTACCAACGGAAAATACCTCGGCTATATACTAAATCAGTAAATCGGGAAAGGACGGAAAAAATGTCCGATATATTTACCTACCCCTTCGACAGCGGATATATCATAAAGAAACAGCGAAGCCTTAAAAAGGAGCTTCTTTCCGACGGAACGGAGAGAATAAAGAAAAGAATAGCGATTTTAGGCGGCTCTACCGCCGACGCAGTAAAGGATATTCTCGACCTTTTTCTCCTTAATTACGGAATAGAAGCGGAGTTTTATCTCTCGGAATACGGCCAGTATTATAACGAAGCCCTTTTCCCCTCGGAGGAGCTTTTAAGCTTTAAGCCCGATTTCGTCTATATCCATACCACTAACAGAAATATCGACCTTTACCCCGACGTAAACGACAGCAACCAAGCGGTAGAGGAAAAGCTGGGCTGTGAGCTTTCACGATATGAGGAAATGTGGAAAAGCTTATCGGAAAAGTTAGGCGCCGTTATTATTCAGAACAACTTTGAGCAGCCCTCCTTCCGCCTTCTCGGCAACAGCGATTTCACCGACAGGAGAGGACGGGTCAATTTCATAAACAGGCTTAACCTGGGCTTCGGGGAATATGCCGAAAGGACGAAGAATTTCTATATAAACGATATAAACTATATTTCCTCCTGCTACGGACTGGATAAATGGAGCGACAGCAGACAGTGGTATATGTATAAATACGCTCTCGCCATGGACGCAGTACCATATCTTGCCTCGAATATTGCCGCTATTATAAAGGCGGCTCTCGGAAAGAACAAGAAGGTGCTTGCTCTCGACCTCGACAATACCCTCTGGGGCGGAGTTGTGGGGGACGACGGCGTTGACGGAATAAGAATAGGAAAAGACCTCCCCGGCGGACAGGTTTATTCCGAATTTCAGGAATATGTGCGGCTTCATAAAGATATCGGCGTGCTCCTTACCGTATGCTCCAAAAACGATATGGAAAACGCGGCGGCAGGACTAAAGCAC
>JAEDHF010000166.1 GCA_016297165.1 Oscillospiraceae bacterium | reverse complement strand
TAAGAAACTCAGAACCGCTGCCTCCGTAAGAGCAGCAAGGGTAATCGCTATCGTATGCAACACCAGAGCCGAGAACTTCGTTGACTCCGGTATCAAAATCCTTATCGCCGTTGTAATCGGTGCGCTCCTTCTCAGCGGTCTTTACGCTTTATTCGGCGACACCATTATGCCCACCGTTACCCAGAAGGTGCAGGAAATGTTCAATTTCCAGGGATAATCAGGGCTAATGGAAAAAGAGCTTGTTCTCATCGGGCTGACAATTTCCTATCTTCTCATAGCTTCATTTTCCGACATAAAGCGGAAACAGGTGGATGACTGGATAAGCCTTGGGATAACAGCAATCGGCCTCATAGGTTTTCGCCCCGAAAACCTGTGGGGCATTTTTCCTGCGGCAATTATGCTGATTGTTGCGTATCTGACAGGCGGCAGACCGGGCGGTGCAGATATTAAGCTGTTCGCCGCCCTTACTCTGTCCTGCGGTTTATGGAAAAGTATGTTCATTCTCTTTATTGCACAGCTCACAAATCTGATAGCATTCGGCATATACCGCCTCGTGTGTAGGATAAAGAAGAAAAAACCGGAATTGTCACTACCTTTTGTCCCCTTTATTACCCTTGGATATCTTTTGTGTGTCTTTTGTACTATTTAATAAGAAAGGAAAATAATTTATGAATATTCTGAAAAACAGAACCGTTCTCGGTATAATTTGTATAGCAATCGCCCTTATCATCTGTTTCCTTATTACCCCCTTATTCAATGCCTCAACATCAACCCTTACAACCATTGTCCGCATAAAAGAGGACTTAAAAATCGGTCAGGAGATTACCGCAAAGGATATTGAAACCGTTGAGGTGGGAGCATACAACCTCCCGAATGAGGTAATAAGAAAGGCTGAAGATATTGTGGGCAAATATGCCACAAGTCCTATGACCAAGAACGAATATGCCTTATCAACAAAGATAAGCGATGTTCCTGCAAGCGAGAACGCATACCTCTATGGTCTTACAGGCGAAAAGAGAGCGATCTCCGTTACAATCCCCTCCTTTGCAGGCGGTCTTTCGGGTAAGCTCATTTCCGGTGATATTGTTTCGATTATCGCTTGCGACTATCAGGAAAAGGGCGAAACCGTTGTTCCCGATGAGCTTCAGTATGTTGAGGTTATTGCAGTAACCGATAAGGCAGGACACGACGAGGCTGTTACAGAGTACAAGCCCGACGGCGAGGAAGAAACCTCTCTGCCTGCTACAATAACCTTGCTTGTAACTCCCGGACAGGCGAATATCCTTGCTCAGCTTGAAGCAGAGGGAGAAATCCATGTTGCTCTCGTTTACAGAGGTACTCCCGAAAACTGCACTAAGTTTATCGAAGCTCAGGCAAAGATACTTGAAACAGTCAAGCCCGATGTTGTTATAGAGAAGCCTGCTCAGAACGAAACAAGCGATTCTCCTGCTGATGAAGGTTCGGAGCAGACAACCGCTGCCGTTTTTGAGCCTGTGGTTATAACGGAAGCGCCTGTGGAAACGGAAAATAATGACGAAACCGATACAGACGAAACGGAAGATATTCCCGTAGAAACCACAACAGCAGTATTTGTAACAGAACCCGAAACAACGGAGGTAACCGAAAATGCCGAAATTTCTGAATAAAATGCTGAACAGAGGCGATGAGGACGAGGAACTCGACCTTGAGTTCGATATCGCCGAAAACGAATGCTTTGAGCTGCCTCCCGAAAGAAAGGATAATCAGGTTCTTGCGGTTTGGGGCAGCCCTTCTTCCGGAAAAACGTTGGTGAGTGTTAAGATTGCAAGATATATTGCGTCAATGAAAAAGAACGTAATTCTTGTTCTCTGCGATATGTCGGCTCCGCCCCTGCCTTTTATCTGTCCACCCTCTGACCTCGACTGCGAGCGCTCTATGGGTAATATTCTCGGAGCGGCTCATGTCACCTCCGACCTTGTAAAGCAGAATGCAATACTGCACAAGAAAAACGAGTACCTAACTATGATAGGAATGCTTAAAGGTGAGAACAGCTTTTCGTATCCGCCCTACACCGAAACACAGGCAAAGGAGCTCATATCCGAACTCCGCAAGCTCGCCGACTATATCATAGTGGACTGCACCTGCAATATTTCAAGCGATATTTTGTCTGCGGTTGCGCTTATCGAATCGGACGCTGTTCTTCGTCTTGTGTCCTGCGACCTGAAATCAATAAGCTACCTTTCCTCGCAGCTGCCCTTGCTCCTTGACAGCAAGTTCAATGCCAACAAGCAGTACAAGGTTGCCAGCGATATAGGCGGCTTTGAAGCTGACGAAAATATTGAGCAGGCGGTGGGCGGTGTTTCCTTCAGAATACCCCACTCGGACGAGGTAAAGCAGCAGTTTTTAAACGGAAACCTCTTTGCAGGACTTACAGGAAAGGATAGCAAGGATTTCAGAAAGGCTATTGCAAAAATATCAAATGAAGTATTTGAGTTTTAACGGGAGTTGATTATATGAGTTTACTTGCAAATAACGCACAGAATACGCAGAATTTATTTTACCGATCCGAAAATACAAAGCAGTTCGGCGAGGTGCTTGACGAGGTTCAGTCCTATATTTCGAGCAAATACTCCGCTCTGGTTGTTGACGGAATCAATAACGTAGGCTCAGGAAATGACGAGGTTAAAAAGCAGGTTAAGCGGTATATCGGGAAGTATCTTCTCGATTACCGCCTTTCCGTTGAGGGAATGACGCAGGAAGAACTCATTGACAAGCTCTACACCGAAATGGCTGAATTCTCCTTCCTTACGAAATATATTTTCGGTACGGGAATTGAGGAAATCAACATTAACGCCTGGGACGATGTGGAGGTGCAGTATTCTAACGGCACTACCGTAAAGCTTGATGAACACTTTGAGTCTCCCGACCATGCAATAAATGTTGTAAGGCGAATGCTCCATGTTTCGGGAATGGTGCTTGACAATACCTCTCCTGCAATTCTCGGACATTTATCAAAGAATATCCGTATCGCCGTACTGAAAACACCCCTTGTGGATGAAGATGTGGGTGTTGCGGCCTCAATCCGTATAGTAAATGCTCAGAAGCTGACAAAAGAGGATTTCCTCCGTTCGGGAACTGCAACAGACGAAATGATGGAATTTCTCTCCTTTGTGGTGCGCTACGGCGCCTCTACCACAGTAGCAGGTGCAACCTCATCGGGAAAAACAACCCTTACCGGCTGGCTGCTTACAACCATTCCCGATGATAAGCGAATTTATACCATAGAAAACGGCTCCCGTGAGCTTGACCTTGTGAAGCGTGATGAAAACGGAAGGATAATCAACAAGGTTATTCATACCATTACAAGAGAATCCGAGGACGAGAAAAAGTCCATAACGCAGGATAACCTTCTTGATATGGCTCTTCGTTTTCACCCCGACTATATCGTAGTAGGAGAAATGCGTTCTTCGGAGGCGGACTCCGCCCAGGAAGCCGCCCGAACAGGTCATACGGTTATAACCACAATCCACTCCAACTCCTGCGAGGCTACATGGCGAAGAATGGTTACACTCTGTAAGAGAAAGTATCCGAATGTGGACGATAACGTTATTCTGAATCTTGTAACCGAGGCTTTCCCCATAGTCGT
>JAEDHF010000165.1 GCA_016297165.1 Oscillospiraceae bacterium | reverse complement strand
CGACCCCTCTACTCCCCATTTAAGAGCAATCGACGCTATAAATCCTCTTGACTACTGCTTTACCGAAGCGGTAAGAGGCGGAATAGGTACCGTTATTACGGGAATGGGAAGCGCTAACCCTATCGGCGGAACCTTCGCCGCTATAAAGACCTACGGCTCAAAAATGATTGATAAGCGTATCATAAAAGAGCCCTGTGCTATGAAATTCGCCCTCGGCGAAAACCCCAAAACCGTATATAACGACAGGGAGGAGACTCCTATGACCCGTATGGCGACGGCGGCGGTTATCCGAGAACAGCTATACAAGGCTAAGCGCTATATGGAGGATATGGCGGAATACGAAGCCACAAGGGGCACCGACGACGAGGTTTCTAAGCCCGATTACGATATAAAGTGCGAGGCGGTTATACCTCTTCTTAAAAAGGAGATAAAGGCTCATTTCCACTGTCACAGGTCGGACGATATCTTTACCGCCATAAGGCTTTCTAAGGAATTCGACCTTGACTATGTGCTTATCCACGCTACCGACGGCTCGGTTATCGCAAAGGAACTTGGCGAGGAAAAGGCAAGCTGTGTTGTGGGTCCCCTTTTCTGCGACAGGTGTAAGCCCGAGCTTCGCAATCAGACTATCGAAACGGCGGCGAAGCTTACAAAGCAGGGCGTAGAGGTCGCAATCTGCACCGACCACCCCGAAAACCCCATACAGTATCTCCCCGTTACGGCAGGACTTGCGGTAAGGGGCGGTATGAGCGAAGCTGACGCAATTAAGGCGATTACAATAAATCCTGCCCGAATCTGCGGAATAGATAACAGGGTAGGAAGCATAGAGGTAGGAAAGGACGCGGATTTCGTCCTCTTTAAGGGCAGTCCCTTCGATATTACTACTCCACCCGAGGCGGTATTTATGGATGGAAAAAGGATTGAGGCTTAATGAAAAAGAAGTTTATTAAAATGGCTTTCGAGGAAGAGAGCGTTATGAGCGAAGGGGAGCTTACCGAAAAGCTGGATAATATTATTGAGGATCAGAAAAAACTCCAGCTTTATAAGCTTAAGAACGCCCCCGTTTTCCTCTGGGAGAAAAAGGGCGAGGGAGAGTACTATTTAAAGTATTACCATTCCTATAAAACGGATATGTGCGATACTGCCCTTGCCGTTGCGGTTGAAAAAGGGCTTGAACGCTGTACCCTTAAGGGCTTTTTCTGTAAGCCTAAGGGGATATGGGCGGTATTTTTCGGGATAATCGCTTCTCTCTTCATTGATTTTCTCGTTTTAAGCTTCTGCCTTTTATTTGTGGCAGGCTTCAATCTTACAAACGGTCTGATGATTTCGGCTGTGGCTGTTATCGTCCGTGCATATATATGTATTGCTCTTCTTGAGCTTGATAAGGAGCGAATGAAAAAGATTAAGGAATATATTTTACCTCTCATAAGGGAAAAAGCGGAAAAGGAGAAGAAAAATGAGGGAAATTGAAGTTTCGGTAATTAAGGAAGCGGTAGCTGAGCTTTGTGAGGAGGCGAATCTCCTGCTTCCGCCTATGATGAAGGAGAAGATAGAGAGCTGTATCCCCTTGGAGGAAAGCCCCGTATGTAAAGAGGTTCTCGGCGATATCGTAAGGAATATAGACTGCGCAAAGGAGCTTAACGTACCGATTTGTCAGGATACGGGTATGGCGGTTATCTTCCTCGAAATAGGACAGGACGTCCATTTCACAGGGGGCAGTCTTTATAAGGCAATTAACGAGGGGGTAGCCAAGGGCTATGTTGAAGGGAAGCTTCGCCTTTCGGTAGTTAAGGACCCACTTAGACGAGTAAATACGGGGGATAATACTCCTGCAATCATACATACCTCTATCGTTGACGGCGATAAGGTAAAAATAATGGCAGCGCCTAAGGGCTTCGGAAGCGAGAATATGAGCAGAATCAAGATGTTCACCCCCTCGGCGACAAAAGAGGATATTATCGCTTTCGTTACCGAAACGGTAAATGTGGCAGGCAGCAATCCCTGTCCGCCTATCGTTGTCGGCGTGGGAATAGGCGGCGATTTTGAACAAAGCGCCTATCTCTCGAAAAAGGCGCTTTGCCGTGATTTAAGAGAGAGAAACTCCGACCCATTCTACAGCGAGCTTGAAGAAGCTATGCTTACCGAAATAAATAAGACCGGTATCGGCTCACAGGGCTTCGGCGGTACGGTTACTGCCCTATATCTTAATATAGAGGCGGCGCCTACCCATATAGCAGGACTGCCCGTAGCGGTAAATATCGGCTGTCACGTTACAAGGCACAAGGAAAGAATTATATGAATATTCAGATTTTCGGAAAGAAAAAATGCTTCGATACAAAAAAGGCGGAGCGGTATTTTAAGGAACGTAATATAAAGTTTCAGTCTGTGGATATTCTCGATAAGGGACTAAGCAAGAGAGAGCTGGAAAGCGTTATAGCTTCTGTCGGCGGTCTTGAAAAGCTGTTAGATGAGAAAAGCAAGGACTACTATGAAATAAAGTATCTTTTAGAGGGCGCAAAGCTTGAAAAGCTTATGGAAAAGCCCTCTATCTATAAAACTCCCATTGTCCGTAACGGAAAGCAGGCAACGGTAGGCTATTGCCCCGATGTATGGAAGGAATGGGAATAATTAAGGAGGAAATCACTATGGCAATTTTAGTAACCGGCGGTACGGGTTATATCGGCTCTCATACCTGTATCGAGCTTTTAAAGGCAGGAGAAGAGATTATCGTTATGGATAATTTCTATAATTCGAAGCCTAAGGTTGTTGAGCTTATAAAGGAAATAAGCGGTAAGGACTTTAAGTTCTACGAAGCGGATATGTGTAAAAAAGAGGATATAGAGAAAATCTTCTCGGAAAACGAAATTGATACCGTTATCCATTTCGCAGGCTATAAGGCGGTAGGCGAAAGCGTAAGAGAGCCCCTTATGTACTACGAGAACAACCTCGGCGGTACCTTCGTGCTTCTGAACGCTATGAAAAGGCATAACTGCAAGAAATTCATATTCAGCTCCTCGGCTACGGTTTACGGAATTCCCGAAACTGTGCCTGTTGACGAAAGCTTCCCTCTCTCCGCTATTAATCCCTACGGAAACACAAAGCTTATTATCGAGGATATGTGCAGGGATATCTGCAACGCCGATAAGGACTGGAGCGTCGCTCTTCTCCGTTATTTCAACCCTATCGGCGCCCACGAAAGCGGAAAAATCGGCGAGGACCCTAACGGTATCCCCAACAACCTTATGCCCATTATCATAAACGTCTGCACAGGCAAGCAGGATAAGCTCACCGTTTTCGGCAACGACTACCCTACCCTCGACGGAACCTGTATAAGAGATTACATACACGTTGTTGACCTTGCCCGTGGCCATCTCGCCGCCCTTAAGAGCGTAAGAGAAAAGAAGGGCGCTATTCCCTATAACCTCGGAACGGGCAACGGCTATTCCGTTCTCGAAATTGTCGAAACCTTCAAGAGGGTGAACAACATCGACGTTCCCTACGTTATCGGCGACAGGAGACCCGGCGACGCTGCCGAATGCTACTGCGTTCCCGATAAGGCGGAAAGAGAGCTGGGCTGGAAGGCGACCCATAACCTTGAGGAAATGTGTCGGGATTCCTGGAATTTTGTACTTAAGAACAG
>JAEDHF010000164.1 GCA_016297165.1 Oscillospiraceae bacterium | reverse complement strand
CCCAGGCATGACCGTTGCCTATGTATTCGTTAAGAACGAGGGGCTGATACTGCGTAAGTACGCCTACGGTATCAATGCCGGAGTTAACGCAGTTAGAGAGAGGAAAGTCTATAATCCTGTACTTACCGCCGTAAGGAACGGCAGGCTTCGCCATATTCTGTGTAAGGGCATACAGTCTGCTTCCCTGTCCGCCTGCGAGCAGCATTGCTACGCATTCTTTTTTTACATGGTTCATAATATTTGACCTCCGATTTATTGATATAACAATTTACTTTTAAGAGGCAGTCTTTTTAACTGTCTTTTTTTCGGTTTTTGGTTCAGCCTTTTTTACCGTTTTCTTAACGGCTTTAGCTTCTGTCTTGTTTTCTTCCTTTACCGCCTTCGCCTTTACAGGCTTCTTTACGGTTTTCTTTTCAGCCGCCTTTTTAGCTTCGGCTTCCTTTTTCGCCTTCTTAGCTGCGGCAGCCTTACGCTTTGCAGCCTTTTCTTCCTTTTCTTTTATTGCAGCCTGTTCAGCGTCATAATCCTTTATTGTCTTAACCTTAAAGAACATAGCTGACATAGGCGCAATCTTTACATCGATAGCGAAACGCTCTCCATGAGAATCCTTACGGTAGGAGTTGACTGTTCCGTTAAGAACGCCGCCTCCGCCGAATTCGGGAGCCTCGGTAGTAAATATCTCCTCGTATTCGCCGTAGTAAGGAACGCCGAAGCTATAAACCTCGTGGTTCTTAGGCTGGAAATTGCATACTGCAATAACCTCCTCGCCCTTGGCGTTTATACGCTTGAAAACAACAACGCTGTTACGGTTATCGTCGCTAACGATCCACTTGAAGCCGGACCAGTCGCTGTCAACCTCCCAGAGCTCGTTTGTTTCGAGGTAGAATTTATTGAGCGCCTGCTCAAACTCCCAGAGCTGTTTATGCTCAGGGAAATCGAGAACATCCCAATCAAGTCCGGTTTTATAGTTCCATTCCTTGAATTGTGCGAATTCCTGTCCCATAAACATAAGCTTCTTACCGGGGTGAGCTATCATATATGTAAGGAAGGTTCTAAAGGATGCAAAACGAAGCTCTCTCGGTCCGCTCATCTTATCCAGCATTGAGCATTTTCCGTGAACAACCTCATCGTGGGAAATCGGGAGGATAAAGTTCTCGGAGAAAGCGTAATAGAAGGAGAAGGTAACCATATTATGGTGGTCAGGTCTCCATTCGGGATTCATGGACATATACTGAAGCATATCGTTCATCCAGCCCATATTCCACTTATAGTTAAAGCCGAGACCGCCGATATCGGCAGGCTTGGTAACCATGGGCCAGGCTGTTGATTCCTCTGCAATCATAAGTATATTCGGGAACTGCTTGAATAATGCCGAATTTAACTTTTTAAAGAAAGCGATAGCTTCGAGGTTTTCGTTTCCGCCGTAGCAGTTTGGTCTCCATTCTGTTCTGTCATAGTCGAGATAGAGCATTGAAGCTACTGCGTCAACACGAAGTCCGTCCACGTGATATTTATCAAACCAGTAGGTTGCATTTGAAATCAGAAAGCTCTGCACCTCGGGCTTACCCCAGTCAAATACTCTTGTGCCCCAGTTTCTGTGTTCATTTTTAAGAGGGTCGGAGTATTCATAGCAGCACTGTCCGTCGAATTCATAAAGGCCTGCGGCGTCCTTCGGGAAATGAGCGGGAACCCAGTCGAGAATAACGCCCACGTCGTTCTTATGACAATAATCGACAAACTGCATAAAATCATGAGGAGTGCCGAAACGTGAGGTGGGAGCAAAATAACCTATTCCCTGATAGCCCCAGGAGCCGTCAAAGGGGAATTCGGCAATAGGCATAATCTCAATATGAGTATAACCCATCTTCTTAACGTAAGGCACAAGCTCCCTAGCGCATTCCATATAATTGAAGAGTTCGTCCTCGTCCTTCTTGTGCTGCCAGGAGCTGATATGAACCTCATAGATGTTTATGGGCGTGGAATAAACGTTCTTTGAAGCCATTTTTTCACGCCACTTATTGTCGCCCCATTTATAGCCGTTAATATCGTAAATTTTGGTAGCGGTATTGGGTCTTGTTTCCATGTGATAGCCGTAGGGGTCAGCCTTAAGCTTAACCTGTCCATAGCTGCTTTCGATACTGTACTTATATGCATCGTAAACCTTTAAATCGGGAATAAAAAGCTCCCAGATACCACCATCGGTAAGCTTATTCATAGGGCTTACGGTCCTGTCCCATTTGTTGAAATCGCCTACTACGCTTACAGCCGCCGCCTTAGGCGCCCATACACGGAAAACTACACCTCTCCGGCCGTTTCTTTCTTCAAAATGTGAACCGAAGAATTCGTATGCCTTGTTATTGTTACCCTCGTGGAAAAGGTGTAGAGGAATACCGTATCCTTCGGGAATATTATTGTTCATCGTGCCTGTTCTCCTTTCGGGTAACCGTTTTTATGCAGTTTCTACAACATTACAAGCACAGTTACCTTTTTTATTGTTATCATTATAACACAAACAAAAAAATAAAGCAATAGTTTTTGTTCAAAAATATTAAATTAGCTATATTTCAACAGGCGTTTTTGTGCTATTTTACAAATCATTTACTAAAAGTGCACATTTCTCGCCCTATATTAAGTTTTTGTAAAATAAAAACAACGGCATCTGCCTAATTTCTGCAAATGCCGTCATACAATATGCAATTTTAAGGAGAATTAAGAGGGCGTTATCAATACATTCCGCCCATACCGCCCATGCCGCCGGCAGGAGCAGCGGGAACATCTTCCTTGATGTCTGTTACGAGGCTTTCGGTTGTAAGAACCATAGCAGCCACGGAAGCAGCATTCTGGATAGCGGAACGGGTTACCTTAGCAGGGTCAACGATACCTGCGGAAATCATATCAACATATTCTTCCTTGTATGCGTCGAAGCCGTAACCGTCCTTACCGTTTCTTCTGATATTGTCGATAATTACCGAGCCTTCGAGGCCTGCGTTCTTTGCGATCTGTCTTACGGGCTCTTCGAGAGCACGGAGAACAATCTTTGCGCCTGTCTTTTCGTCGCCTTCGAGAGTAGCGATAAGCGCTTCTACTGCACCCATAGCATTTATAAGAGCGGTACCGCCGCCTGCAACAATACCCTCTTCAACGGCAGCCTTTGTTGCGGCAAGAGCGTCCTCAATTCTGAGCTTCTTTTCCTTCATTTCGATTTCGGTAGCGGCGCCAACCTTAATAACAGCAACACCGCCGGAAAGCTTAGCAAGTCTTTCCTGAAGCTTTTCCTTGTCGAATTCGCTTGTAGTATTCTCGATAGCAGCCTTAATCTGGTTAACTCTGTCTGCAATAGCGTCCTTTGTGCCTGCACCGTCAACAATAGTTGTGGTTTCCTTTGTAACGGTAATCTGCTTAGCACGACCGAGCATTTCGAGAGTTGTATCAGCAAGCTCTAAGCCCAGGTCGGATGTAATAACCTGACCGCCTGTAAGAACTGCAATATCGGTAAGCATTTCCTTACGTCTGTCGCCGAAGCCGGGAGCCTTTACGGCTACACAGTTAAATGTGCCTCTGAGCTTGTTGAGAATAAGGGTTGTAAGAGCCTCACCCTCGATATCCTCAGCGATAATGAGAAGCTTGCTGCCTGTCTTAACAATTTGCTCT
>JAEDHF010000163.1 GCA_016297165.1 Oscillospiraceae bacterium | reverse complement strand
AAATCAGTCCTTTACCACGATAGCATTACTCTTTTCCTTTTCATATTCTTTTACTACATCCTTGCCATTTCTGAAAATAACGAAAATTGACCAGATATCTACTGCTGCAACTATGATGAAGACTATACCGGTAATAATATGGATAAGACCGTCATATCCGAAAACTCCGGGATAAAGAACTATTACGCCGCTTAAAACCATTGTTACAAAGGAAATAATAAAGGGAATAAACCAGTATCCGAATTCAAGATTCTTCATAATGAGCGCTCTTCTTACGTTAATAATGCTTTCAATAATAATCAGGGTTCCCAGTATAATTGAAAGAAGATTTATAAGCTCATTTGCCTGTACTATGAATGCAACGCCGATAACGGTTATCAGCACTCCCGAAAAAAGCCCCTGGCGGAAGCTGTAGGGGCGATGATTGGTTATAAAGCTTATAACGTCAAAAACACCGTAGGCGGTAATAATGCTGCCGATTACGATAAAGGCGATATTTGTTGTATCTATCGGCGAGAAAATAAGGAAAAAGCCGAGAACGGTCTCTAAAACAGCCTGAAATATATATGGAACCTTAGTCTCGCATTTGATTTCTTCAATAAGTATTTCGGGAGATTTCTTTTTCATATTCATAATTTCCTTTCGCTTTTTCTTTATTATACCATTTTTCGCAGAATTTTCAAGTGCATTTTTATATTATTACAAATTTTTATGTAAATATTGAAAATGTAGTTAAAATATGATATAATATAGTATATTTGTTTTCCGGGGGAATCTGATAGTTTGACCGCATCATTGGCTTAGTGCGGCTATCCGGCATTCTATCGAAAAGCAGATATAAGGGCGTAAAGAATATTTATGGAGGATAACCCCGATGCTTGAGAGGTTAAAGGCGGCAGAAGAAAAGTTTGAAGAGATTAACAGCAGTCTTATGGACGCCGATGTAATAAATGACCAGGACAGATATAAAAAGCTTATGAAGGAGTATAAAACCCTTACTCCTCTTGTGGAAAAATACCGCGAATATAAAAAGGCAGAGGTTGAATTCAGTGAAGCTAAGGAAATGCTGAACGAAAGCGGTCTCGATAAGGATTTAAAGGAAATGGCACAGCTCCAGTACGACGAAAGCAAGGAGCTCATCGCCGCCTATACGGAGGAGCTTAAGATACTCCTGCTTCCTAAGGACCCCGACGACGACAGAAGCGTTATTATGGAAATTCGCGGCGGGGCAGGGGGCGATGAAGCGGCGCTTTTTGCCAATTCCTTATTCAGAATGTATAATATGTATGCACAGCTTAAGGGCTGGAAGGTTGAGGTTGTAAACGCTAATCCTACGGAGCTCGGCGGCTATAAGGAAATAAGCTTTTCTATAGAGGGCGAGGGTGCTTACGCAAAGCTCAAATATGAGAGCGGCGTCCATAGGGTACAGCGTGTACCCGAAACGGAAACACAGGGTCGTATTCACACATCTACCATTACGGTTGCAGTTCTGCCCGAAATGGAAGAGGTTGATGTGGAAATAAATCCTGCAGACTTAGAGTTTCAGACCTATCGTTCCAGCGGCGCAGGCGGTCAGCATATCAACAAAACCGAATCCGCAATCCGTATAATTCATCACCCCACCGGTGTTGTTGTAGAATGCCAGGAGGAGAGAAGCCAGTATAAGAATAAGGATAAGGCGATGAAAATGCTTTATTCGAAGCTATACGAGGCGAAGCTTAACGAGCAGACCAGCAAGATAGCGGCAGAACGTAAGATACAGGTTGGAACAGGCGACCGTTCCGAGCGTATAAGAACATATAATTTTCCCCAGAGCCGTGTAACCGACCACAGAATCGGACTTACGCTCTATAAGCTTGAACAATTTATGAACGGCGACTGTGACGAAATTTTCGACGCCCTCGCTATCGCCGACAGAACGGCAAAGCTTTCGGGCTTCGGCGAATGAAAGAGGTAAATAATGAATACTTTAGTTTTAAGCGCAGAGGATAAGAATAAGGAAAGCGCTTACGAACTGCTGAAGAACGGTGAAATTGTGGCTATACCTACCGAAACGGTGTATGGTCTCGCCGCAAACGGGCTTAACGTTTCGGCGGTAAAAAAAATATTTGAGGCAAAGGGCAGACCTCAGGACAATCCGCTTATTCTGCACATAAGCAGTATTGATATGCTGAAAGAAATTGCGGCATATATTCCGCCTATTGCACTGCGTCTTGCTGACACCTTCTGGCCGGGGCCTCTGACAATGATTTTTCCGAAAAGGGCAGTAATACCCTCAGAAACCTGCGGCGGTCTTGATACGGTGGCGGTCCGTATGCCGAATAACCGCTTTACTCTGTCGCTGATAGAGAAATGCGGCTTTCCTCTTGCCGCTCCTTCAGCCAATACTTCGGGTTTACCCAGTCCTACTGCCGCAAAACACGTTTATGAAGATATGAAAGGGAAAATACCTCTGATAATTGACGGCGGAGAATGCAAATTCGGCGTCGAGAGTACGGTTATTACCTTTGAAAACGATGAAAGATTAAGAATACTCCGTCCCGGCGGAGTAACAGCCGAAATGCTCAGGGAATATGCCAATGTGGTTATAGACGATGGCGTTCTTATGAAAATAGACCCGGATATAAAGGTTCTTTCTCCCGGAATGAAGTATAAGCATTATTCCCCTAAGGCTGATGTGTTTATTCTTAACGGCAGTACCGAAAATATAATAGCTTTTCTTTCCGATAGGGATAGCTCTTTAAAAATAGCCTATCTCGGTTATGGAAATGAAAGCCTTGGCGGTAACATTATAACCGTTCCTTATGGCGAAACCTCGGAGGAACAGGCAGAGCATCTGTTTTCGGGTCTTCGTATGTGCGATGAGCTTGAATGTGATGAGGTTTATGTGAGAATGCCCGAAAAGAAAGGAATGGGTCTTGCCGTATATAACAGATTGTTAAGGTCGGCAGGATTCAGAGTAATTGAACTATAAGGTAAATATATGCTTTTTAATGATAATTCTATTATTCTTGGCTTAACGGGTATGTCCGGTGCAGGAAAAACCACAGCCTGTAAGGCTTTTCGCGATTATGGCTTTTCAGTTGTTGACTGTGATATTGTAGCGAGACAGATTGTAGAAATCGGAAAACCTGCATTAAAGGAGCTGTCGGAGAATTTTGATAATGTTATTCTTCCCGACGGAAATCTTAACCGTAGGAAAATTGCTGATATTATTTTCTCCGAAAAGGATAAACTTAAGCTGTTTAACAATATCGTTTATCCATATATTCTTTATAAGGTTATTTCTGATGCAGCCGACTATATTAACGGCGGAAAAAGGCTCATACTAATAGACGCACCTACACTTTTCGAAAGCGGTGCAGACAGAATCTGCGATATAATTATAAGCGTTGTAGCCGATAAGGAAAAATGCATCGACAGGATAAAGGAAAGGGATAAGCTGACATACGAACAGGCGGCTAACCGTCTTTCAGCGCAGCACGACAAGAAATACTATATTGAAAAGTCGGATTTTTATATAGATAACTGCGACGGATATGATGAATTCAGCATAAAGGCACACGAGCTTTCGGCAAGGATAGGAGAAATGTATGGGGAAAGGTAAAATAAAGCTTAAAATCCTCATAATTGCAGTAATACTGCTAATTC
>JAEDHF010000023.1 GCA_016297165.1 Oscillospiraceae bacterium | reverse complement strand
AACCTTTATATACATTACTCAAAACAAACAGCTTCCGCCGAGCAAAAGCAGCCCGGCGGAAGCTTTTTTATCAGAATTTCTGCACAAGTCGGAATTTTATTGATACAGGCTTAAGTCCCTTTCTCGGGAAATAGAGCCTTACGGGAGTAAACCTTGACGGGAAAGCCACCTGCTTGGTGATGGCTACATCCTTGCCCTCTGTTCCGTTCCAGATAAAGCCGGAGGGAGTGCCCGTAACGAACATTGTTACGGAAACCTGTGCTAAACTGCTTAAATTGCAGGAAGCGGTCATCGTAACCTCGTACATACCCCGATTAGCAAGGTCGAGAAGGAATACATAGTTGCTGTCCTCGTCCCCCGAAGCGTCGGCAAGGGATATTTCAAGCTCTTCCGACAGCTCGTACTGCTTAACGTTACTCATATCTATTTCTTCCGTAACGTCCTCACGGTTAATAATTTCGATTTTCTCGTCCCTGCCTAAGAATCTGTCCATTACTCTCATATTCATAAGCATTCCGCAGATTGTAGCGGCATTACGCTGTAGCTCGGAACGCTTAAGACTTCCGTTTTCAAGGCAGGACAGAGTATTATCGCAGTTATTCTCACTATCGGAGCAGACCATATAGATATCGTTCCAGGCTCTCGCCATAGCGGCAAAATTGTCCTTCGAAGCCTCGCCGTTACGCTCGTTCAGGTCGGTCCACCAGTCTGTCATAGCAATACCCTTAAAGCCCCACTGGTTACGGAGAATTTCGCCGGTAAGGTCATAGCTTGCGCCCGTATAAAGACCGTTTACCCCTCCGTAGGTAGTCATTATCGACCTTGCACCGCCCTTATTTATTGCGGTTTCGAAGCCCTTAAGGTATATTTCTCTGAGCGCTCTCTCGGAAATTATCGAATCAATAACGTGTCTGCCGCTTTCCTGGTTATTGCCGCAGAAGTGCTTGATTGTACCCGTAACGCCCGATTTATGAAGCCCCATAAGCTCGTAAGCCGCCATAACACCCGTAAGATATGGGTCCTCGGAGAAATATTCAAAGTTTCTGCCGTTAAGGGGGTGACGATGAATGTTCATACCGGGTCCTAACAGGCAGTCAACATTATTATAGGCAATTTCCTGTCCTGCAAGGGTATAGAGCTCGTTAATGAGCTCCTTGTTGAAGGTTGACGCAATAAGAGTACCGTTAGGGAGGCTGAATGCCTTCGTTCCGCAGTCAAGTCTCATTCCCGAAGGTCCGTCGGCACAGCAGCCGCAGGGTATTCCGAAGCCCTTCAGGCTTTCGGAAACGCCGCCGAAGGCTGCCGCTGTTCCGGGAGTTACCTTCGGACTGCTCATGCCCTCGCCTCTTATTATACAGGAGAGGTCGTAATCGGAGAGCTGGGCAATAAACTCTTCCATGGTATTCTTGCCCGTTTTTACATCATTCAGCTTAATTCCCTTATCGCCGGTATAAGGAATCTCTTCGGGCAGCTTTTCTTTTCTTCGTTCATCCTCGCTAATTTTAAGAACAGGCACCTTTTCGTATTCAATTTCATATTTACCGTCCTTTAAAACGGGTTTTATTCGGCTGAATTCCTGAACAGGTGCAAGCGCCTGCCTGTACTGTTTTATTACAATCGTTTCTTCTAAAACTACGGCTCCTGCGTCAATATCCGCTCTTACATCGGTTCCTACAAAAAGCCTGTGTTCGCCCTTTTCAAGAACAAAACAGCTTTCATGTCCCGTAATACCGCTATCATCGTAGGCGGCAAATTCATCAAGATTTACGAAAAGAGTGAGCTCCTGTTCCTCGGCGGGAGCAAGGTTTTTCGTCTTTTCGAAGGCGCAGAGCTGACGAAGAGGCTGTCCGAGAGCGCCCTGTGGAGCATTATAATAAAGCTCTATTACTTCCTTTCCCGTGAAGCTGCCTGTATTTTTTACGGTAACGGTAACAGAAACGCTCCTGCCCTTTACTGCAGTTTCCTTATGAGTAACGCTGAAGCTTGTGTAGGATAAGCCGAAGCCGAAGGGATAGCGTACCCTGTCTTTAGCGAAGGTCTCAAAATAGCGATAGCCAACATAAATATCCTCGCAGTAGAAGTTCTGCCACAAATCGCCGAAATTCTTATCCGCCGGACAATCCGCAATTTCATAGGCTATCGTATCGGGAAGCTTACCGCTGGGGCTTACGTCGCCGAGAAGTACTCTTGCGGTACCGATTCCGCCCACCATACCGCCCTGCCATACGTAGAGAACAGCGTCGGGGCAATACCTGTCAACAAAGCCCATATCTATAATTCCGCCCACATTGAGAAGGACGACCATTTTCCTGAAATTTGCCCTTACCTTTTTAAGCATATCCTCTTCAAGGTCGCTTAAGAAATAAGCGCCCTTATCGGCGGTATTATCCTGCTCCTCGCCTGCGGTTCTTCCGATAATTACTACGGCAGTATCCGAGGATAGGGAGATTTTCTTAACGAGCTCGTCGCTAAGGGGCATTTCAGCCTGTGACCAGGGCTCTGTTCCCCAGCCCGAGCCACGGTTATAGGGATTATCCTTATCCCATTCCTTATAAACCGAAAGGAGCTCCTCGTTAATTTTCGCTCCCGAACGTAAAAGCCCGTCGGTTATTCCTACGACTTCGGATACGTTAACCATTCCTCCCGAGCCTGTTCCGCTTTTATAATAATGAAGCTGGATTCTTCCGAAAACAGCGGTCTCCCTGTCCTTTTCAAGAGGTAAAGCGCCGTTATCGTTTTTTAGCATAACGATACCCTCGGAAACGGTTTCGACAGAAGCCTCGATATACTTCTCCCAGTCAAGCTTTATCGCCATAATACTTCTTTCCTTTCTTATTTCGGATTTTGTTCATATTTTTTAAACATATAAACGGCATAGTCGCCGATTTTCGACATTTTACGACACAATTCTACCTACGAAAAATATGTCCGGAAATTAAGATAGACCGCTTTTATCGACACTATTCGACAAATTTCTCACCATTCAAAAAGTGCCGTTTTCGGCTTTATTATCGCATTTATTGAGGTAATAAGTGCGAAAATTAAATCGATTAAAAAATCTTTTTATTCTATTTTGTGATAATTGTTTGAATTTATATTGCCTTTTTGTTCATAAGATGTTAGAATTTAGGTACAAGAGATAACGTAACAACTTGGAGGATAAAAATGACAGGAAAAACAAAGGTACTTATCGGTGATGATTCAGCCGAGTATGGTCTCTCGTGGGCAAGCCTACTAAAAGAAGAAGGTATGTTCGCCGTAACAAGACAGAAAAACGGCAGGGTAATCCTCGACTCGGTAAAGAGCGATATGCCCGACTACCTAATCATCGATGCAAAAATGCCGGAGCTTGACGCAGTGTCTCTGCTGGAGGAAATTAAGGCGCAAAAATCGAAGCTGCCCGTTACTATAGTAGTTTCGAATCTTAATTCCCCCGAAATCGAAAAAGAGGTTATGGACGCCGGGGCAAGCTATTTTATGGTAAAGCCCTTCGCACCATATCAGATTCTTAAGAAGATAAGTAATCTTATCAGCTTCAAGAATGCAACCGAAAACAGCCGAGGGGATATGGACAATGTGGAATACATAGTTACCGATATTATTCACCAGATCGGTATTCCTGCCCATATCAAGGGCTATCATTACCTCAGAACGGCAATTATCCTTTCCATAGGAAACGACGATATGATAAACAATGTTACCAAGCTCCTGTATCCTTCGGTGGCACAGAAATACAATACAACGCCATCGAGAGTTGAGCGCGCAATCCGCCACGCTATTGAAATAGCCTGGGACAGAGGAGATGTGGATATGCTCAATAAGCTTTTCGGCTATACTGTTCATACCACAAGAGGCAAGCCCACGAATTCTGAATTTATTGCTCTTATCGCAGATAACTTAAGGCTCAAATTCTATCCGAATATTGCGATCTGAGCTATTATGCGCATACAGAAATCCCTGATAGCCGCCGTCTGTCCATTTCGGGCAGGGCGGCTTCCGCTTTTTCAAAAGCTTAGGCTTAACGAAGAGTTCTTGTGATAATGCGGTCCTTACCCTCTTCCTTAGCCTCGTACATAAGCTTATCCGCTTTATCAAGAATATAGTTTACTCGTCTGCTACCCTTGAATCTTATTGCGCCTACGGAAAAGGTTATATCAACCTTTTGTCCCATTACATCGCAGTACAGACCATTTTTTAATATGTCAAACCTTTTTTCGAACTCCGATTTCGAGATACCCGAAATAAAAACGGTAAATTCGTCGCCGCCGAAACGGCCTACTACCCCGTCACCAAAGGCAATTTTCAGCTTTTCGGCAAATATGGTTATTACATCATCGCCTACGATATGGCCGTAGGTATCGTTAAAGCCCTTAAAATTATCAATATCTATCATGGAGAAGATAAAGCTTCTCTCCTCGTTTGCACATTCAAGGGATTTTTCAACCCTATTCATAAATGCGTCACGGTTATAAACTCCCGTAAGTCTGTCCTTTTCTACAAGATTAGCCATCTCATTACGTTTTTTAACCTCTTCATCGATATTCTGGATTCTGCCGAAAACGCTTTCTATCTGACCGTATTCGTTCATAACACTTACATAATATGTACGGCACCAGGCGTAATCGTCGGCTATCGCCTTTGAGCGGTATTCAATAGAGGATTTCGTAGGCTTAACGCACGCCTCCATAAGCACTCGTGTAAAATGGGGTCTGTCCTCGGGATGAACGAAGGAGGAATTATGGTTGAATTCCGAATATTTCTCGATAACTCTTCTTTCAACCGTTCCGCTCTTATTGGTAGAAAAAATCATACAGTCATCCTTAACCTTATATTCAAAGAGAAATGCCTCGGTAGTCTCCTCAAAAATACGGTATCGCTCGCTGTTGACAATAAGATTCTTCTCCATAGCTTTATAGGAGGAAATATCTATTATTGTAACGAGAAAAACGGGATAAACGCTCTTTACGAAATCAACCTGAGCACCTAAAATCTGGTACCAACGTATTGTACCGTCGGGACGAACACCCTTACAGTCTATGCTGAATTCCGTCTTTGTATTAACCTCATTATATAGCCGCCATGCGTCCTCTTCCACGAAAATAGAAGCGGCGTCGTTAAGCTTATCCCGGTACTGTTCCCAGGTATAGCCGATAGTACTTAGCATATGACTGTTCATATACAGTACGTGAATTGTATCCCTTATTTCGAAAACCGCAATACCGGTAGCGAATTTATCAAGAATACTTTCAATAGGGTTTCTGTTCCCCGTACTCGTAATAATACTTGTAAAACTGTTAATAAAATTCTTATACATATATCCGCTGCCTTTCTGTTCTTGAAAATACACTATATAAACATTTCGTAATCGGGATTATTCAGATATGATTATTTTAACATATTTTATCGGAATAATCAATACATTCGGTTAATTTATTATCAATTCTTGTACATTTTTGTCAGAATTTATCGAAATTCCCTATTTTCCCGATAAAACAAAATTGTGTCGAATTTATCATAAAGCTGTTGACAATACAGGGGTTTGGTGATATTATATTATGGTATGCGGTATGTATGAGTTATAATAAAACAAGTCTCATGAAGCTTTATCGCACAACAAAAGAAAGGAAAGGTAAAAAATTATGAAAAAAATCATCTCCTTATTCCTGTCCGCAGTTATGGTATGCGCTTGTTTAGGCGGCTGTGGTGCTAAGCAGGAAGGCAACAGTTCTCCTGAAAACAAAGAAACCGTTGAAAACAGCAACGGCACCGAAAAAGAAGTTCTCGTTATGGCTACAAACGCCAACTTCCCTCCCTACGAATACCACGAGGGCGACAGCATTGTGGGCATTGACGCAGAAATCGCCGGAAAAATCGCAGAAGAGCTTGGTATGGAATTAAAAATCGAGGATATGGCATTCGACTCTATCCTTCCTGCTGTTGAAAGCGGTAAAGCTAACTTCGGTATGGCAGGTATGACTGTTACCGAGGACAGATTAAAGAGCGTAAACTTCTCCACAAGCTACGCAACAGGCATTCAGGTAGTTATCGTTAAAGAAGACTCCGATATAAAGAGCGTGGACGACCTTTTTGCTGAGGGCGCAAGCCACAGAGTAGGCGTCCAGATTAACACTACAGGAGACATCTATACATCTGACGATATCGAAGCAAAGGGCTTAGGCACAATCGAACGCTACAACAACGGCGCTGACGCTGTACAGGCTCTTATTACAGGAAAAATCGACTGCGTAGTTATCGATAACGAGCCTGCAAAATCCTTCGTTGCTGCAAATAAAGGTCTTGTGATTCTTCCTACAGAATATATTACAGAGGACTATGCAATCTGCTTCTCCAAGAAAGATACAGAGCTTCTCGACAAGGTTAACGCTGCCCTCGAAAAGCTTATCGCAGACGGTACGGTTAAATCCATTATTGATAAGTATATTCCCGCTGAATAATACCTAAAAACAATTAAAGGACGGTTAATCTATGGCTGAATGGTTCCAGTCGCTTAAGGACGAGTTTATTCTCAACTTTATCGACGATAACAGATGGCTAAGGCTTTTAAAGGGTCTCGGCATAACTCTCGAAGTAACATTATTTGCAGTTCTTATTGGTATTGTCCTTGGAATTATCGTTGCAGCTATACGCTCTACATACGATAATACGCCGAATATCAAAAAGAAAAAGGGCGCAGGCACATTTTTCCTTCGTCTCTTAAACGCTTTATGCAATATTTATCTTACGGTTATAAGAGGTACACCTGTTGTCGTTCAGCTTATGATTGGCTATTACGTTATTTTAGCCTCCTCGACAAACAAAATTCTTGTTGCGTCCATCGTTTTCGGAGTAAATTCGGGTGCATACCTGGCGGAAATTTTCCGCAGCGGTATCAGCTCCATAGATAAGGGGCAGATGGAGGCAGGACGCTCCCTCGGCTTCAATTATGCGAAAACAATGATATATATCATAATCCCACAGGCCTTCAAGAACGTTCTCCCCGCTATCGCCAACGAGTTTATCGTTTTGCTTAAGGAAACCTCGGTTGCAGGCTACGTAGCCCTCGAGGACCTTACAAAGGCGGCGGATATTATAAGAGGACGTACCTTCTCCGCCTTTATGCCCCTTTTCGCTATTGCGCTTATTTATCTTGCAGTAGTAATGGTACTCACATGGCTGGTCAAAAAGCTCGAAAGGAGGCTGAAGAATAGTGAGCGATAACGCTATGATTAAGGTTAACGACCTTAAAATTCACTATGATAACGGAAGAATAAAGGCTCTCGACGGCATTACCACAGAAATCTCGAAGGGCGAGGTTGTGGTAGTAGTAGGTCCCTCGGGAAGCGGAAAATCCACCTTTCTCCGTTCTCTTAATCTTCTCGAAACTCCTACCGAAGGCTCAATCTGCTTCGAGGGCGTAAATATTACCGACCCCGATGTAGATATAAACAAGCACCGTCAGAAAATGGGAATGGTTTTCCAGCAGTTCAACCTCTTCCCTCACATGAATATTCTTAAGAATATGACTCTCGCTCCTATGAAGCTATTAAAAATAGAAAAGAGCGAGGCAGAGGAAAAGGCTCTTAGCCTTCTCGAAAAGGTAGGACTTAAGGACAGAGCAAACGCCTATCCCTCACAGCTTTCGGGCGGTCAGAAGCAGCGTGTTGCTATTGTAAGGGCACTGGCTATGAACCCGGACGTAATGCTTTTCGACGAGCCCACAAGCGCCCTTGACCCCGAAATGGTCGGCGAGGTCCTTTCGGTTATGAAGGAGCTTGCTAAATCGGGTATGACAATGGTGGTTGTAACCCACGAAATGGGCTTCGCAAAGGAAGTAGCTTCAAGAGTAATCTTCATAGCCGACGGAAAAATCGGCG
The DNA here is from genome assembly GCA_016297165.1 of Oscillospiraceae bacterium. GTDB lineage: Bacteria > Bacillota > Clostridia > Oscillospirales > Ruminococcaceae > Ruminiclostridium_E. The sequence continues at coordinate 8,348 of JAEDHF010000023.1, read as the reverse complement.
AGGACGCGCCGCCTTCGGAATTCTTCGAAAATCCGAAGAATCCGAGATTGAAAGACTTTTTGGCTAAGGTATTATAAAGATAAAATGCCGTTTTGTAGTAAATCTGCAAGACGGCATTTTTTTTGAGAATTTTGAGATTATTTGGCTCTGCCCCTTACCCCGCAACCCTTTGAAAAGGGTTGACCTAAACTTTTGTTTTATGAGAGAAGATTTTTTCAGAAATAAAACAAGTCCTCAAACTTGCTGTCAAGAGCAAAACAAAGAAAAACCGCCTCCGATTTTTAGTCAAAGGCGGTTATATTCTTCGCTTATTAAATTACTTTTTTCTGATTACGATTGAAACATCACCGAAGGAGAAGGACAATACTACTGCAACACCCTCAACGTCAACATCTCTTTCCGCCGTCTGGGGAGTAATATTAAGCTCAACGTTTACGGTGTTGGACTGGTTTACTGCAAATAAACCATTCTGGAGATTGAGAAATTCTCCGACGCAGGCCTCGGCAAATTCACCCGGCTCGGTAATTTCCTCGCAGGCGTAACGGGAAGCCAATGCAGTAAGCGCCTTTTCGTCACAGCCAAGTCCCGTATATGCGGCAAGCTCGCCCATAATCTCCTGGGAAATGAGCCATTTATGATGAGATTTTCCGCCAAGAACACAGTTTCCGAAAGCGAAATCGTCGCCCACAAATCTTACACAGTTTCTTATAAGAAGAAGTATGTAGTCAACATAGAACTTCTGGTCAGGAAGAGTATCAAGACCGAGAACGGAGATAATCTCCTTTTCAAGCTCCTCATCGGTTTCGTTTCCGTCGGAGAAGGAAGCGCTTTTCTTGTATTCTGCAAGGGCGTCGGCAAACTGCTGATTTGTCATATAGCCTAAATCAATTAGTGCCTGACCGATAACTATATTTGCGGTTTTCTGCTTAGAGAGGAGCTCATCAACCTGTTCGGGAGTAAGAAAGCCCATTTCTACAGAAATATCGCCGATTCGCTTATCAACCCTACGCTGTTCCGCATGAACCCTGTCAACCTGCTCCGCAGTCATATAGCCTGCGTCAATGGCGAGAGCGCCAAGCTTTGCTCTTGTGTTGCTCTTGGCTTCAAGGGCTTTTCTGAGCTGTTCAGCTGTTATAATATGGTTATTTAAAAGATAATGTCCGAATAACTGTGTAAACATTGATTTTTCCTCTCTTTTAGTGGTGTTCCTTTATGAAGCTGTTGAGTACCTTAAGAACATCGTCGTCGCTTACGGGCTTCTGAAGGAATTCATAAGCACCTGCCTTTATTGCGGTAACGAGGTTGCTTTGTGTACCGATTGTGGAAGCCATAACTACCTTTGCATTACTGTCGAAGGCTCTTATTTCAACAAGAGCATCAAGCCCTGTCTTTACGGGCATTACGATATCCATAAAAACAAGGTCGGGGTTATGCTCCTTATATGCTTCTACCGCCTGAACGCCGTCAACAGCCTCAAAAATAGAGGTTATGCCAAGCTTTTTAAGTATATCCGTGAGTTTTTTTCTTACGAGTATAGAGTCATCACAGATTAAAACTCTTAATTCTGATATCTTCATATATATTTTCCTTTCTTACGCACTTAAGGCTATTTTAACCTTCCACTATTATACAATATTTCTACAAAAATAACAATACCTTTTTGTAAATTTGTAGTAAAATTATAAAATTCATCTGCTGATTTTGTCACTTTCTACAACAGTGTGATAGTATTCCAAAGAAAATTCAGTATTACGCAAAGGCTGAAACCCAGCAGGGTCGGTATTATAAAGGAAATAAGCGTCCATTTTATACTTCCTGTCTCCTTCTTTACAGTTAACAGAGTAGTAGAACAAGGCCAATGTAGAACAGAAAAAACGATAAAGTTTATGGCGGTAAAAACCGTCCAGCCGTTATCGGTAAGAATTCTCCCTATTTCGGTAAGGGATTCGGTTTCGCTGAGCGTACCGCTGCACATATACGCCATAAGAATTATCGGGAGAACTATCTCGTTGGCAGGAAGCCCTATAATAAATGCTCCGAGAATAACTCCGTCAAGTCCCATAAGCCGTCCTACGGGATCGAGAAAATCTGTAAACCGGGAAAGAAGCGTTACACCCTCTAATTCCGTGTTGGCGAGTAGCCATATCAGAGCCCCTACCGGAAACGCGACCGTCGCAGCCCTACCCAGAACAGACAGGGTTTTCTCCAAAAATGAACGTATAATTACCTTTATAAAGGCAGGACGCCGATAGGGCGGAAGCTCCATTACAAAGGAGGATTTTTCGCTTTTAAGAAGGGTTTTCGAAAGAAGCTTCGATACCCCGAAGGTAGCGAGAATTCCGAGAAATACTACGAAGGTAAGTATTACCGCCGATAAAACCGAGCCGCCGAAGCCCGAAACAGAGCTTATGAAAAACAAGGATATAAGGGTAATAATAGCGGGATATCTTCCGTTACAAGGAGCAAAGGTATTCGTAATTACCGCTATAAGGCGCTCCTTAGGAGAGTCGATTATTCTCGTTCCTGTTACTCCTGCGGCATTACAGCCAAAGCCCATACACATAGTAAGGGCGCATTTTCCACAGGAGCCGCATTTTCGGAAGGTATTATCGAGATTGTAGGCTATTCGGGGCAATAAGCCCGAATCCTCAAGCAAGGAAAACAAGGGGAAAAATACTGCCATAGGCGGAAGCATAACCGAAACAACCCAGCCTAATACCCGAAATCCGCCGTCAATCAACAGCCCCGTAATAAAATCGGGCACGCCGATACTGCTGAAAAAGGCGATAAATCCTTCGCACAGATTGCTGAATACCCACGATAAGCCCTCCGAGGGATAATTTGCTCCCACTATCGTTATCCAGAAAACCACCATAAGCATAAGCGCCATAATCGGAAAGCTCCAGAAACGGCCGGTAATAATGCGGTCTGCCTTCCTGTCCCGAGGGGTATAGCCGGGGCTGTTCTCTACGGCTGAAAGGGCTATTTTCTCCCCCCTGTTCATAATTGAGGTTACTATTTTTTCACGAAGAGTATTACCGTTAATACCGTTATCGTAGAGGCTTTTTCTTATTTCGGACAGAATTTCCGAGATTTCGGGATTTCCCCTTAAACCACAGCCGATATAGCCCTCTATCCCAGAAATAAGACTGCTGTCGTTTTCCATAAGCTTAAGGGCTATCCATCTTGATGAAAGGGCTGTGCCGTTTTTGTCCTCTATAAAGGGCAGCAGTTTTTCTATCCCCTCCTCGATATTTCTGTCGTATCGGACAACAGGCTTACGCTCTGTTTTTTCAGTAAACCTGCTCTCAGAAATGAGCTCAAGAAGAGGCTTTAGCGTCCGCTTTTTACGGGCGGTAACTCCGATAACGGGAACTTTAAGCTCCTCGGATAATTTCCTGTAATCTATCCTTACTCCGTTCTTTTCAGCCTCGTCAATTAGGTTGATACAGACAATGCAGCTGTCGGTAATTTCAAGTATCTGAAGTACAAGGTTAAGGTTTCGCTCTAAAGCCGAAGCGTCGCAGACTGCCACCGTTAAATCCGCTCCCCCGAAGCAGATAAAATCCCTCGCTATCTCCTCCTCGGGAGAGCTGGACATAAGCGAATATGTACCGGGAATATCGTAGAAGGAATAGAGCTCTTCGCCTATTCTGACCCTGCCCTCGGCGTTATCTACCGTCTTCCCTGCCCAGTTTCCCGTGTGTCTGTTCATACCCGTAAGGGCATTGAAAAGCGTACTTTTTCCTACATTGGGATTTCCTGCAAGAGCTACCGTAAAGAGCCTTTCGGGAGTTTTTATATTATGCTTCACCCCTATCAACTCCTTCTAAAAGTATGAATTTGCAGGTTTCATTTCTTATAGCTATAACCGTCCCCTTAACGAGATATGCCTTAGGATTACCTCTCGGACTTTCCCCGACGCAGTATATCCTCGAACCCGCAATAAACCCCAGGTCCATAAGCCTTCTGCCTAATTCGCCGTTATAGAAAACCTTCGATATAACTCCGCTTTCGTTAACCTCTAAATCGGACAGCCGCTTGTATTTCATACACATAATATTCACCCCTTAATGCAATTTTCCGATTTATTATATGCATTAAATCAAAAAGCGGCTATAAAAGAAATGCAGCGATTCAGAAAGGAGCAATAAAGGAAAAGACCCCCTTATTCGGAATAAGGAGGTCCGGTACAAGAGATATAACGTTTATATTACGGCTTTTTGCCGCAATTACATAATAGCACAGAGCTTATGCGATAATTGTCATAAGCTGTCGGAGATTTTTTCGTTTCGTGCCGATTTAAGCGCCCTTTGTTCCCTCGGCGAGCTTTTCTCTTTTATTACGGATATTATGCTCAACCTTTTCTACAAATGAGCCGATAACAAACAGCGAGGCAAGCCAGCCTCCCATAATTGCAGTAAGTACGATTGTTTCCATAAATAAGCCTTTCCTTTCTTTTCTTTTGTGATTACATTATACCGAACATTCTATCCAATAAAACGTACAGAACGTTCGTTTAAGGTGTGGGAATATTGCATAAATTTTGTATTACAGATTTGTAACAATATACAAATTGTATGTTTTCGATTTAATTATGACAACATTCATATTGAATTTATGCCAAAGTTATGATACAATTAGCGTGGGTAGATTTACCCATTGATTTGTGCTTAATTTTAACCGAGGAGGGATATGAATGAAGCTGGATGCACTTCGCACCAACACAAACATTTCCGCTTACAGAAATGTTTCGGATTCATATCTCAGAATGTCGAAAAGCGCAGAAAAGCTTGGTCTCAGGGATGAACAGACCGTAGTAGGAAACAAGAGCCGTTACGAGCTTGACGGTTCTCTCAAGGATGAGCATTTACCAATCGGCGCCCCTAAAAGCACCGAAAAAACCGACGAGGATAATCCTCTTGGCGAAAATTCAAAGACAGAGCAGCATTCAAAGGGAAAGCACGACGGCTTCGAAAAGGACTGTCCCCTCTGCGAATGTGAAACCTGTCGGAATAGACGTTATCAGGATGATTCCAACGATTCGGGCGTATCTTTTCAGTCCCCTACCCGTCTGGATCCTGCTTCTGCCGGAGCGCGTGTACGCGGCCACGAAATGGAGCACGTACGCAGAGAAAAGGCAAAGGCAGACGAGGACGGACGACGTATAGTATCCCAGACCGTGCAGATTAAAACCGACATTTGTGAAGAATGCGGAAAAATCTATGTGGCGGGCGGTTTGACAAGAACCGTATCAAGAATCGACATGAGTGATTTCCACAGCGTTTTTATGCTTGGATTTGACGGAGATGAAACCGACAAGAGCATTAGCTAAACGGAAATGAAAAAGAACCGGCTTTAAGGCGTCCTGCCTTAAGGTCGGTTTTTTTGTCTTTAAGACAGGTTTTTTTGAGAAAAATATTGATTTTTTCTCAGAAATATGGTATTATTTAATGTATTAGCGGATTATTATCCGTATTATCGGTTACATAATGGGAAGAAAGGAAATACTATTATGGCAAAAAGATGCACAAAATGCGGAAACTTCATGATGGAGGACGAACGCTTCTGCCCTAACTGCGGCGAAAATACACAGCTTCCTCCCGACGCCGTTATGCCCGCAGTTAACCCTTCGGAACAGCCTCAGCAGAATTACGGCTATGCACAGCAGCAGTATAATTCCGTACCCCCTCAGTATGCTGCTCCACAGCCTGCTGCACAGGAGGAAATGACCGTAAAGAAATGGGTAGGAACTATCGTTATTACAACCTTCTTCGGCTTAATAAGCCTTATCTTTTTATTGATATGGGCTTTTGGCGATGGTCCGGAGTCAAGGAAGAGATACTGTAAGGCTATGCTCATTACCATGCTTATCTCTATAGGTGTTGGTATAATATTAAGTATGCTCTTCTTTTCTATATTCGCTGCTGTCCTCGGCGACAAAATACCCGAGATTATTAAGGAATTCGAGAATATAAAGATTGTTATGACGAGCGTTCTTCCTGTTTTATAAAATCATTTACATAACGGTTTTATGCGAATCGTTATATCACATGATAAAAGGAAAATCTATGGAATTTAAAAAGCTTACTATCGTTACGGGGCATTACGGCTCGGGAAAAACCAATTTTTCCGTTAACCTTGCTCTTGATATGGCGAAAAAGGGTCACCGCGTCACTATCGTTGACCTTGATATCGTAAACCCATATTTCAGAACTGCGGATTTCGAGGAGCTCTTTAAGGATAAGGGCATAACCCTTAAGGTTTCTGCCTATGCGAATTCTAACCTTGATATCCCTGCTCTTAATATGTCGGTTAAGAGTATTCTCGATGAAAGCGACTGTGCAATCATCGACGTAGGCGGCGACGACGAGGGCGCTAAGGCTCTCGGACGCTTTGCCCCCGCTATCCTCGGCTGTGAGGACAGACAGATGCTCTACGTTATTAACAAATACCGCTATCTTACAAAGGAGCCGGAAGAAACTGTGGCTCTTATGAGAGATATCGAAAACGCCTGTGGAATTAAATGTACGGGTATCGTAAATAATTCCAATTTAGGCACGGAAACCACCAACGAAACCGTTAAAGCCTCTCTCGGTTTTGCAAAAGCAGTAGCAGCCGAAACGGGTCTGCCCATTACGGCTACCGTAGGAACCGAAGAAGCATTAAAGGATATATCGGATAATCCGTATCCGGTAGAGATATATGTTAAAACCTTATGGAGTTAACTCTAAAAGAAAGGAATGGTCTTATGGCAAAGATGACGGTAGAATTTGACCGTTGTAAGGGCTGCGGACTCTGTGTTACCGCTTGCCCCAAGAAAATTGTCGAAATTCAGCAGGAAAAGCTGAACAAAAAGGGCTACTACACAGCTCATTGTACTGACGACGACGCTTGTATCGGCTGTGCTTTATGCGCTATGATGTGTCCCGACTGTGCAATTACAGTAGGAGGTGGAAAATAATGGCAGAAAAAAGCTTAATGAAGGGTAACGAGGCATTAGCCGAAGCCGCTTTAAGAGCAGGCTGCAAGTGCTTCTTCGGTTATCCTATTACACCTCAGACGGAGATTTCCGCATATCTTTCCAAGCGTATGCCTAAGGTAGGCGGTACATTCTTACAGGCTGAGAGCGAGGTTGCAGCCATTAACATGGTTTACGGCTGTGCAGGTACCGGTATCAGATGTATGACCTCCTCCTCTTCTCCCGGAATTTCCCTTAAGTCCGAGGGTATTTCATATATTGCAGGCGCTGATTTACCCTGCGTTATCATCGACGTTATGAGAGGCGGCCCCGGTCTCGGCGGTATTCAGCCCTCACAGGCAGACTACTGGCAGATTACAAAGGGAGTAGGCCACGGCGACTACCACGTTTTAGTATTCGCCCCCTCCTCCGTTCAGGAAATGGCTGATACAGTAGGTAAAGCCTTCGACCTTGCCGATGAATACAGAATGCCCGCAGTAGTTCTCGCTGACGGCTTACTCGGTCAGATGATGGAGCCCGTTGAATTCGACGACGCAGAAATCAAGCTTTCCGACGCTTCCAATAAGCCCTGGGCAGCTACCGGCACAAAGATGAACAGAAAGCACAACATCATCAACTCTCTCTATTTACAGGCTGACGAGCTGGAACAGACTGTTGTTGACCGTTTCAAGAGATATGAGGATGTTAAGGCTAAGCATACAATGGCTGTTGCAGATTACTGTGACGACGCTGAAATCGTTGTTGTTGCCTACGGCTCAACTGCAAGACTTGCAAAGTCTGCTGTTGATATGGCTCGTAAGGAAGGCATCAAGGCAGGCGTATTCCGTCCCGTTACCCTCTGGCCCTTCCCCGAAAAGGAGCTTAACGAGGCAGTTAAGAACGCTAAGAAGATTCTTACCGTTGAAATGTCCATGGGTCAGATGGTTGACGATGTAAAGCTTGCAATCAACTGCTCCAAGCCCGTAGAATTCTACGGAAGAACAGGCGGCGTTATTCCTAACCCCGCAGATATTCTCAATAAAATCAAGGAAATGGGAGGTAACAAGTAATGCCTGAATTTAAAAGACCTCATGCGCTTACTGACGCATACCTTCATTACTGCCCCGGCTGTACCCACGGTATCGTTCACAGATTAGTGGCTGAGGTTATCGACGAAATGGGTATTGAGGGCGATACAATCGGCGTTTGTCCTGTTGGCTGCTCAGTTATGGCATACGATTATTTCAACTGCGATATGATTGAGGCTTCTCACGGACGTGCTCCTGCAGTAGCAACAGGCGTAAAGAGAGGTAACCCCGATAAGTTCGTATTTACATATCAGGGCGACGGCGACTTAGCCGCTATCGGTACAGCTGAAACAGTTCAC
>JAEDHF010000162.1 GCA_016297165.1 Oscillospiraceae bacterium | reverse complement strand
TTTGCCGTCGTTGGAGGTGATGACATAAAGACCGTAGCCGATATTGAAGAGAGCCTTTAAGTCGTTTTTGTTTGCAGTAGAATCCTGCTGTGCAATATATTCCTTGCAGAGCTCATCTGCGAGGGCTTCAAGCTGTGCCGAGCTGTCCTCATTAAGAGCGGAGAGAATTTTTACCGTTGTATCGGTAAATTCGATATTCTTGCTCTTTTCGAACATTCCTCTCATAATCTTAGCCGCTAAAGGAGCCCAGCTTCCGTTTTCAATAAGGGCAACCTTACGATTGCTGTAGTTGCGTTCGGTAAGGTGAGTGATGAATTCTCTCATAAAGGGGAATATTTCGGCATTATAAGTAGTTGTTGCAAGAACAAGCTTGCTGTAACGGAAAGCATCCTCAACAGCCTCTGCCATATCACAGCGCGCAAGGTCGTTAACCGCTACCTTGGGGCAGCCCTTAGCCTTAAGCTTTTCAGCGAGCTGCATAACAGCCTTTCTTGTATTGCCGTAAACGGAGGTATAAGCGATAACGATACCTTCCTCTTCGGGCTGATAGCTTGACCAGGTGTTATAGAGATTGATATAGTAGCCGAGATTTTCCTTTAGAATCGGACCGTGGAGAGGGCAGATAGTAGCAATATCAAGATTAGCCGCTTTCTTTAAGAGTGCCTGTACCTGTGCGCCGTATTTGCCCACAATTCCGATGTAATAGCGCCTTGCTTCACAAGCCCAGTCCTCCTCAACATCAAGAGCGCCGAACTTTCCGAAGCCGTCTGCGGAGAACAGTACCTTATCGGTGCTGTCGTAGGTTACGATAACCTCGGGCCAGTGTACCATAGGCGCAGTAACGAAGTTAAGGGTGTGTTTACCGAGGGGGAGGGTGTCGCCCTCGCCGACTACAACCTGTTTATCGGAGAAATCCGTTCCGAAAAAGTTCTTCATCATACCGAAAGCCTTGGCTGAAGAAACGATTTTCGCATCGGGATAAGCCTTTACGAAATTCATAATGTTAGCGGAATGATCGGGTTCCATGTGCTGTACTACGAGATAGTCGGGCTTTCTGTCGCCGAGACAGTTCTGGATGTTATCCAGCCATTCGTGGGTAAAGTTAGCGTCAACTGTATCCATAATAGCGATTTTCTCGTCAACAATAGCATAGGAGTTATAAGCCATACCGTTAGGTACGTCGTACTGCCCCTCGAATAAATCAATTTTGTGGTCGTTAACGCCGATATACTTGATATCATCGGTAATATACATAAAGTGCCTCCTTATTCTGTCTTATTTTTAGTTAATTATATCACAATCATAGGGTAAAGTCAATATTTTATTAGAGAAATATGTATTTTCATAATTTTGTCAAAAAACCTAGTGCCTCGGCTCGCTGTTCTGCCATAGCCGCCACACAAACAGGAATTTGCGGGGCGACCCCGCTGTCGGTTCCGCCTTTAAATAATCTCGTCTATATGAAATTCTGATTAACGGCGGAGCTCAACAAAGTGCAGATTGTATAGCAATAAATACGCAGAGTTTTACGAACCGCCGTTAACAAAAAGCTGACAAAGCACATCCTTTTTAAAGGCGGAATTCGCCGTCGGGCGTACCCGACAAATCCCGATTTGAATTTCATCTAATTATACCAAAACCGAAAGCATAAGTCAACAAATAAGTCGTCCCCGACATAAGTGTCAGAAACGACTTTTTCAGCATCAGCTTATTTTTCATTCATAATCTCTATCATCTTATAAGCAACCTTATACACGTCGCCGCAGCCGAAGGTTATTACCAAATCGCCTTCTTCTACGTTATCGGTAACATACTTCGCCACCTCGTCAAAGGTGCTGAACCATACGGCGCCGTCGATTTTTTCGGCTAAATCCTTTGAATAGATATTGTAGGTGTTCTTTTCACGGCTTCCCATAATTTCGGTAAGCACAACCTTATCCGCAATTTTAAGCACCTCGGCGAACTCCTTAAGCAGGGTAGCGGTACGGGAATAGGTAAAGGGCTGATGAACTGCCCACACACGCTTGAAGCTCATGGATTTCGCGGTTTTCAGGAGAGATTCAACCTCGGTGGGGTGATGTGCGTAGTCGTCAACAAAGGTAACGCCCTTTATTTCAGCCAGCTTTTCGAAGCGCCTTACCGAGCCGAAGAAATCGGAAAAGCCCTCGTTAAGCTTTTCGGGATTTACTCCGTTTTCAATAGCCGCCGCCGAAGCCGCAACCGCATTAAGCACATTGTGTCTGCCCGGAACATGGATAACTATGTGAGAAAGGAGACTGCCCCTATAATAAAGGTCGAATCCGGTAGCAAAATCCGAAATCCTGTTGATATTTTCGGGGTAATAATCGTTACTGCTCTTATAGCCGAAGGTTATCCTTCGTGCAGGCGAGGTTGACGCCGAAACCGCTTCAACTGTGTTAGCGTCGTCGCCGTTATAGATAATATTTTTTGTGGTAAGGTTGCAGAATTTCGTAAAGGAAAGCTTAAGGTTATCCATGGTCTTGAAATAGTCAAGGTGGTCACAGTCGATATTCAGAATAACCGCCGTATCGGGATAAAGCTTAAGGAAGGTATCAACAAATTCACAGGCTTCGCATACCATTGTATCGCTTTTTCCGCAGATACCGCTTCCGCCTATTTTCTTAAGCTTTCCGCCTATTACTGCGGTAATGTCCTTGTTGTCGCCGAGGAAAAGGTGAGTAAGCATAGAGCTTGTGGTAGTTTTTCCGTGGGTGCCGCATACGCAGACTGCGTTATCGTACATTTCGGTAATAAGCCCGAGGAGTATTGAGCGCTCGATTACTAGCACGCCGCTTTCCTTTGCGGCGATAAGCTCTGGGTTATCCGCCATTATTGCGGCGGTATGCACGATAAGGTCGGCGCCCTCTATATTTTCCGCTCTCTGACCGAGAAAAACGGGAATACCCATATTTCTGACTGCCTTTAAGGTTTCGGTTTCGTTGTTGTCCGAGCCTGTGAGATAATAGCCCTGTTTATGAAGAATCTGGGCAAGAGGGTACATTCCGCTGCCACCGATTCCGATAAAATGAATATGCTTTTTTCCTATAAGAAAATTTTCCATAGCTGTAACCTGCCTTTATAAAAGAGTATAGCGTAAGAAAGGGCTATTATACAATTATGTATAAATTACGGCGATATGCCAAAAATAATGCTGAAACAAAAAAGAAAGGACCTGACTCTATGAATATCAGCGACATCAGGATAAGAAAGCTTTTAAAGGACGGCCGCCTTCGTGCAGTAGTTTCCGTAACTTTGGATAATGCAATAGCAGTCCACGATATAAAGGTGGTGCAGGGGGATGAGCGCATTTTTGTAGCTATGCCCAGCAGGAAGGACGAAACGGGAACCTTCCGTGACGTTGTCCACCCCATAAGTCCGGAATCGAGAAAGGAAATCGAAAACAGCATTTTAGCCGCCTACGAGGAATATTTAGCTGCGGAGGAGAGCCGAAACCTTCAGTAATGCAAGCTGTGTCTTTGCGTCCTCAATTTCGTTATTCATAACCATTTCAACCGCCTTGGCGAGAGGGATAAGGCTTACCTCGAGGAATTCGTCCTCGTCTAAATGCTGACTGCTTTTGTGAAGCCCCTTCGCCATATACATGTGAATTACCTCTGTATCATAGGCAGGGGTAGGGAGGAGACAGCCGAGATATGTAAATTCGTCTGCGGTGCAGCCT
>JAEDHF010000161.1 GCA_016297165.1 Oscillospiraceae bacterium | reverse complement strand
CCCGGAATAAGCCCTAAAAAGACATGGGAGGGCTTTATCGGAGGAGTAATAACTTCCTGCGTTTTTGCTGTTCTTCTGGGCTTCGGTTATGAGCTTTGGGACAGGATTTTTACGGGCGAAAGTCATTTTTCCGTAAATATACTCATTCTTGTAATATGCGCTTTTGTCTGCTCATTCTTGGGACTTGTGGGCGATCTTATTGCCTCTCTCCTTAAAAGACAATGCGGCGTAAAGGACTTCGGAAATCTTCTTCCGGGACACGGCGGCGTTATGGACAGATTTGACAGCGTTCTTTTTACAGCTCCGTTTGTTTATCTCGTTTTCCAGTTCTTTAACCCTATTACGATGTTGGCGTAGTATAATAAGGAGGTAAAATGCCGGGTTTTTGCTCGGCATTGTTCGTTTTTATGAAAACACTTACCGTTTTAGGTTCAACAGGCTCAATCGGAAGTCAGACCCTTGAGGTTGCAAGAATGCACGGCTACAGGATAAAGGGTCTTTCGGCAAACAATAATGCAAGGCTTATTGAGAAGCAGGCAAGAGAGTTCTGTCCCGAATTTGTATGCATTAACGATGAAAAAGCCTTTAATGATATAAAAATCCGCCTTGCAGATACAGATATAAAGCTTCTGAAGGGTAGGGAGGGTTTATGCGAATTAGCTGCGGAAAAGTGCGATATGCTGATAAATTCCGTTGTTGGAATGATAGGTCTTGAGCCTACTTTAGCCGCAATTAACGCAGGAAACCGCATAGGTCTCGCCAATAAGGAAACAATGGTAGTGGGCGGAGAGCTGGTTACTGCCTTAGCAAAAGAAAAAAATGTTGAAATTATCCCCATAGACAGCGAACATTCAGCAATTTTTCAGTCTATTATGGGTAATACCGATAATAAAATAGAAAGAATAATCCTTACTGCCTCGGGGGGACCCTTTTTCGGATATAACAGCGAGCAGCTCCGCAGGGTTACAAAAGAAAACGCCCTAAAGCATCCTAACTGGAGCATGGGAAAAAAGATTACTGTGGATAGCGCCACACTTATGAATAAGGGGCTTGAGCTTATTGAGGCAGTACGCTTTTTTGATGTAGCTCCCGATAAAATCGAGGTAGTAGTACACCGCCAGAGTATTCTCCATTCTGCCGTAGAATTTGAGGACGGGGCGGTTATCGGACAGCTCGGCGTTCCGGATATGAAAATCCCTATCCAGTTCGCCATTACCTATCCTAAGCGTATGAAATCCCTTTCGGGTAGGCTTTCCCTTACCGATATAGGTACCCTTACATTTGAAAAAGCGGACGAGGAAACCTTTTGCTGTCTCGGACTTGCGAGAGAAGCGATAAAAAGAGGGGGCACTGCGCCCTGCATACTAAACAGCGCTAACGAAGCGGCGGTAGCTGCATTTTTAGAGGATAAGATACCCTTTTACCGCATCGGCGAGCTTGTGGGAGAGGCTATGGAAAAGGTGAAAAGCGAAAAAACGGTTAGTCTTTCAACAATTCTTTACGTCGAAAATGAAGCCACCCAATTCGTAAACTCAAAAATCTGAAAGGTTTAATAAATGGATATAGTTATTACACTTCTTGTTTTTTTCGGAATAATACTGATTCATGAGCTGGGGCATTTTCTTGTGGCTCGTGCCTGCGGAATGGATATTCCCGAGTTTTCCATAGGTATGGGTCCCAGAATTTTTAAGCTGCAGGGCAAAAAAACTCTCTACAGCTTTAAGCTTCTTCCTATAGGCGGCTCTGTAAGCCTTGGCGAGGATATGGAGTCCGAAAGCCCTACCGCTTTCGTGAATAAGCCTGTATGGCAGCGTATGCTGGTAATTGTTGCAGGCGCAATAATGAACCTTATCTTAGGCTTTATCGTCTGCATTTTCAGCGTATGCACTACCGAAAAAATCGCAACAACACAGGTTTCGGGCTTCTATGAGGGCTCAGTTTCATCACAGCAGCTTATGCTCGGAGATGAGATTGTGGAAATCGGCGGTATGCCTATATGGACTACTATGGATATTTCCTACTGCTTTCAGAATAAGGCGGCAAACACCGATACAGCTTCAAATATAATCTATTTCGATATGAAGGTAAAAAGAAACGGCGAAACTTTAGCTTTGAGTGTTCCATTCGCTCTTAATACCTCCGAGGACAGAACGGCAGGTATGATTGTGGATTTTACCGTTCAGCCCCAGGATAAAACCTTCGGGAACGTAATTTCCGCCGCTTTCAGAACTGCCCTTACCGAATCGAGACTTATCTGGATATCCCTTATTGACCTTTTAACGGGCACCTACGGCATTAACGATATGTCGGGACCTATCGGCGTTGTTACAACTATGAGTACCGCTTATTCTACAATGGGCTTTGAGACCTTCCTGACCCTTGTGGCACTTATTACTCTTAACCTCGGTATATTCAACCTTCTTCCCATACCTGCCCTTGACGGCGCAAGATTCATTTTTCTCGTTATTGAAGCTATCCGCGGAAAGAGAATACCTCCCGAAAAAGAGGGAATGGTTCATTTTATCGGCTTTGCGCTGCTTATGATACTGATGCTTATTGTAACCTTTAATGATATAATAAAGCTGTTTACCGGCGGTTTCAGCCTGTAGGATTCGGAGGAATAAAAATGTCGGAAAAGAAAGTAAAGGTCGGCTCTCTTACTCTCGGAGACGGAAAAATATATGTTCAGTCTATGCTTAACGTGCCTGCCTGTGACGTAGAAGGAAGCGTAAGGCAGGCTGTGTCTCTTGAAAAAGCGGGCTGTGAAATAATAAGGGCAGCAATACCCACAATAGAGGACGTAAGGCTTATTCCTGCCCTTAAGGAAAAGGTAAGTACGCCTATTGTGGCTGATATCCATTTCGATTACAGAATTGCTCTTGAAGCGGCGGCGGCAGGAGTAGATAAAATCCGCATAAATCCCGGAAATATCGGAAGCGACGATAAAATTAAGGCAGTAGCCGATGAATGCAGACGCAGGAATATTCCAATCAGGATAGGCGTAAACTCGGGCTCACTCGAAAAGCGTGTTCTTGAAAAGTACGGAAAGCCTGTGCCGATGGCATTTGTGGACAGCGCCATGGAAAACGTCAGAATACTGAATCGCTTTGACTTCGACGATATAGTAATTTCTATTAAATCCTCGGATGTTCGTACGACTATAGAATCCTACCGACTTCTTTCAAAGGAATGCTGTTATCCTCTTCATCTCGGAGTTACCGAAACCGGGACAAGCCGTATGGGGATAATTAAGTCGGCTATCGGAATCGGCTCCCTGCTTTGCGACGGAATAGGGGATACTATCCGTGTTTCCCTGACAGCCTCACCGGAGGAGGAGGTTTATGCCGCTAACGATATTCTTAAGGCAGCAGGACTTAAAAAGGGAGTAAATATTGTTGCCTGTCCGACCTGCGGAAGAACGCAGATTGACCTTATTAAGCTTGCTCACGATGTTGAGGAGGCTACTAAGAATATGGATAAGAATATTAAAATTGCCGTAATGGGCTGTGCAGTTAACGGTCCCGGAGAAGCCCGTGAAGCCGATATAGGAATTGCAGGAGGCAAGGGCGAGGCGCTTATCTTCAAAAAAGGTGAGATACTTAGAAAGGTAAGGGAAGAGGAAGTTCTTTCCGAGCTTTTAAAGGAAATAGAAAAGCTTTGAATTAAGGTAACAGAAAGGAATAAAAGTGGCTGCAACTTTAAAATCATTATTCGGTAACATAGTTT
>JAEDHF010000160.1 GCA_016297165.1 Oscillospiraceae bacterium | reverse complement strand
GTGAAACGCTTAAATTCGTGTTCAAAACTGCATGGAAGGAACGTCCATCGGTATTCTTGGTTTATCTGATGAGATTCGTTTCCAATTTCGTTTCTAAAATGCAGGACGCTATTATGGCGAAGCTTATAATTGACCAGCTTGTACTTGCCATAAGCGGCGGCGTTGCAGAACTGCACCTTAATAATGCCCTGATTTTTGCGGGAATATATGTTGGAATAATGCTGTTTACAGCCACTTTTAATTCAGCGGCGGAACAGCTTGAAGCTATACATTCCGAATGGTTCAACGAGCATATTGATATAAGCCTCGCCCACCATACAATGAGCATGGATTTCGAGCATACCGAAAACCCCGAGGCTTTAGACGCTCTTCAAAAGGCGCAGGAAGGCATGAGTTGGTACAGCGGCGGTATTGTGGGCGTGCTGGGTGCAGTGTTCAATCTTGTTAATAATGCTGCGACGCTTCTTGGCGTTTCAACGATTATACTGCTGACCTGTCCCTTACTTCTTCCTGTTCAGCTTGCAGCCCTTGTTATTATCACAATTTTCAATGCCAAAAACAACAAAATTGAACGTGACAGCTTTATGGAGCTTGCTAAAAGCAACCGCATTTTCGGCTATGTTTTCTATCAGCTTGCGGATTTCAGACTTGGTAAGGATATCCGTCTTTACGACAGCGCGGATATGATGTGCGATAAGGCGCAGCACTACTCCGACGAACAGGTTGGCGTATGGCATAAAAAAGCAAAGAAGCAGCGCAAAAACAGCTGGGCTATGGACGGTACAAACGCTCTTCGTGACGGAATAAGCTATTTCTATATAGGCTATCTTGCGGTTACAAAGGCGATAACGGTAGGCGATTTCTCTATGTGCATAACTGCGGCAGGCACTCTTTACTGGAGCCTTCACGGCGTTGTAAGCGGAATTCAGGATATAATCCAGAAATGCGCTTACGCTCACAGGTACATTGAATTTATGCGTTTTCCCGAGGCTATGGAAAAGGGCGATAAGCCTGTAAAAACGGGCGAGCACGTGGTAGAATTCCGTCATGTAAGCTTTAAGTACCCACGGTCGGAAAAACTTGTGCTTAGGGATATAAACCTTACCATAAAGTCAGGAGAACACCTCTCCATAGTGGGGCTTAACGGTGCGGGAAAAACCACCTTCATAAAGCTTCTTTGCAGGCTTTATGATGTTACCGAGGGGGAAATTCTTGTTGACGGCGTAAACATTAAAGAGTATTCCGACGAGGAATACAGGAAGCTCTTCGCCGTTGTTTTCCAGGATTTCCAACTCTTCGCCTTCAGCCTTCGTGAGAATATTACATTAGGTCAGCATGCGGAGGATAAGGATATTGAGGAGGTATTAAAGCTTTCGGGACTTCTTGAGGACGCAAAGAAGCTGCCTAACGGGCTTGACACAATGCTTTACAAAAGCTTTGACGAGAACGGTACCGACCTGTCGGGAGGCCAGCGGCAGAAAACCGCTATTGCAAGAGCGCTGTTCCGAAACGCTCCCATTGTAATTCTTGACGAGCCTACCGCCGCCCTCGACCCTGTTGCGGAATACGAGATTTACCGCCAGTTCGATACACTTGTGGGCGGTAAAACTGCGGTATATATTTCCCACAGGCTTTCAAGCTGCAAATTCTGCGACAGGATTGCGGTTTTCGCCGAGGATACCATTAAGGAATACGGTACTCATGATGAGCTTGTTGCCAACATGGGAGGAATATATTCAAAAATGTTTGCCGAACAGGCTAAATATTATGTAGGATATCCGTCCTTTACAGATTGCTATAATCAGCAATAAGTATTAAGAGGTGCATCTATTGAGAGAAAAGGTTACGAACTTGATGTGTTGGAAGCGATACGAGATAAGCTACAGAAAGAACCCTTGAAATGGCGTGTTATCACGAATATACTCATTGTAACAGGTTGCAGACGAGGCGAAATTATGGGACTGAAGTGGTCTGCTGTGGATTTTGAGAAAAGAGCGCTACATATCAGAAATAATCTTCTATACGAAGCAGAGATAGGCGTATATTAGGACACTCCGAAGACAGTCACAAGCAATCGCATTGTTATTCTTCCAGATGAAACATTCGAATTACTCGAAAAGTATCATAACTGGTGGCAGAAATTACGCAAAGATTGTGGTGCCTCTTGGCACGAATATATTCAAATACCGGACGGAAAAGGTGAAATTCACGAAGAAAAAGCTGATTTTCTCTTTCTTCAAGAGAAAAATATGGAAAAGCTTGGATACAGAAATGCTTCATATTGGCAGAAACAAAGCCTATGAGCTAATAAACACAAATGTGATAGAAAGTAAAAGAATAGGAAAAAAGCATATTATCCCTAAGATAAGAGTAATTGAATTTCTAATGAATGGAAATTAACCCCTTTATTTTTACCGTCTGTCGTGATATAATGTAGATATCAAACGGCAGACGGTTTGTTGTTTATGGAGGATATTATAATGAGCAGTCTGCAAATTAAAAAAGGAAAATATTACGCAGTTATTGATTTTAAGGACAAGGAGGGAAAAAGAAAGCAAAAATGGATTTCAACAGGACTTGACGCAAAGAATAACAAACGTAAAGCAGAACAAATCTTAAATGATTTAATTGCCGAATATAGCGATACTGATTACATAGAGCCTTCAAAATGCTTGTTTTGTGATTTTCTGAAAGAATGGGTTGAACTCAATAAACCTAAGCTACAGATTACAACATACGAAGGATATTGTCATATGCTGGAAAAGCATATATATCCTTATTTCAAATCCAAAGGGTTGAAATTAAGTAAGCTTAAACCTATTGATATTCAACGATACTATTCTGATAAAATTAATGAGGGGCTTTCACCTAATACTGTTATCAAGCATCATGGAATTATAAGAACGTCGCTAAAATATGCTGTTAAAACTAATCTGATTAAAGAGAATGTAGCCGATTTAGTGGATAAGCCTAAACGTGAGCGTTATCATGCTTCATATTACACGTTAGAGGAGCTTAATGACTTGTTTTCGGTAATTAAGGGAACAAAGCTTGAAACTGTCGTTTTATTAGCTTCATATTACGGGTTGCGGCGCTCTGAAATACTCGGCTTGAAGTGGGATGCAATAGATTTCAATAAGAAAACTATTACAATATGCACTAAGGTTGTTAGAGGTAAAGATAGTAACGGAAAATTAGCGGCAATTCCACAGGATAAAATGAAGAGTGAAACAAGCAGAAGAATTTTACCGTTATGTGATACTATATCAGATTATCTAACAAAGCTGTTAGAACTGCAAAAGGAAAATGTTAGATTTATGGGTGATTGCTATAATCACAAATACGATGGGTATATATGTGTTAACGTTAACGGTGATTTAATAAATCCTGATTATATAACAGATGCTTTTGGAAAACTGTTAGAAAAGAACGGATTAAGGCATATACGTTTTCACGACCTGCGCCATTCTTGCGCCAGTTTGTTAGTATCATTAGGTTATTCGATGAAGGATATACAGGAGTGGTTAGGACACGCCGATTACACGCTTACAGCTAACACTTACAGTCATATTGATATGTCAGAAAAATTTAAAATGGTTAATTCCATAGGAGAAAACCTATCATTTTGAAATCTGTTAGAACGTATTTTAAATCGTATTTGTTAGAACTCTGTTAGAAAAACAGGTAGAAAACAAAAAAATAAAGACCTTAGCAAACCTGCTAAAGCCTTTATTTATAATG
>JAEDHF010000159.1 GCA_016297165.1 Oscillospiraceae bacterium | reverse complement strand
ACGCACAGAATGCAGGCATAAGTACGGTTTATCAGGAAATTACCCTTTGCCCTAACCTTACTGTTGCCGAAAATATGTTTATCGGAAGAACAAAGGGCTTCTTAACCAACTGGAAAAAAATGAACCAGGAAGCGAAAAAGCTTCTTGAATCCCTTGATATACCTGCAAAGCCTAACCAGCAGCTTGGAAGCTGTTCTATCGCCGTACAGCAGATGGTAGCTATCGCCCGTGCTGTGGATATGGACTGTAAGGTGCTTATTCTTGACGAGCCTACCTCCTCTCTCGATGAACAGGAGGTTGAAAAGCTCTTTAAGCTTATGCTTGACCTTAAGGCCCGGGGCGTAGGTATTATCTTCGTAACCCACTTCCTCGACCAAGTTTATGCAGTATGCGATAAAATAACCGTTCTTCGCGACGGTCGTTTTGAGGGCGAATATAACGCCTCCGAGCTGCCTAAGGTTGAGCTTGTTTCGAAAATGCTGGGTAAGGACCTCAATGCACTCTCGGATATGGAAAAGCCTGTGGCTGTTTCCGACGAGGATAACTCGGTTCCCATTTTCGAAGCACAGGGGCTCCAGAGCTCGGAGGGTATCGCTCCCTTCGAATTCAGCATCAGAAAGGGCGAGGTTAACGGCTTTACCGGACTTCTCGGCTCGGGCAGAAGCGAATCTGTCCGTGCTATCTACGGCGCCGATAAGGTTATCGGCGGTAAGGTTAAGATGAACGGTAAGGAGGTTAAGATTAAGAAGCCTCTTGACGCTATGAAGCTCGGTATAAGCTATCTCCCCGAGGACAGAAAGCGTGACGGTATTATCGGCGACCTTTCCGTAAAGGATAATATAATTCTCGCCCTGCAGGTTATGAAGGGAATGTTCCGTCCTATCTCTAAGGCTGACGCAGCGAAATTCGCCGACGAATACATAAAGCTTCTCGAAATTAAGACCGCCTCCCCCGATACTCCGATAAAATCCCTTTCGGGCGGTAACCAGCAAAAGGTAATTCTTGCAAGATGGCTCCTCTCCAACCCCGTTTATCTTATTCTCGATGAGCCTACGAGAGGTATCGACGTAGGTACAAAGCTTGAAATCCAGAAGCTTGTGCTTAAGCTCGCCTCCGAGGGAAAGAGCGTAACCTTTATTTCCTCGGAAATCGACGAAATGCTTAACGTCTGCTCAAGGCTTATCGTAATGAGAGACAGGACGGCTGTCGGCGAATTAAGCGGAGCCGACCTTAACCAGGCTAAAATTATGGAAACTATTGCAGGAGGTGAAAAGGCTCGTGAAAATGCTTGAAACAACACCTAAGCGCAGCGGAATAGGCGGATTCCTGGCAGGGCTCGTAAGAAAACAGATTTTTATCCCTATTGCGGCTCTGTTCATTCTTGTAATCTTCAACCTTATCGCTGACCCCTCCTTCTTCAATATCACCCTTTCACAGAACAGCGCAGGCGACCCGGTTCTTTCAGGCTATCTGATTACCATTCTCGATAACGCCTCCGAGCTGGCCATACTCGCTATCGGTATGACCCTTGTAACTGCCGCTTCAGGCGGACAGGATATTTCGGTAGGCGCAGGAATAGCTCTTGCAGGAAGCGTGGTGCTCCGTGTTCTCTGCGGCGAAAACTCCCGTCCCGAAACGCTCCAGGCGCCTATTATCGTAGCCTTCCTCGTTGCCTGCGTAGTGGCTATGCTTTTCGGCTCCTTTAACGGAATTCTCGTAGCTTATTTTAAAATCCAGCCTATGGTAGCTACCCTTATCCTCTTTACGGCAGGACGTTCTATCGCCGCCTGGATAAACAACAACGAGCTTCCTATTATTAACGACCCGAGCTTCGGCTATTTCGGAAACTTTATCCCCGGTATTCCTATTCCGACGCCTATATTTATTGCAGTAATATGTATGATAATAACGGCGCTGGTACTTAAATTCACGAAAATCGGACTTTATACACAGTCGGTTGGTATCAACGCAAAATCCGCAAGACTTAACGGTATAAACCCCGAATTCATCAAGTTCATTACATACGTTATCCTTGGTCTTTGCGTAGCAGTAGCAGGCTTCATCAAGGTTAGCCGTATCTCCTCAATAAACTATTCCGTAATAGCTAAGGATATTGAAATGGACGCTATTCTCGCCGTAGCTCTCGGCGGAAACGCTCTTAGCGGCGGTAAGTTCAATATGGCGGCGTCTATCCTCGGCGCTTACGTTATCCAGTTCCTTACAACAACCCTCTATAAGTTCAATGTAAACGCAAGTGCGCTTCCTGCTTATAAAGCGGTTGTAGTTATTATCCTTGTAGTTTTAAGCGCACCTGTTGTACGTGAAAAGCTTACTGCACTCAAAAAGAAAATCACAGCGCCTAAGGCTACGGTAAAGGAGGCGAAGCAGTAATGATTAAGAACCCTTTCAGAAATCCGGACGGTTCAAAAAGAAAAATGGCTGACCAGACTATGCTTCTCGTTATTACTATCGCCGTTTTCTTCCTTATGTATATCGCCGCCGTAGTTTTCCTCGGCTCGGGCTTCTTAAAGCCTCAGACCTTCTTTAATATCCTTAACGAGAACGCCGCTCTTATTATTCTCTCCTGCGGTATGAGCCTTGTTATGATTACGGGAGGTATCGATATTTCGGTTGGTACCCTTACCGCTCTCGTATGTATGAGCTGTGCCGTTAACCTTGACTTTAACGGCGGTAATGTTCTTACGGCTATCCTTATTTCCTTGGGCATTGGTCTTGCCTTCGGACTTGTTCAGGGCTATCTTATCGCCTATCTCGAAATCCAGCCCTTTATTGTTACCCTTGCGGGTATGTTCTTCGCTAAGGGCATGACCACTATAGTAAACGCTACACAGTTCAACGTTCAGAACGAGGAATTCCAGGCTCTTAAGGCAACCCGTATTACCGTTCCGGGAATGGGCTCCTATAATAAGCTTGGGGACTACGTTCCTGCCTATGTTGAAATCGGCGTTATTGTAGCGCTTTTAGTAGTAATCGCTCTCTTCGTTGTCCTGAGATGGACAAAAGTCGGAAGAGGCTTCTACGCTATCGGCGGAAACAGCCAGAGTGCAAGTATGCTTGGTATAAACGTAAAGAGAACAAAGTTTATTGCTTATGTTCTCTGCGGACTTCTTGCGGGAATCGGAGGCTTCGTTTATTTCCTCCACGTTGGCTCCGGTTCTCCATCCCATGCAAGCGGCGCTGAAATGAACGCTATCGCCTCCTCCATTATCGGCGGTACAATGCTTTCGGGCGGTTCGGGTAATATTATCGGAACGCTTTTCGGCGTACTCTCGCTCAGCACGATTAAGAATATCGTATCCTCCCTCGGTCTTGACGAGGCATGGTGGACAAATATTACCGTTGCGGCTATGATTTGTCTCTTCCTCGTTATCCAAAGTATCGTTCTCTCCAGAAAGAATAAGGCTAAATCATAAACCAACTGCACGCCGGAAATCTATATACGAAGGGTTTTCGGCGTGTATATTTTAAGAAAGGATAATTACTGCCATGAATAAGATATATTTCATCACGGGAAGTCAGGATCTTTACGGCGAAGCTACCTTAAAACGGGCGGCAGAGGACAGCCGTGAAATGGCTGCATATATAAACGAAAAGCTTTCCGGGCTTGCTGAGGTCTGCTTCCTGCCCGTTATTAAAACTGCCGATGAGGCGGAAGATATCTGCGTAAAAGCCTCTGCCGATAAATCCTGTATCGGCGTTATTATGTGGATGCATACCTTCTCCC
>JAEDHF010000158.1 GCA_016297165.1 Oscillospiraceae bacterium | reverse complement strand
CAGAAAGGAATAAAAGTGGCTGCAACTTTAAAATCATTATTCGGTAACATAGTTTTTGATGAAAAAATAGCGGAGGGAACTGTTCTCTCCATTGTACATAAAAAGCAAAGCCGTTCTCTTATTTTCCAGCTCAGCTTAGCGGAAACGGTACCGTTTCCTGTTCTTTTTGAAGCGGCTGAAAGTATAAAAGCAGAGCTAAATAGCGGAAAAGTCAGCATTTATCCGAAATATTCCGCTGATTTATTTACTTCCGACAGTATTTCGGGTATTACCGATTTCCTTCGCCATGAGGGTGAAAATGTAAACGGCTATTTTGATGACGCCGAGATAACAATAGACGGAAATAAGTGTACTATCGAGCTTAAGCATGGCGGCGGAGATTTACTATTAGGAGACGGTATAGACGGAAAAATAAGAAAATTTGCCAAGGGCTTCTACGGCGTTGATATTGAAGTAGATTTTACAGGAAAAACTTCAATAGACCTGGACGAGTATTCGGAAAGAATGGCGGAAGAGCTTGCTTCCTTACCTGTACCTCCGCCGCCGCCACCTGCACCTGTGTCACAGGAGAGTGCAGTGCCCTATCTTCGCAGAAATGATAGCCCCGCTCCCCAGAAAAAGAGCTTTTCGAGAGGTCCCGTTATTCATAATCCCCCCGAAGCTATGACTCTTCTTTTTTCACACGAAAGTTTTCGTGACGAGGCGGAGCTCGTAGTAGGCAAGCCTATAAACGACCCGCCTATGAAAATGTCGGAGCTTACGGGAGATATGGAAAACGTAACCCTTTGGGGCGAGATTTTCGACGTCGAGGAAAAAACCATAAAGGACGGACAGTTCACCATAAAAAAGGTAAGCTTTACCGACCGTACCTCTTCTCATATACTTAAGATATTCTCCGCAACTGAAAAAGCGGACGCCTATAAATTTCTTAAGGACGGCGTAAGTATCCTTATTAACGGAAATGCCACCTACGATAAGTTTGAGAGAGCGCTTTTAATTGAGCCTCGCTCAATTATGACGGTAAAGCCTGTGTCAAAGCCTGATACAGCGGAGGTTAAGCGTGTTGAGCTTCACATGCATACAAATATGTCGGATATGGACGCAGTTACTCCCCCCGGCGACCTTGTTATGCAGGCGTATAAGTGGGGGCATCCTGCCGTAGCCATAACCGACCACGGTAACGTACAGGCATTCCCCGACGTTATGAAGGCATTGGGCAAAATCAAAAAGGGCGACCCCGATACGAAATTCAAGGTCATTTTCGGTATGGAGGCCTATTTCGTTAATGACGAAAGCTCGCTTATCGAGGGCTGTACGGGACGGCTTATCGATGATGAAATCATTATTTTCGACCTTGAAACTACGGGGCTTACTCCTGCCGACTGTCGGATTACCGAAATAGGTGCGGTAAAGCTCAGAAATCTTGAGGTTGTAGAGGAATTCGGGACCTTCGTGAATCCCGGAATGCCTATTCCCGAAAATATTACTTCTATTACGGGCATAACCGACGATATGGTAAAGGACGCTCCCTCGGAGTTCGAAGCCATAAATAGGTTTATTGAATTCTGCGGAAGTGCGCCCCTTGTTGCCCATAACGCAAAGTTTGATATGTCCTTTATACGTGCAGCCTGTGAAAGATGCAGAATTCCCTATAAGCCACACAGTATAGATACTCTCGCTCTTTGCAGGGCGGTTGTACCCAATAAGAGGAAATATACTCTTGACGCTATGGCTGAGCATTTCAAGCTTGGCGACTTCAATCATCACAGAGCTGTTGACGACGCAAAAATGCTTTCTATGATTTTCGTTCAGCTTATCGCAGAAAGCCGAAAGGGAAGAACAATCGAAAAGCTCGGCGACCTTAACCTTGTGGCAGGAAATGACGTCAAAAAGATGGAATACTACCACCAGATTATTCTCGTTCGGAATAATACGGGTCTAAAGAATCTCTACAGGCTTATCGGTCTTTCAAACCTTAACTATTACCACAGAAAGCCCCGTATCCCCATGTCGGAGCTTAAGAACTACCGCGAGGGACTTATTATAGGAAGCGCCTGTGAGGCAGGAGAGCTTTATCGGGCTATTCTCGCAGGAAAACCCGATGAGGAAATCGAAAGAATCGCTTCCTTCTATGATTACCTCGAAATCCAGCCTATCGGAAATAACGCTTTTCTTGTCCGTACTAAGAAGGTGGGCTCTGAGCTTGAGCTAATAAAGATGAATAAGCGTATTGTGGAGCTTGGCGATAAGCTGGGAATCCCTGTAGTCGCTACCTGTGACGTTCACTTTATGCGTAAGGAGGACAGCATTTTCCGTGAAATCCTCCAGACGGGACAGGGCTATGAGGACTCCTCGAATCAGGCGCCACTCTACTTCAGGACTACCGAAGAAATGCTTGAGGAATTCAGCTATCTCGGCGAGGAAAAGGCTTACGAAGTTGTAGTAACAAATACGAGAAAAATTGCCGATATGGTCGAGCGTATTCAGCCTATACCGAACGGTACCTTTACCCCTCATTTAGACGGCGCCGAAGAGGAGTTACAACGCTTATGCTGGGACAGAGCCATGGACTGGTACGGTTATGAGGGCGTAATACCCGAAATAGTATCAAATCGTCTTAACCGCGAGCTTGACGCTATAATAAAATACGGCTTCTCGGTACTTTATATGATTGCGCAGAAGCTGGTTGCCTTCTCGGAAAAGAACGGCTATCTTGTAGGCTCACGAGGCTCGGTAGGCTCCTCCTTCGTAGCTATAATGTCTGGTATTTCCGAGGTTAACCCCCTTCCGCCCCATTATCGCTGTACAAACCCCGACTGCAAATATAACGAATTCATTACCGACGGTTCGGTAGGCTCGGGCTTCGACCTGCCGCCTAAGGCTTGTCCGAAATGCAAAGCGGATATGTTCCGAGACGGTCACGATATTCCTTTCGAAACCTTCTTAGGCTTTAAGGGCGATAAGGCCCCCGATATCGACTTAAACTTCTCGGGCGAAGTACAGTCAAAGGTACATAAATACACGGAGGATCTCTTCGGCTCCGACCACGTATTCAAGGCGGGAACAATCTCCGCCGTACAGGAGAAAACCGCCGAGGGCTTCGTAAGAAAATATCTTGAAAAGAAAAATCTGACGGTTAATAACGCAGAGCTGAAAAGGCTTGCAAAGGGCTGCACAGGCGTAAAGCGTACAACCTCGCAGCACCCCGGAGGAATGGTAGTAGTACCGAACGATTATGATATCTACGATTTCTCGGCAGTACAGCGACCTGCCGACGACCCGACGAAGGATATCATCACAACCCACTTCGACTTCCATGCACTTCATGATACTATACTGAAGCTTGATGAGCTGGGACACGATGTACCTACTCTATATAAGCATTTAGAGGATATGACGGGTATAAAAATTGCCGACGTTTCTACCTCCGACGAAAAGGTATATAGCCTTTTCACCTCTCCCGAGGCTCTCGGAATTACGGAGAGCGAAACGGGCATAAAGGTGGGCACCTACGGATTACCCGAATTCGGCACAAGTTTCGTAATCGGAATGCTTCTTGAATCAAAGCCGAAGAATTTCTCCGACCTTTTACAGATTTCGGGACTTTCTCATGGTACCGACGTATGGCTCGGTAACGCACAGGAGCTTATCGCTAACGGTACCTGTACAATCAGTGAGGTTATCGGTACCCGTGACAATATCATGGTTTATCTTATGCATAAGGGCGTTGAGCCGAAAATGGCGTTCAAGATAATG
>JAEDHF010000157.1 GCA_016297165.1 Oscillospiraceae bacterium | reverse complement strand
AATCGCTAAGGATGTATGCTGGAAATACGACTGCGACTACGGAAAGCTTGATATTACCATAAACCGCTCCAAGCCCGAAAAGGACCCGAAGGATATTGCCGCTGCAAAAAATGCGCCGAAAACGAGCTATCCGAAATGCCAGCTCTGTATCGAAAATACAGGCTTTTGCGGCACTCTTACCCACCCTGCAAGGCAGAATCTCCGTCCCGTATCAATGACTGTGGGCGGCGGCGACTGGTGGCTCCAGTATTCTCCCTACGGCTATTATAATGAGCATTGTATCGTTTTCAACAACGACCATGTGCCTATGGTTATCGATAAGGCAGTTTTCGGAAAGCTTTTCGATATTCTGGAATTCCTGCCCCATTATTTTATCGGCTCAAACGCAGATTTACCTATCGTAGGCGGCTCAATCCTTAGCCACGAGCACTTCCAGGGCGGCCGCTATACCTTCCCTATGGAAACTGCGGAAATTGAACGGGGCTTCAGTCTTTCACAGTTCCCCTCGGTTAAGGCAGGCATTGTAAAATGGCCTATGTCCGTTATCCGTATAAGCGGTAAGAACAGATACGAGCTTATCGAAGCGGCAGACTATATCCTCGGGAAGTGGAGAGGTTACAGCGACGAAAGCGCAGGCATTTTCGCCTTCACCGACGATACTCCCCATAATACCGTCACCCCTATCGCCCGTATGAGAGGCGAGGAATATGAGCTCGACCTCGTTCTTCGTAACAACAGGACTACCGAGGAACGTCCTCTCGGACTTTTCCACCCCAATCCCTCTCTCCACCACATCAAAAAGGAGAATATCGGGCTTATCGAGGTTATGGGGCTTGCAGTTCTGCCTGCAAGACTTGTGGAGGAAATGGACGCTCTGGCTGAAGCGCTGGTGGAAAATGGTACAAAAGGCTTAAGAGAAAAGGAAATTCTTGAAAAGCACGCCGACTGGGCAGAGGGCTTCTATCCGAAATATGAGATTACTAAAGAAAATGTAACGGAAATAATCCATAAGGAAATAGGCGCTGTTTTCGAACAGGTTCTTCTTGACGCAGGAGTATTCAAGCGCGACGATACAGGCAGAAACGCCTTCCTTAATTTTATAAGGCAGTTATAATATAGTGCGTGCTCATTTCGGAGCAGGCATTTAAACAGGGCTTGAAAAGCATATCGCTTTTCAAGCCCTGTTTATATTATGAAAAAGCTTAAGCGGAGTTATTTAACAAATACGAATTCCAGAAGCTCAAAGAGGTTACGTCCCTTGAACATATCCTTTGCCCAGCCAGAATAGCCCTCTTCCGCCTTGATATAAAGAGCGTGGCGACCTGTAACAGGGGGCAGCTTTACGGAGATTACTCCGTCCTTCATTCCGAAATCCGCTGTGCCTATTTCTTCGCCCTCGTCGTTATCAAGATAAACCTTTATTTTTCCGATACAGCCGCAGCCCCTTATCCTGCATTTTAGGGTTACGGGGGTTTTATCGTCGTTTCCGAATTCAAAGTATTTCCAGCCCATAACCGAGTCGCTTGTAATCATTGTAATATACCGCTCGAACTCGTCCTTTTCGGTAATAAATGCGCCGCCCTTAAGAACACAGGCGGTATCCGCAGGAGTAAGCTTATAGGGGTTCAGATACACCTCGAAGCCGAGAGAAGTCATCTCCACCTGTGGGATAGTTCCGTCGGGGAGGATTTCGATTTTTTCGACGCAGCCTCTTCTTGACATAATGGAGCCGTTGGTCATTCTGTGATAGAAAACGTACCACTGCCCCTTTATCTCCATTATTGAGCCATGGTCGTTACCGCCGGGATAGTCAACCCCGTTATCTATGATAGTTCCCATATATTTAAAGGGACCCACAGGGGAATCGCTAATAGCGTAGTCAAGACGGCTTCCGGTTTT
Source organism: Oscillospiraceae bacterium (assembly GCA_016297165.1). GTDB lineage: Bacteria > Bacillota > Clostridia > Oscillospirales > Ruminococcaceae > Ruminiclostridium_E. The sequence continues at coordinate 1,923 of JAEDHF010000157.1, read as the reverse complement.
CGGGGAATAGATAAGGTAATAGCGGTCGCCCACCTTTCGGGGAGAACAGGCTTCAAAGAAACGATGGGGCTCCTCAACGGGAATAATCTTTTCCTTATAGCTGCCCTCAACAACCTCGTACATATTATCCTTAAGCTCCGCCATATATGAGCCGAGATAGCCGCAATACACATAATTCCTTCCGTCGTCGTCAACAAGCACGCCGGGATCGATAAAGGTGCCGTTGTCGTAATGGTTTTCGATATTATACTTATACTGCGACAAGAGAGTAAAGGGACCCTCCGGTCTGTCGCTTACCGCTACACAGCCCTTAGCGCCTACGATATAGGCGAAAAGATAGTACTTTCCATCCTTCTCCACAACGTCGGGTGCGAAAAGCTCGTTATCCGTCCAGTCAACGTCAGCTTTATGCCCGTCGAAATCCCTGGTAGAAAAAACCGTACCATGACAGCACCATTCGTTAAGGTTATCAAGAGGCGCCGACCACACCTTAAGCCTGTAGTCGCAGAAGTTCTCGCCCCCTACTCTATCATGAGAGCCGTAAACATAGATTCTGTCGCCGAAAACACGGGGCTCTCCGTCGGGGATATATTCCCAGTTCGGAAGATAAGGATTAGCCATAGTTATCATTTCCTTTCCGATTTAATACTGCCATTCTATCACTATTCAACCCATTTTTCAATAACATTATCGCCCAAAAACAGGATTTTCTTGCCATAAATTTATTATCCGCTATTGCAGTCGGTTTAAGCTTATGGTATAATTGTTAAGAGGAGGCGATTATATGGAAAATATGAAGCTCAGCTATTTTACACAGGACGAAAGCTTCCCCTTTTACATAAATTACGGAGCCCATACGGAAAATATGTTTTTTCATGGGCACGAGGACTTTTTTGAACTGGTGGTGGTACTTAGCGGCAGGGCTATACACCGTGTAGGCGAGGAACGCTTCGAAATAAAAAAGGGCGATGTTTTCTCCTTAGGAAACGGAACAGGACACGCTTACGAGGAGCCCGAGGATTTCAGAATATGTAACATTATGTTCCGACCAGAAGCCCTTATTTCCGCCGATTTCGATATAAAACAGCTCCCCGGCTTTCATGCGCTTTTTCTTGTTGAGCCTCGTTTTACAGCAATAAAGGATTTCAGATGCAGATTAAAGCTCAATCGCTTAACCTTCGACAGGGTAAAGGAGCTTATTTCCGCTACAATAAAGGAATACGACACAGAAACGGCAGGGCGGAAAACTATGCTTACCGCTAATTTTCTTCGGCTTGCGGTAATTCTTTCGAGAGCCTACGACGAGGATGAAAGCTACCGTGAAATAACGGGGATAGCCGAAGCGGCGGCTTATATGGAGAACAATTTCAGCGAGGATATTTCGGTAGAACGGCTCGTAGCCATATCCCATTATTCACAGCGTCATTTTATCCGTCTATTTACCGAAGCCTACGGAACTCCTCCCCAGAAATATCTTGCGGCAATAAGAATGCGGCACGCCTGCTCTATGCTTAAGGGTACGGATATGAACGTAACCGAAATATCGGCTCAATGCGGCTTTAACGACCCCAACTATTTCAGCCGTATCTTCAGAAAAAATATGGGCGTAACGCCCCTTCAATACCGTAAAAGCAGCTGAAAGGAGAAAATATGGAAATAAATCTTAGCGGAAAAAAAGCACTTGTAACAGGGGGCAGCGGCGGTCTCGGAAGAACAATCGTCCGTACTCTTGCCGAATGCGGAGCAGACGTAATTATACATTATCATTCCGACAAGGAAAACGCCGAAAGGCTTGTTGCGGAGCTTACGTCTATGGGCAGAAGGGCTATAGCGGTCAGGGCGGATATAACCGACCAAAACGGCGTTAACGAAATGCAAAGGCTGATAGAAAAAGACTTCGGAATGCCCGATATAATGGTGGTT
>JAEDHF010000022.1 GCA_016297165.1 Oscillospiraceae bacterium | reverse complement strand
AGTACAAGCTTATCAAGTTCAAGCGCTCCAACCAGGGTACCTGCGTAAACCAGCGTCCTATCGTCGAAAAGGGCGAGGTTGTTAAGGCAGGACAGGTTTTAGCCGACGGTCCCGCAACCAGTCAGGGTGAAATTTCCCTCGGTAAGAACGCTCTTATCGGCTTTATGACCTGGGAGGGTTATAACTACGAGGACGCCGTTCTTATTAACGAAAAGCTTGTTTATAACGATGTATATACATCTATTCATATTGAAGAATACGAGCTGGAATGCCGCGATACAAAGCTCGGACCGGAGGAAATCACAAGAGATATCCCCAACTTAAGCGAGGACGCTCTTAAGGATCTGGACGAAAACGGTATCATCAGAATCGGCGCAGAGGTTCACAGCGGCGATATCCTTGTAGGTAAGGTAGCGCCTAAGGGCGAAACCGAGCTTACTGCCGAAGAAAGACTTTTAAGAGCTATTTTCGGCGAAAAGGCAAGAGAAGTCAGAGACAGCTCTCTTCGTGTACCTCATGGTGAAAGCGGCGTTATCGTTGACGTAAAGGTATTTACAAGAGAAAACTGCGACGAGCTTGCAGCAGGCGTTAATATGGCAGTACGCTGTTATATCGCTCAGAAGAGAAAAATCTCCGTCGGCGATAAGATGGCAGGTCGTCACGGTAACAAGGGCGTTGTTTCAAGAATTCTCCACCAGGAGGATATGCCCTTCCTTCCCGACGGTACTCCCCTCGATATCGTTCTTAACCCCCTCGGCGTACCTTCCCGTATGAATATCGGTCAGGTGCTTGAGGTTCATCTCGGCTATGCCGCTAAGGCTCTCGGCTGGAAGGTTATGACTCCCGTATTCGACGGCGCTCATGAAGAGGATATCAGAGCTATGTTCGCCGAAGCGGAAAAGATAAGGGAAAACTATCCCGGTAAGGACGGTCCCGAAATCGACTTCTCCAAGATTCCTATGACCCAGGAAGCAAAAACTCAGCTTATTGACGGACGAACAGGCGAAAAGTTTGACAGCCTCGTTACCGTCGGATATATGTACTATCTTAAGCTCCATCACCTGGTTGACGATAAGATTCATGCCCGTTCAACAGGTCCTTACGCCCTCGTTACACAGCAGCCTCTCGGCGGTAAGGCACAGTTCGGCGGTCAGCGTTTCGGTGAAATGGAAGTTTGGGCTCTCGAAGCCTACGGCGCAGCTTATACTCTTCAGGAAATCCTTACCGTTAAGTCCGACGACGTTGTAGGACGTGTAAAGACCTACGAGGCTATTGTTAAGGGCGAGGATGTTCCGAAGCCCGGCGTTCCCGAATCCTTCAGGGTTCTTATCAAGGAGCTTCAGTCTCTCGGTCTCGATATCAAGATTCTTGACTCCGATAACGAAGAAATCGACCTCCAGCAGACCTTCGACGACGACGATAACGTAGGTACCGTAAGCGCTGATGACTTCAGCTACGTTACCGACGAAAGCGAGCTCGGCGATTCCTTTATCGTGGGCGACGTTGATGACGAATTCTACGGCGGCGATTCCGACGAGGACGACTTCGACGAGCTTGACGACGATTTTGAAGATGACTTTGCCGACGACGGCGATGACGATGACGAATAATTTCCGATTTGTTTAAGTAATTTAGGCGGAAGGCTGCCCTTCGGGCGGCTTCCCCATCCGGCAATCTGAATTTAATAGAATTGAGGTTTGTGAAAATTGGCTAACGTTTTTGAATCATTAAAAATCGGACTTGCATCGCCCGAACAGATACGAGCTTGGAGCTACGGCGAGGTTACTCGTCCCGAAACTATAAATTACAGAACACAGAAGCCTGAACGTGACGGTTTATACTGCGAAAGGATTTTCGGACCGCAGAAGGACTGGGAATGTGCCTGCGGTAAGTATAAGCGTATCCGCTTCAAGGGTAAAATCTGTGAGCGCTGCGGCGTTGAGGTTACAAGAAATAAGGTAAGAAGAGAACGTATGGGTCATATTGAGCTTGCTGCCCCTGTATCCCATATCTGGTACTTCAAGGGTACTCCCTCAAGAATCGGACAGGTTCTCGATATTTCGCCAAAGCGCCTCGAGGAAGTTCTTTACTTCACAAAGTATATTGTTACAGACCCCGGCAATACCGTTCTTACAAAGGGTCAGCTCCTCTCCGAAAAGGAATACGCAGATATGCGTGAGCGCTATGAGGACGACTTTAAGGCAGGAATGGGCGCAGAGGCTATCAAGGTTCTTTTACAGGAAATTGATATCGAAAAGCTTTCGGAAGAATTAAAGGCAGAATTACAGGATACACAGCAGGGACAGAAGAGAGTTAAGCTCTTAAAGCGTCTTGACGTTATTGAGGCATTCCGTCAGAGCGGCAACCGCCCCGAATGGATGATTCTCGACGTAGTTCCGATTATTCCCCCCGATATCCGTCCCCTTATCCTTCTCGACGGCGGAAGATTCGCAACCAGCGACCTTAACGACCTTTACAGACGTGTTATCAACAGAAATAACCGCTTAAAGAAGATGCTTGAGCTTAAGGCTCCCGATATCATTATAAGAAACGAAAAGAGAATGCTTCAGGAAGCTGTTGACGCCCTTATCGACAACGGCAGACACGGCAGACCCGTAACAGGCCCCTCCAACAGACCCCTTAAGTCCCTTTCCGATATGTTAAAGGGTAAGCAGGGTCGCTTCCGTCAGAACCTTCTCGGTAAGCGTGTTGACTACTCCGGACGTTCCGTTATCGTAGTAGGCCCCGACCTTAAAATGGATCAGTGTGGCTTACCTAAGGAAATGGCAATCGAGCTCTTCAAGCCCTTCGTAATGAAGGAACTTGTTGCAAGAGGTCTTTCCAATAATATCAAGAGTGCAAGAAAGATGGTTGACAGGGCTAAGGACGAGGTATGGGACGTTCTCGAGGACGTTATTAAGGATCATCCCGTTCTCCTTAACCGTGCTCCTACGCTTCACAGACTCGGTATCCAGGCCTTCTCTCCCGTACTTGTTGAGGGTAGAGCATTAAAGCTTCACCCCCTCGTATGTACCGCCTTCAACGCCGACTTCGACGGCGACCAGATGGCTGTTCACCTTCCCCTTTCCAACGAGGCACAGGATGAGGCGAGAAACCTTATGCTTGCCGCTAAGAACCTTTTAAAGCCCTCCGACGGACGTCCCGTAACCGTTCCTACACAGGATATGGTCCTCGGCTCCTACTACCTCACTCTTACCAAAGAGGGTGAACCGGGCGAGGGTAAGGTTTTCCGTGATTTCAACGAAGCTCTTATGGCATATCAGGACGGAGTTATTTCCATTCATGCACAGATTAAGGTAAGAGTTACCAAGGAAATCGGCGAGGAAACTATCCAGAGACTTATAACCACTACTGTCGGTAAAATCATATTCAACGAGCAGATTCCTCAGGATCTCGGCTTTGTTGACAGAAGCGTACCCGAAAATGCACTTAACCTTGAGGTTGACTTCAAGGTAGGTAAGAAGCAGTTAGGTCAGATTATCGAAAGATGCATCAAGATTCACGGTACTGCTATTACTGCACAGGTACTCGATAAGGTTAAGGCGTTAGGCTTCAAGTACTCCACAAAGGCAGCTATTACCGTTGCAGTATGCGACGCTTCTATTCCTCCCGCAAAGAAGCAGATTCTCGAGGACGCAGACGAGCAGGTTCTCGAAATTAACAAGAGCTTCTCCCGTGGCTTTATCTCCAATCAGGAAAGAAAGAATGCAGTTCTTGATATCTGGAATAAGGCGACAAACGACGTTTCCGACGCACTTACCAAGAACCTCGACCAGTACAATCCTATCTTTATGATGGCTGACTCGGGTGCCCGTGGTAGTATCAACCAGATTCGTCAGCTTGCAGGTATGCGTGGACTTATCGCAAATACTTCCGGTGAAACAATCGAAATCCCGATTCGTGCTAACTACCGTGAAGGTCTTAATATCATGGAATACTTCATTTCCTCCCGTGGTGCTCGTAAGGGTCTTGCTGATACAGCCCTCCGTACCGCCGACTCGGGTTACCTTACCCGTCGTCTTGTTGACGTTTCCCAGGAGGTTATTATCCGTATGGACGACTGCGGTACCACAGACGGTATCGAGGTTTATGAAATCCGTGAGGGTAAGGAAAAGATTGAGTCCTTACATGAAAGACTTGTGGGCAGATACCTCGCAGAGGATTTCGTTCACGAGGGTAAGGTCCTCGTTTCCAAGGATAAGCTCATCAATGACGCAGACGCAAAGAAGATTATCGATACAGGCGCAGAAAGAGTAAAGATCCGTTCCGTTCTTACCTGTGCAGCAAAGCACGGCGTATGTGCAAAGTGCTACGGTTCTTCTCTTGCTAACGGTAATCCCATTTCTCTCGGTGAGGCTGTTGGTATTATTGCCGCTCAGTCTATCGGCGAGCCCGGTACACAGCTTACCATGAGAACCTTCCATACCGGCGGTATCGCTTCCGCAGAGGATATCACACAGGGTCTTCCCCGTGTCGAAGAGCTTTTCGAATCGAGACGTCCTAAGTCCAGCGCTATCATTACCAAGATTTCCGGTAAGGTACGCTTCGAGGAAATCAAGAAAACCCGTCACGCTATTGTTACCGCCGAGGACGGAACAGAAGAGCAGTACGCTATTCCCTTCGGCTACAGACTTAAGGTTGACGAGGGCGATATTGTAACCGCAGGCGACCCCCTCACCGAAGGCTCTATCAATCCCCACGACGTACTCCTCGTTAAGGGTGAACAGGCTGTTCAGAACTACATCATCAGCGAGGTTCAGAAGGTTTACCGCTTACAGGGTGTTGATATCAACGATAAGCATATCGAGGTTATCGTCCGCCAGATGATGAGAAAGGTTAAGATTGAGGATCCCGGCGATTCCTATCTCCTTCCCGGCGCAACAATCGACAAGAACGAATTCGTTAAGGTTATCGAAAAGCTTGACGAAAGAAAGGCAGCAGGCGAGGATATCAAGTATCCTACCTACGCTCCCATTCTTCTCGGTATCACAAAGGCTTCTCTTGCAACAGACAGCTTTATGTCTGCCGCTTCCTTCCAGGAAACAACAAGAGTTCTTACAGACGCCGCTATCCACGGTAAGGTTGACCCCTTAAGAGGTCTTAAGGAGAACGTTATTATCGGTAAGCTTATTCCTGCAGGTACAGGTATGAACGCAGGAGATGACGAGGTTAAGGAAGAAACCGAGACCGAGGAAGTAGTAACTGAGTAAGTAATTTGCACAAAAATGTAATGCAAATTTAGTGAAAAACGGTGAAAGTTACGATATTTTCTAACAAATTTAGAAAGTGTTGACTTTTACCGTTTTTTTGTGTATAATATTAAAGTATTGCGGACAAGTATGCCCGCAGTAGAATTTTTTATTGGAGGTGAAATAATGCCAACCTTTAACCAGCTCGTTAGAAAGGGCAGAGAGGTTTCTGAAAAGAAGTCTAAGGCTCCTGCATTATTAAAGGGTCTTAACACACTTAAGAAAACTCCTACAGACGTATCCGCTCCCCAGAAGCGCGGAGTTTGTACTGCTGTAAGAACTGCAACTCCTAAGAAGCCTAACTCCGCTATGCGTAAGGTAGCCAGAGTAAGACTTTCCAACGGATTTGAAGTTACTGCTTATATCCCCGGCATCGGACACAAGCTTCAGGAACATAGCGTTGTTCTTATCAGAGGCGGACGTGTTAAGGACTTACCTGGTGTACGTTATCATATCGTACGTGGTACTCTTGACGCACAGGGCGTTGACGGAAGAATGCAGGGTAGATCCAAGTACGGCGCTAAGCGTCCGAAGGCTGGTGCAAAAAAAGCGTAACTTATAATCTGAGTTGAATCAATCGCCGCATTTGCGGAGGTATCTATATATAGTGCCTCTGATGGACGGCGGGAGGTTTGCGGCTTATGCCGCGACGCTTTCGAGTACCGATGATTTCGTTTTGCCGCATTATAGCGGCGCAAATTTATGAAGGAGGGAAGTAAAGTGCCAAGAAGAGGTAACGTACCGAAGCGTGATGTTTTACCGGATCCGCTTTACAATTCGGAGCTTGTAACAAGACTTATCAACAACATCATGCTTGACGGCAAGAAGGGCGTAGCACAGAAAATCGTTTACGGTGCATTTGAAATCGTAGGCGAAAAGACTGGTAAGGAGCCCCTCGAAGCATTTGAAGAGGCTATGGAAAACATTATGCCTCAGTTAGAAGTTAAGGCTCGCCGTGTAGGTGGTGCTACATATCAGGTTCCTATGGAGGTTCGTCCCGAAAGACGCAGAACCTTAGGTCTCAGATGGATTACCACATACAGCAGAGCAAGAAATGAAAAGACCATGAAGGAAAGACTCGCTAACGAAATCTTAGATGCGTTAAACGGTCAGGGTGGTTCTTGCAAGAAGCGTGACGATACACACAGAATGGCTGAAGCTAACAGAGCTTTCGCACATTATAAGTGGTAATAGCTAAGGAGGAAATATGGCAAGAGAAGTATCTCTCGAAATGACCCGTAATATCGGTATTATGGCTCATATTGACGCCGGTAAGACAACAACTACCGAGCGTATCCTTTTCTATACCGGTGTTAATCACAAGATTGGTGAAACGCACGATGGCGCTTCCACAATGGACTGGATGGAACAGGAAGCAGAAAGAGGTATCACAATCACCTCCGCAGCTACCACTGCATTCTGGAAAAAGCACAGAATCAACATCATCGACACTCCCGGTCACGTTGACTTTACTGTAGAAGTTGAACGTTCCTTAAGAGTTCTCGACGGTTCCGTAACAGTTTTCTGCGCTAAGGGCGGCGTTGAGCCCCAGTCTGAAACTGTATGGCGTCAGGCTGATAAGTATAAGGTTCCTCGTATGGCTTACGTTAATAAGATGGACATCATGGGTGCCGATTTCTATAACGTAGTAAGCATGATGAGAGAACGTTTAAAGACAAACGCAGTTCCGATTCAGCTCCCTATCGGCTCTGAAGATACCTTCAGAGGTATCGTTGACCTCGTTGAAATGAACGCTGACGTTTATTACGACGATCTCGGTAAGGATATGAGAGTTGAAGAAATCCCCGAGGATATGAAGGAAATCGCCGCTAAGTACAGAGAAGAGCTCCTCGAAGCTATCTCCGAACAGGACGAAGAAATCATGAATAAGTTCCTCGAGGGTGAGGAAATCACAGTTGAAGAGATAAAGAGATGCATCAGAAAGGCAACTATCGCAAACGATATGGTTCCCGTAGTTTGCGGTACCTCCTACAGAAACAAGGGTGTTCAGAAGCTCCTTGACGCTGTAGTTGACTTTATGCCTTCTCCTCTCGACATCCCCGCTATCAAGGGTATCAACCCCGAAACAGGCGAGGAAGAAGAGAGACACGCAGGCGACGATCAGCCCTTCTCCGCTCTCGCATTCAAGATCGCTACCGACCCGTTCGTTGGTAAGCTCTGCTTCTTCAGAGTTTACTCCGGTTACGTTGAGGCAGGTTCCACTGTCCTGAACGCAACAAAGGACAAGAACGAGCGTATGGGTCGTATCCTCCAGATGCACGCTAACCACAGACAGGACCTCGAGGTTTGCTACTGTGGTGATATTGCGGCAGCTGTCGGCGTAAAGAATACAACTACCGGTGATACACTTTGTGACGAAAACCATCCCATAATTCTTGAATCTATGGAATTCCCCGACCCCGTTATCAGTCTCGCTATCGAGCCTAAGACTAAGGCAGGTCAGGAAAAGATGGCTCTCGCACTTGCAAAGCTTGCTGAAGAAGACCCCACATTCAAGACTTATACCGACGAAGAAACCGGTCAGACAATCATTTCCGGTATGGGTGAATTGCACCTCGAAATCATTGTTGACAGACTTCTCCGTGAATTTAAGGTTGAAGCTAACGTAGGTGCTCCTCAGGTAGCTTATAAGGAAACAATCACCTCCAGCACAGAGCAGGATACAAAGTACGCTCGTCAGTCCGGCGGTAAGGGTCAGTACGGTCACGTTAAGATTCGTGTTGAACCTAACGAATCCGGTAAGGGCTACGAATTTGTTAATGCTGTTGTCGGCGGCGCTATTCCTAAGGAATATATCCCCGCTGTTGACGCAGGTATCCAGGGCGCTATGCAGTCAGGCGTTCTCGCAGGTTATCCCGTAGTTGACCTTAAGGTTACACTTTATGATGGTTCTTACCACGAGGTTGACTCTTCTGAAATGGCGTTCAAGATTGCAGGTTCTATGGCAATCAAGGAAGCTTGTAAGAAGGCTAACCCCATCATTCTTGAGCCTATCATGAAGGTTGTAGTTATCGTTCCCGAAGAGTATATGGGCGACGTTATCGGTGACTTAAGCTCCCGTCGTGGTACTATCCAGGGTATGGAGGACAGAGCAGGCGTTAAGCAGGTTAATGCACTCGTTCCTCTTTCTGAAATGTTCGGTTACTCCAACGACTTACGTTCCAAGACGCAGGGTCGTGGCCAGTACACTATGGAGCCTAACAGCTATGTTCAGGTACCTAAGAACATCGCAGACGGTATCATCAGCAAGAGATCCAAGGACTAATTCAATAAATTTTCAAAAAACACTTGTAATTTCCACAGATTTTTGATACAATATATCTGTGACATTTAACACTAAACTTTTAGGAGGAATCAAAAATGGCAAAGGAACATTTTAACCGTACCAAGCCCCATGTAAACATTGGTACAATCGGTCACGTTGACCATGGTAAGACAACAACAACAGCTGCTATCACCAAGTACCTCGCATTAAAGGGTCAGGCTAAGTTCGAAGCATACGATATGATCGATAAGGCTCCCGAAGAGAGAGAACGTGGTATCACAATCAACACCGCTCACGTTGAGTACGAAACAGACGCTCGTCACTACGCTCACGTTGACTGCCCCGGCCATGCTGACTATATCAAGAACATGATCACCGGTGCTGCTCAGATGGACGGCGCTATCCTCGTAGTTGCCGGTACTGACGGCCCTATGGCTCAGACAAGAGAGCACATCCTTCTCGCTCACCAGGTAGGCGTTCCTGCTATGGTAGTATTCATCAACAAGTGCGACGACGTTGACGACGCTGAGCTCCTCGACCTCGTAGAAATGGACATCAGAGACGTTCTTTCCGCTAACGACTTCCCCGGAGATGATATCCCCGTAGTTCGTGGTTCCGCTAAGGTTGCTCTCGACTCCACAAGCACAGATCCTAACGCTCCCGAATACGCTTGCATCAAGGAACTCATGGATGCAGTTGACAACTACATTCCTACTCCTGACCGTAAGGCAGACCAGCCCTTCCTTATGCCTGTAGAAGATACTATGACTATCACAGGTCGTGGTACTGTTGCTACCGGTAGAGTAGAAAGAGGTATCCTCAAGACTAACGATACAGTTGAAATCACAGGTCTTACAGACGAACCCAAGCAGACAGTTGTAACAGGTATCGAAATGTTCCGTAAGATTCTTGATTACGCTGAGGCAGGCGACAACATCGGTGCTCTTCTCCGTGGTATCCAGAGAAGCGAAATCGAACGTGGTCAGGTTCTTTGTAAGCCCGGCTCCATTCACCCCCACACCAAGTTCTCCGGCCAGGTTTACGTATTAAAGAAGGAAGAAGGCGGCCGTCATACACCTTTCTTCTCTAACTACAGACCTCAGTTCTTCTTCAGAACAACAGACGTTACCGGCGTTATCACTCTTCCTGCTGATAAGGAAATGTGCATTCCCGGCGATAACGTAACAATGGACGTTGAGCTCATCACTCCTATCGCTATCGAAGAAGGCTTACGTTTCGCTATCCGTGAAGGTGGTAGAACAGTAGGTTCCGGCGTTGTAACAAAGATCAACGAATAATTCGTTTCTTTCAGTAGCTTAATTTAATAATAAAACTCACTTGTAATGTTGACTCAGGAATCGTTAAATCTTGAGTTTCAGGCAGACAGTCGTTTAACCGGGAATTCGGGAGATGCTTAAAGCCGACATATCGCAGGTGAGTTTTTATTTTATCCCGAATTCCTTTCTTAGCATTTCCTCGGCGGAAACGCTTTCGCTATGGCGCACTACGGCAGATATTTCGTCCACGGCTGTAGTAATCAGCAGGGGAGTAGCCTGCGCCGATTTTATAGCGGACATAAAGCGAAAGGCGTAGCCGGTTCCGCAGTCCATTTCTTCACCTTTAATTATAAGCTTAACGTGACCGCAGCTAATCATAGGCGCTCTTTTAAGCTTAAGGGACGCAATAGCGTTTATAAGGGAAGGGATATCCTCGTCAGGAACTGTGAAGGCTACGGCGGTATAATCTGTGGTAACGTAGGTTTTTGATATCATATCAATGCAGATATTTCGCTCTGCCGCCGAACGGAAAATATTAAGCAGCATTTCATTTTCCTTATCCGAGGGAATACTTCCGAAGGTTACAACGGAAATATGCTCGGTAACTGTTAGCTTTGTCATAAAATCGCTCCTTATGGAAAAATTAAACCCCACGGTTTTCCCGTGGGGTTTTAGAATTCCTTGATATTAAGCTTCTTTTAGCAGGTCGGACATATCGTAAAGTCCGTTTTCCTTTCCTGCAAGGAATATGGCGGCGTTTATTGAGCCTGCCGCAAAGACTTCCTTTGACGCTGCGCTGTGGGAGAGGGTGATTACCTCGTCGTGTCCTGCGAAAATGATATCGTGCTCGCCGACGATTGTACCGCCTCGGATAGAGTGCATACCTATTTCGTTGGCTTCTCTTGCCCTTCTGACATTGTGGCGGTCGTAAACGTAGGTCATCTTGTTACCAAGCTCCTTGTTGAGCGCCTCCGCTATCATAATGGCTGTGCCCGAGGGAGCGTCCTTTTTAAGATTATGGTGCTTCTCCACAATTTCGATATCGAAGCTGTTTCCGAGAACGCTTACCGCCTTCTTTCCCAGCTCAACCAGAAGATTGATACCGAGAGACATATTGAAGGTGAAGAAAATCGGAACCTGTGCCGACGCTTTCTTAATCTCCTCGATTTCCTCCTTTGTGTAGCCTGTTGTAGCGGCTACAAGAGGAACGCTGTTCATCGTGCAGTAGGAAATAAGGTCGGGGAGAGCGCTGGGGTGGGAAAAGTCGATAATTACATCGGGCTTTTCGGGTAAATCAAAGGGCTTTTTTACGATAGGGAACTGTCCGTTGGGGGTATCGTTAATGTCGATACCTGCACAGACTGCACAATCCTCTCGTTCTCCGATAAGACGGGCGATTACGCCGCCCATCTTTCCGTTAGCGCCTGTTATAGCTATTCTTGTCATTTTTACGTCCTCGCTTCGGTTAAATAAGGTTAACCTTCTTAAGCTCCGCTCTAAGGGCTTCTATCTTAGTCTCCTCCATCTTTACGAGAGGAAGCCTGCATTCGCCCACATTCATTCCCATAAGGTTCATAGCTTCCTTTACGGGAATAGGATTAACGTCCATAAAGAGCGCATTTTCCATATCGAGGTACTTCTTCTGGAGCTCTAAGGCTTCGGCAGTCCTTCCCTCAAGGAAATATGCAACCATATCATGCTTTTCACGGGGGATAACGTTAGAGGAAACGGAGATTACGCCCTTTCCGCCAAGAGAAAGTACAGGTAAAATCTGGTCGTCGTTGCCGCTGTAGATGTCTAAATCGGTATGTGCGGCAATCTTCGCTACAAGGGAGAGATTTCCGCTCGCTTCCTTTACTGCCACGATGTTGGGCGTCTTTGCAAGCTCAATGTAGGTTTCGAGGGCGATAGATACGCCTGTTCTTGAGGGTACGTTATAGAGAATTATCGGGATATTAACCGCATTCGCAATAGCGTTGAAATGAGCTATAAGTCCACGCTGCGAGGTCTTGTTGTAGTAGGGGGTAACCTGAAGGAGAGCGTCTGCTCCTGCCTTTTCGGCAGCCTTCGAAAGCTCGATGGCATAGCCTGTGTCGTTGCTTCCTGTTCCTGCAATAACGGGGATTCTCTTCGCAACCCTTTCCGCTGTAAAGCGGATAATTTCGATATGCTCCTCGTCGGTCATGGTGGAGGCTTCGCCTGTGGTACCTGCGACAACTATAGCGTCGGTACCGCCGGCAATCTGTTCCTCGATAAGCTCGCCGTAGCGGGTGTAGTTTATTGAACCGTCAGGGTTCATAGGTGTTACGATAGCAACGCCTGCGCCTGTAAAAATTGTATTCTTCATATTAACCATTCCTTTCACAAATGGCAGATAGTCGGGTTATCAGTCAAAATAGCCCTTTGCGGCATAGAGCTCAGCCATTAAAACTGCGCCGCCTGCTGCGCCTCTTAAGGTGTTATGGGAGAGACATACGAACTTGTAATCGTACTGTGTATCCTCTCTTAAGCGGCCGATAGAAACTGCCATACCGTTTTCTAAGTTTCTGTGGAGCTTAGCCTGGGGCATATTGTCCTCTTCGAAGTAGTTTAGGAACTGCTTGGGAGCGGAGGGGAGCTGAAGCTCCTGGGGTGCGCCCTTGAATTCCTTCCAGATCTTAAGGATTTCTTCCTTAGAAGGCTTATTCTCGAAGCTTACGAATACTGCTGCAAAATGGCCGTTAGAAACGGGAACGCGGAGACACTGTGTTGTGATAGCGGGGCTTGCCGCCTTAACGATTTTTCCGTTTTCAACAGTACCCCATACCTTTAAGGGCTCCTGTTCGGATTTTTCTTCCTCGCCGCCGATATAGGGGATAAGGTTATCCACCATTTCGGGCCAGGTTTCGAAGGTCTTACCTGCGCCGGAGATAGCCTGATATGTGCAGGCGAGAACATTCTTGATACCGAACTTTCTTAAGGGAGAAAGAGCGGGAACGTAGCTCTGGATAGAGCAGTTGGACTTAACGGAGATAAAGCCTCTCTTTGTACCGAGACGAGCCTTCTGCGCTTCAACAACAGCCATGTGTGCGTCGTTTATTTCAGGGATAATCATAGGAACGTCCTCTGTGAAACGATGTGCGGAGTTGTTGGACATTACGGGGCATTCATGCTTAGCGTAAGCCTCTTCGAGAGCACGGATTTCATCCTTCTTCATATCTACTGCGCAGAAAACGAAGTCAACCTCGGAGGTAATCTTTTCGATATCTGCCGTAGCGTCATAGATTACGATATTTTCCATTTCCTTAGGCATAGGAGTTTCGATTAACCATCTGTCGCCTACTGCCTCCTTATAGGTTTTTCCTGCAGAACGGGGGGAAGCGGCGAGGGTTGTTACCTTAAACCAGGGGTGATTTTCGAGGAGAACGGCAAAACGCTGTCCTACCATACCTGTTGCGCCGATGATACCTACCTTATACTGTTTCATTTTAGTTCTTTTCCTTCCTTTTATCTTAGAATAAAAAATCGGCTCAGATTTCCTGAACCGATAACTGACAATATTGCAAAAGCGACATTATGTCGATAGCGCTCCATCGTCCGTTAATCGGATAAGATGACAATCGTACGCCTATTAAACGCACAACCAGACGAGTATATTTCAACCTATACACTCTTCGGCAGAGTTACCTTTCACATTAACAATATGTTGAACTATTGGCGTTAATGCTACTCTTTAAATCTGCGCCTCTATCTTATATGAATAATAGCACAGTACAGCGGATTTGTCAACTGTTTTTTATAAAAAATCCTGCACTTACCATATTATATTCAAAAAAGGTTCTTTTGCTACTTCGGGCTGCCCGTAACAGTATAACTGTAAGAGCTATTTTTGCATTTTACCTAAAATACAGGCTATATTTTAATTATTCTACTGAAAAACAAATACGCCGTATAATTTATATTGACATTATTCTCCTTTTATTGTAAAATATACTATATATAATATGGAGGAGTTTGTATGGAAACCAAAGGAAGCGTTCAGAATTTCGTAAGCGAAAAAATAGTAAAGATACATATGTTTGTGGTAGTTGGCGTGTGTCTCCTGTTTGGCGTGATAAACGTTGTATCGGGAACATTTCTGCTGGGAGCAATAATTCTGCTGCTGGGTATTATCGCCGCCGCAGTTACCCTTATTCTTAAGGATAAGGCTACTATCGTAACGAGAGGCGTTATTCTTTCAATTATGGTTATCGGCATTATTATCGTAATGTCCACAGCGAAGCACGAGTTTCACAATATGTTCCCTCTGCTTATTGCCGCTATGGCTATTTCGGCGGTATATTATCAAAAGAAATGCCTTATAGCGCAGATTGCAATAATCGATGCAGTAAGCATCGCCGGCTTCTTTATGAAGGATTTCTTTTACGGTGAGGCTACGGGTATCGAGGGGCTTATAAAGGGTCTTCTCGGCGTAAATATCGGCGCTTATATGATTATGTATCTCGTAAGCTGTTCCGTTAAGTATATCGATTCCGCCGAAGAGGCAAAGGCTTCCGCAGACAGACTTCTTGAACAGGTCAAGTCCCAGATGGAGGAGAGCGAGGCTTTAACGGAAAACCAGTCGAGAGTAGTTTCCGAAATTGCAAGAATTTCCTCCGACGTAAGCAATTCCTCCGAGAATATGAGAGATATTGCCGCTAATATCAACGCTTCCGCAGAGGAACAGCAGGCGGCTATTACCGAAATTACAAGCGATATGGCAAGAATCGCAAAGGAAACGGACAACAGTCTTATTGAATCCGAAAAGGCTTCTTCTGTAGCAAGACTCAGCACAAAGCTTATCGAAGAAAGCAACGTGGAAATGAACAATATGCTTTCGGCTATGGCTGAAATCGAGGATTCTTCCGGAAAAATCCAGACTATCGTTAAAACTATCGAGGATATCGCCTTTCAGACAAATATTCTCGCCCTTAACGCTTCCGTTGAGGCTGCCCGTGCAGGAGAGGCAGGCAAGGGCTTTGCGGTTGTAGCGGACGAGGTAAGAAACTTAGCTTCAAAGAGCGCAGACGCAGCCCAGAACACGACCCAGCTTATCGACAGCTCAATCCAGTCGGTAAAGAAGGGTAAGGATACGGTAGAAAAGGTAGCTGAGCACCTTAACTCCGTAATGAAAACAGTTTCCGACAGTGCGGCTCATGCTGATACGATAAACGAAATGACCCGTAGGCAGAGCGACAATATTTCCACCGTTAAGGAGCGTATCCAGCTTATCTCACAGGTTATTACACAGAATTCACAGACCGCAGAGGAAAGCGCAAGAATCGCTAATTCCGTTTCGGATAACGCAACGAGAATGGATAATATCGTAAGAGAGTTCAGATAAGATAAACGCAAATAATCCCCGATAGGCTTAAGTCCCTATCGGGGATATTTCTGTTTATGCTTACTTTGTGATTGCTATTGCTGAAATTCTTACTACTGCGCCATTTCCTGTATGGGGGACGATTTCTACCGTATGGGTACCGCATTCGTCAAAGTCGATTACCGCTTCCGCTTCTACGTAGCTGCCCCAGCCGCCCTTGAAATCGCTGTTGATTGTTTTAGCTACCTCGCCGTCAACAACAACGTCGAAGGTTCCGCCCTTTGATACAAGCTTTCCGTAGAATACGCCGATTGACTTAGCTTCAACCTCAAACTTAAGGGGCTCAACTCCTTCAAAGCTGCCGTCTCCGGAGCGTACCTGCCAGTAGCCGCCGAAATTGCCGAATATGTCGAGCTTTGTTTCCCAGCCTGTTGCATTTGCGGGAGTATCGTTTTCGGGAACGATAAGAGCCGCTGTGGAGTACTTATCGCTGGCATAAACAGTACTGAAATCGCTTTCCTTTTCGGTATCTATAGTATCGAGCTCGTCTATTACGCCCTGCAGATAGCTTGTAATAAGCTCGGTAAGAACAGCGTGACCGGGTACATTGGGATGAATATTATCGTCGGAGATATCCTTCCATACTATATGGCCATTGTCGATTACATCAAGAATAGCGTTCTTATAGGAAATCATAGGGATATCGTAGGCGGCGCAGACTGCGCTGTGCTGCTCCTGGAAGCTTGTACCGTCCTCCATAGTCATAGCGATTGTAACGATAGCGGGAGCGCTTTCGGAAAGCCAGAGCTTTCTTAGTACGCCGTCATAGGATTCGATATTGCGCTGTGTGTGTTCGGTTGTATCGTTAACGGAGAAATCTATGAACACAAGGTCGGGCTTATGTACGAGAACATCACGGTCGGTTCTGTAAACGCCTATGTAGGAGCCTGTTGCGCCGATACCTGCGTTAACGGCGGTTATTTTAGCGTCGGGGAACTGCTCCTGAAGCCATTTTGTGGTAAGATCGGCGTAGCAGGCTCCGGGACCTGCGCTTGAGCCCTGTGTAATTGAGCCGCCGAGATAGGCTACGGTAATTTCTTCCCCTGCCTGTGCACGCTTCAACACCTTGGCAAGACGTGCCTTATTACCCGGAACGAGCTCGGAGAGAGCCTTCATTCTCTCGTTAATTCCGTTTTCAATTTTATATTCCATATCCTCAGGTATTTCCTTTCCTTCTGTTTCCGGCGCGTTGGTTTCAGCTTCTGATACTGTAGTATCAGCCGTTGTTGTTCCGGGGGTTTCCTCGGCTGAGCTTGTTTCTGCAGGAGCGGTTGTTCCCGTAGCTTCTGTTACAGCAGGAGTATTTCCGCAGGAAACGGCGGAAAGGATTACTGCACAGAGTAAAACAATAGATAAAACCTTTTTCATATTGGCTTCCTTTCGTTAGTTTAATTTACCTTAATAATAGCACTGTTTAGCTAAATTGTCAATAGATTTTAGCTATTGCATTTTGAAAAAATATGTGATATTATGACTATAGTACGTTAGTGTGGAGACTGCACAGAAAGGAAAAGAAATGGCTATTTTTACACCCGATAACGAGGCATTATACTATATGGGACGAATAGGCGGAAGTAAGACCGAGCCTATGTTTATTTATGCAGGAAGTAATGTGCGCTTTAAATTCAGCGGCACCTATATTAAGCTTAAGCTTAAAAATATACCTATGGGGGAATACTACGCCGTAGGGGCGGTTATCGACGGAGTTCAGTATAAAATTGAACTA
>JAEDHF010000021.1 GCA_016297165.1 Oscillospiraceae bacterium | reverse complement strand
GCATCATACTTATCGGAATCGTATTTAATAGCCACCGCATAATGGGTAGGGTTTCTTACTACTACGTCGGAGGTAGGTACGTCCTCCATCATTCTGCGCTGTGCCATTTCGCGCTGTTTCTGCTTAATCTTGCTTTTTATCTGGGGGTCACCCTCCATCTGTTTATATTCGTCCTTGATTTCCTGCTTCGACATACGGAGATTTTTTTCAAACTGCCACCATTGGAAGAGATAATCTCCTGCCGCTACGAAAACGAATATAATGCACATAAGCATAACAATGCTGAAAATTGTGTTGGCGATATAGCCTACCGCCTGTATGGGGTCGGTATCGATAAGGTTTATTATTTCGGTAAACCTGCTCTCTATCTGCCCATAGGCGACGATTATTACCGCCGTAAGCTCGATAAGCCCCTTTACTACGCCTACTACGGACTGCATTGAAAACAGCTTTTTTATTCCGCTTAAAGGGCTTAGTCTCGAAAACTTGAAGCCTAAGGGCTTCATGGTAAAAAGTCCCTTAGTCTGCGCCATTACCGTTATGACTACTACGAAGAATATTATCGTAGTAAGGGGCAGTATCATAATAGCGCTGTCTATAATTACATTAAGGAAAATGTTTGTGTAAGTGCTGATATCGTTATAAAAGGGCTCGCCTACGGCAGTAATCCCTCTTGAAACGACCCCGGTGAGGTTTATGAAGATAAAGGAAGCCAGAACCGCAAGGGCAGAAAAGGAGCCGAGAACGGAGACTGCCGTTACAACCTCGTTGCTCTGTAAAACCGAGCCTTGCTTTTCTCGTGCGTCACGCCTTTTTTTCGGCGTGGCTTTTTCGGTTTTGTCTTCGCCTGCCATTTAAACCACCACCGTATCAGACAAAGCTTCCCGACATTACATAAAGATTCTCGAAAAGTATTCCGAGAAGTCCCTCGATAAACTCCGACATAGGTCTCGCCGCCGCCAAAAGCACCATAAAGCCCACTATAACCTTAAGCTGGATATTTACAACGTAAACCTGAATTGTAGGAATAGCCTTCATCATAAGTCCTACGCAGATTTCCGTTATAAGCTCCGCCGCTATTATAGGAAGGGCGAACTTAACCGCAAGGGTAAGAACCGTTCCGAAATAGTTCACTATTACATAGGTAAGGTCGAGGGTAGCAACGGTAAAATCATAGCCGATAGGTATTGTCTCGTAGGACAGGGCGAAAAGCTTTATATAGCTTAAATGCCCCTCCGTCAGGAAAAAATATAATATAAAAAGATAATAGTAAAGATTAGCGAACAGGGGCATTGTCACGCCCGTAGAGGGGTCCATGGCCTTCGCCATACCGAGACCCACCTGTGTATCGATTATTTCTCCGGCATAGACGATTGCCGTCATAATCATATTCGTAAAAAAGCCGAATACGAAGCCGATAAAAAGCTCCTTTATCACGATAAGGAAGAAGCCGATAACGCCGCTGAACTGCGGCAGGGCTGCCTCGCCGCCCTGCATTACCAGCACCACCACAGAAAGAGCTATGGACATAGCCGCCTTTGCCCTGTTGGGTACGTTATTTCTTGAAAAAATCGGATTAAAGGTGAAAATCCCCGTTATCCTGCAAAGGACGAAGAGAAAACCCGTAAAATTTCCGAGAACGGTATTAAGAAGCTCCATTTTACAGACCCGTTCTCGCCATTATATCGACAATATAGTTAAAGAAGTCGATTATGCTGCTGCACATCCAGGGACCCATAGCAAGAAGCCCCAGAGCCACCACTATCGCCTTAGGGGCGAAGGTAAGGGTCTGCTCGTGAACCTGGGTTGCCGCCTGTAGAATTGCAATTATAAGACCCACCACCATAGCAATAAGAAGGGTCGGAACGGCAAGCTTAAAGGCGAGCATAAGCGCCTCGGTAAGTATTTCAAGTACAAGATCTACGGACAAGCCGATTCCTCCTCTCTTTAAAGCTATACGTTAAAGGAGCTTACTATTGTGCCCACAAGAAGCTGCCAGCCGTCAACAAGGACGAAGAGCATAACCTTAAAGGGCAGGGATATCATTGAAGGGGGAAGCATCATCATACCCATAGCCATAAGCGTTGACGAAATTACAATATCTATAACGAGGAAGGGTATAAAGAGCAGGAAGCCCATCTGAAAGGCTCTTGTAAGCTCGCTAACAATAAAGGCGGGTATAACCGTTTCAAGACCCAGCTGGTCGGTAAAATCCGTCAGCTCCTCTGTCGTTTCGTTAAGGTCAACCTTTTCGCCGAATAAGTCGGGGAGAGGCTCTATGGGGGTAAAAGCGCTGTCCTCTTCGGCAGGCTGTTCCTCCGACGGCTTCTCTTCATATACGGATTTCCCCGATAAATCAAGGAAAAACTGCATATTCGACTTTGTAGTATTCTTAAGCATAAAGGTTTTAAGGGAGTCGGAAGCCCTGTCTGCCATTTCCGAAAGCTCTATTTCTCCGTTCGAATAGGGGGTATAAGCGTTTTCGGCAATATCCGTAAAGGTCGGCCACATAATAAATACCGTAAGAAACAACGAAAGGCCCGTTAAAACCGAGTTTGGCGGAATTGACTGGGTCTGCATTGCGTTTCTTAAAAAGCTGAATACTATTATAATTCTCGTAAAGGAGGTTACCATTACGAGAATAGAGGGAGCTATCGAAAGAATAGTTATAAGAAGTACGATTTCGAGAGTCTGTGACCCGTCGATACCGATAAGCTCCTTCATAACCGAGCTGTCGATATTTTCGCCCGTAATAGCGTCGGGATTTTCCGCAAGGATTTCAGTTTCTGTAGCCGAGCCTGTCTCCGAAGCACTTAAGGCACTTACGGTAAAGCTTAAAACCGACATAAGGATACAGGTTACGACAAGAGAAACAAAGAATCTAAGAAAAAGCCTGCCGTTGTCTTTTATCGCTTTTTTAAACATTCTTATCTCCTTTTTCTTCGCCCTGTTTTTCCTTTTTCTGCTTTAATACTGCTGAAAAGGCCTCGGCGAAGGAGGGAGCGGAGGAATTTGCCGACTGTGCCATATACTCCTCGGGCGTCATATCAAGTTCGCCAAGCTTTTCGATATGACCCGAAGCAGCACCGATAAGCATAAGCCTTCCCGCTACGCTCACAACCAGCAAGGCGCCCTCTCTTCCTACGGTTACACGGTCTATTACCCTCATCTTACTGCCGCCCCCGAAGCCGATTCCGCTGTTAAGCTTCTTAAGGGCATAGATAAGGACGAAAAACAGACCCAGTACCCCGATAAGACTAAGAACAACCCAAAGAATATCCATAAATTAACCGAGAATCTTTGTAACTGTGGAAATAATTCTGTCGGGCTTAAAGGGCTTAACGATAAAGTCTAAAGCACCGAGCTTGATTGCTTCGACAACCATAGCCTCCTGACCCATAGCGCTGCACATAATTACCTTAGCGGAAGGGTTCATCTTCTTGATGTCTGCGAGAGCTTCGATACCTGTCTTATTGGGCATAGTGATGTCCATAATAACGAGGTCGGGCTTTTCTGCTTCATACATCTGACAAGCTACTGCACCGTCATTGGCTTCAATGATACTTGTGTAGCCGTTCTTTGTCAGGGTATCCTTAATAAGCATTCTCATGAAAGCTGCGTCGTCAACAAGTAAAATCTTCTTATCCATTATGTTACTCCTTATTTATTGAATCCATAAGCTTGGATTTCATTATTTCCGTTATTCTTACGGCGAAGTTATCGTCGATTACGACGATATCTCCTTTGGCGATAAGGTTTCCGTTAACGATTATGTCAACGGGAGCGCCTGCCTGACGCTCGAGCTCGATTATGGTACCCTGTGTAAATTCGAGGATATCCTTAACCTTTCTTTTTGCAGTTCCTATCTCAACCGAGATTTC
The DNA here is from genome assembly GCA_016297165.1 of Oscillospiraceae bacterium. GTDB lineage: Bacteria > Bacillota > Clostridia > Oscillospirales > Ruminococcaceae > Ruminiclostridium_E. The sequence continues at coordinate 13,098 of JAEDHF010000021.1, read as the reverse complement.
CAGCGGTACGCCCATAAGAAGCTGCAGATTCGTTTTCTGTTCCCCCGAAAGCTGTATATCGGGAGCGTCGAACTGGTGAAGCTGAGCCGTCTGGACGTTCATAGGCTGGGGCTGATAATATGGCGGCTGTCCCGGATAGGGGTAGGGCTGCTGGTATCCGTAGGGCGGATAGCCGTAAGCTGGACCCTGCTCGCCCATAGGCGGCATCTGGGGCATCGGCTGCTGCTGCATTTGCGGCATCTGCATCTGTGGCATAGGCTGCTGCATCTGTGGCATAGGCTGCTGCATCTGGGGCATTGGCTGCTGCATCTGGGGCATTGGCTGCTGCATCTGGGGCATTGGCTCGGGCTGCTGCATTGGCGCAGGCGCCGGAGCCGGTGTAGGTGCAGGCTGTGCCGCAGTCACAGGGGGAGCTTCCATAAACTCCTCCATACTGCCCGTAGCCTCGCCAAGCATTTTTGTCGCTATATATTTAGCCAGCTTAACGCTCATAATAGAAGCGAATTCTGACTTAATAACGCCGTCAATGGTAATATCAAAGTAAATCTCGACGATATTCTCCTCCGGGTCCATATCCTGAACCTGAGAAAGATTTACCTGATTCATTATATAGGGCGTAGGGGTGGAGATATCAATGGTAATACCGAGAAAATCCGAAAGAGCCGTTGCGCTTGCGCCCATCATCTGGTTCATAACCTCGGAAACGGCGCTTATATTAAGCTCGTCGAATTCGAAATCGGGAGTAACTACGAGAGGCTGACCCATGAGCTGATTTAAAATCATCTGTACGTCATCCTGCCTCAGCACCATAAGGTTAGAGCCCGAAAGACCCTTTATGTATTCAATTTTTACGCAAACCGCAGGCTCTAAGTTGTCATATCGGGTCATATCGTTGACCTTGGTGACGTTAACCCTGGGCGTGGTAATCCATACCTTGGCGTTAAGAAGTTCGGATACTGCTGTTGCGGCGCTGCCCATGCTTATATTCATTATTTCGCCAAGGGCGTCCTTTTCAAGCTCCGAAAGTTCTATTAAATCCATCAGTTAAACCTCAATTCTGAAAACATTTTCAATTTTAACTGCCTTATTCTGATTGAAAGACCCGAGCTTTCCGTCAAACCAGGTTCTGTCTCCGATTTTCAGAATAACGTTGCTGTTTATGCTCTTGTCAAGGGGTATTATGTCGTCAATCTGGAGATTAAGCACGTCATACAAATCAAGGGTTGTTTTTCCGAGCTCAGCAGTTATTTCAAGAGAGGAATTATTAAGAGCGTTCATTATATTATCTCTTCGCTCCTGCTCTCTTACCGCGTCGAATTTTCTCGTACTTCTTGCGGTTTTCGAAACGTATTTCTGCATTACACCGTCAAGGCTCAGTGCAGGAATACAAAGAGTAATGATTGTCTTTGTATCGCTTACCGTTGCCTCAAGGCACACCAGCATAACCGTATCGTCATAATCTACTGCCGAAAAAACACGGGAGTTGGTTTCGATATTCACAACGTTCGGGTTTACCTCTACATAAGGCTCCCAGGGGTCGTGGAGAAGAGCCGCCATATTGTTTATGATTTTATCCATAATACTTACTTCGATTTCGGTAAAATCACGCTCGGCGTCCTTATACTCGCCCCTTCCGCCTAAAAGTCGGTCAATAAGGATATAGGTGAGGGAGTTTGAAAGCTGGATAATCGTCATCGGCGTTTCAAGGTCGTCGTCCCTTATGCCCATATCCACCGTTCCCATCATAACATAATCGGGAAGGGCGTTGTTGAATTCGAAATATCTCTGTTCCTCGATAGAGGCGAGGCTTACCTTACAGTAAAGCCTTAAAAGCCCCGTCAGATATGAAGAAAGTAGTCTTGCGTAGTTGTCGAAGATACCGTCCAGTATCTTTATTCGTTCCTTTGTGAACTTTTTCGGTGCCCTGAAGTCGTATAGCTTCGCATCAGGACCCTTATCATCGCTTGTCTCGACAACCTCTCCCGACATAGCGCTGTTTAGAAGGGCGTCAATCTGCTCTTGAGTAAGGGTTTCAGCCAATTAAGTTCACCTCTCTTTTATATATAGCAGTATGTTTAAAATTATCCTTCCGCTTCTCCCTCGGCGGCTTCTTCCGTTACCTCCCGGAGAATGCTTTCGGGGATTTCGTATATCGGCGTCTCAAAAACAGGTCCCGTATAGTCGATTTCGCCCTGCTCGCCTGTTACGCCGTGAGACTGATATTTATCGTCAAGACTGTCGATAATCTGCTGAATTGAATCGGGGCTTGTTCCGCCGCTGGGGTCATTTCTATCCTGCGGGTCGGTCTGCGATTGTATAATACCATAGTCATACTGGAGGATATCCTGTAGAATAGCGGTATCGCTTATTGCCTTTTCATTTCTTATAATAACAATCTCAACTCTTCGGTTTTCGCTTCTGCCCTCTTCGGTGCTGTTATCGGCGATAGGGTCGTAGGGACCACGTCCCTCCGTAACAAACTTCTCGCTTTCAACCACAACGTTGTAATCGAGATATTTTACAACCGAACAGGCTCTCGCCGAGGATAAGTCCCAGTCGTTTACGGCAGAAAGTCCTGCCGCCGTATGACCCTGCACACGGACGTTCTTTATGTACTCCTTAACCGCCTTTATACCGGGCATAATGTCACGGAGCGCCTGCTTTCCGCTTTCGAGAAGAACCGCGCTGTCTCCTGCGAACATTATTGAGTTATTAAGACGGATATTTATACGACCCGAGGAGGTCTGATAAACGCTTATTGCCTCGGAATGCTCGCTTGATGCCGCCGCCTTGGAAACCCAGGCGAAGAGCTCGTCGAAATTGTTGGGAAGACCTATTCCCGACTCGCCCTCGTCAATCTGTGTGCCTGTGCCTGCACCTGCAGGAATAGAAGAGTTACCGTCGTTATCGGTTTTGCTGTCGCCGTCGTCAACCTCCTCGAAAACGAAGGGATTAACGTACTGACCCTGGCTGTTAAAGGATTGGAATATGTACTGGAATTTTGTTTCATCGGGGGTTGATGACGCATAAAGCAACACGAAGAAACACATCAGAAGGGTTACCATATCCGAATAGGTTGCCATCCATTCGGCAAGTCCCTGCTTTACCTCCTGCTTTTTTTTCGCCATCTTCCCGCCTCCTTTCGGTACATATCTAACAGTAATTCAATTTAACCTATATATTATATCACAAAATTGTATTTATTGCAATAGCCGGAATAATTTTACTCTGAAGCTCCGTCCTCGCTCTTTTCGCTTCTCGGGAGCATAAATTCAAGCTTTTCCTGAATCATCTTGGGGTTTGAACCTGCTGCAATAGCCATAACGCCCTCAACCACTATCTGCATACAGAGCATTTCGCTGTCATGAGCGTTCTTAAGGGCAGTTTCGAGAGGAGCGAAGAAAACGTTGGCAAAAAGGGAGCCGTAGAAGGTTGTGATAAGTGCGGTAGCCATAGCCTTACCGAGGTCGCCGCCGTCCATATTGTTAAGCATTATAACAAGACCTACGAGGGTACCGATCATACCGAAGGCAGGACACATACTTACGCCCTTGGCGAAGAACTCTCTGCCTGCGGCGTGTCGCTCGTCCATAAAGTCAAGGGAGGAGTCCAGCATTTCCCTTACCTTAGCGGAATCGTTAGCGTCAACGATAAGCATAAGGCTCTGCTTCATAAAGGGGTCGTCGCATTTATTGGCGCCCTCTTCGAGAGCAAGTAAGCCCTTACTTCTCGCTACCTTAGCAAATTCAACAATATCGGATATGTACTTTTTCGGGTCGTATTTAGGGGGCAGTATCGCTATCTTGAAAAGCTTAGGAACAGTTTTAAGCAAAGACAGCGGAGACATGGCGATAAGTACGCCTAAGGAGCCGCCAAGGGTAATAGCAAGCGACGGGACATCGATAAACATATCGAAGGTACCGCCCTGCAGAATACCGAATACAACCAGCGCAAGGGAAACTACCCAGCCTATGATAAGTGTTATGTTCAAAAAGGATCCCTCCAGTTTTTATATTGGGGCAGTCTCAGACATCCGTGCCCGGTCCTCTGCCTCTTGTTCTGCCGACCCGGTTAAAGCCGACAATTTTAGTAAAAATTTCCTCGATTGATTCCTGTACAATATAATTATGACCGTTGACCATAGTTATAACCGTATCGGGGGTTTCCGTTACGTTTTCGAAATGGGCCTCGTTAAGCATAATGGGTTTTCCGTTAAGCTTCGTCAGAATTACCATATTACCGCTCCTTTCATATTATGGGGCGAAAAGTTATTTTCCCCAAAAATACGACAGCATAAAAGCGCACAACTGCGACGATAGCTGAGGCAACACCGCACAAAGACCGTCTTGATCCGTACGCAATCTTTGTACTGTATTGCCTTTTCTACCGTCGCTTATGCGTTAATTATCGTTTAAGATTTACGAGCTCCTCGAGCATTGTATCCGAAACAGTAATGATACGGGAGTTAGCCTGGTAACCTCTCTGAGTAATGATCATATCGGAGAATTCCTGGGCTAAGTCAACGTTGGACATTTCGAGTGCGCCCGAAACAACCTCGCCTGCGCCGTCCTTACCTGCAATCTTAATCTGCGCTTCGCCGGAAGCAAGGGACTCCTTCCAAAGGGAGGTGCCTACCTGTTCAAGACCGGTAGGGTTCTCGAAGGTAGCTATATCGATACGTCCGAGGAGGAGAAGTCCGTGTACGGCGTGCTCGCCGTAGATTACGCCGTCTGTGTCAATCATGACTGTCTGAAGGTCGTCAACTGCCTGTTCAGCGGCAACTCTACCGTCCTGGAGAGTAACCGTACTTAAAGCGGTAGCCATATCGGAGAAGAAGTTATCCTTACCGCCGTCGAGACCTACTCTCTGGGTATTCTTACCTAAAGCGGCGCCGAAATCGAAATCAATAGCGCCGTCGATAGCGTCCCCTCTTGTTCTGATTAAATTGCCGTTTTCGTCCTCTTCCATTGTGGAGGTGTAAACTGCAACGGTAATATTCTTCTTGGGATCGCTTCCTGCCGCTTCGGTAATAGCGGTCTGGATATCCTCAACGGTAGCGCCTGTTTCGGGGAGGGTAATAGTAAGAACGTCGCCCTTCCATTTTGCTGTAACAGTACTCTGACCGCTTACGGTCTTTACGTTCATTTCGTATTTATTGGCGTATTCTCCTGCTGTATCTGCCGTAAATACCATATCAAGATAAGCCGCCTCTTCGTCCTCTCCTACTGCGGGCTTTGTGAGCTGGAGAGTATTGGAAGCGCTCTGTGCAAGCACCTCGTTATAGGGAGGAGCTGTGCCGAAATCAATATTAAGGGGCAGTACTCCTTCGGGGAGACCTACACCACCCTGTTCGATAGCGTTGTTGAGCGCAAGCTGGAATTCTGCGATAGCTGCGTCAAAAGCCGACTGAGACGCAGTCTGAAGCTCGGCAAGAGTTGCAGCGTCAACCTCTTCGCCGTTTTCGAGAGCGGTTATTGTATCGCCGTATTCTTCATAAAGAGCGGCATACTGTGCAGAACCGAACTCCTGCGAAAGGTCCATATATATGGTAAGGTTTGTACCTGTTTTTGTAGCGTAAGGGGTATTGGAATCGATGATAGTGAAGGAAATATTGCCTTCCTCGCCATAAGTGCTTGCGGAAACGGTAACGTCGTAGCCGTTTACTGTCTTTTCTGCGCTTGCAACATTGTTATCAACCGAAGGAATCTTAAGATTGATACGCTGTGAGGATCCGCCCTCAACGTTGGTGGGGTCGCCGCTTACGCCTAAAACTATGTAACCGTTGGGGTCGCAGAGGTTACCGTAGCTATCTACGGAGAAAACACCTGCACGGGTATAGAATACGTTTCCTGCCTGGTCCATTACCTGGAAGAAGCCTTCGCCCTGAAGTGCACAGTCAAAAACGCTGTCCGTCTGGTTAAAGCCCGACTGGGTCATAACCTGCTGGATTGTGCCGAGAGACGCGCCGTAGCCTACCTGTGTGGGGTTTGTACCGCCCGAGGTAGCGTCGCCGGCGGAGGCGTTTCTCTTTGTCTGATAATATACGTCCTTGAAGGTAACTGTACTTGTCTTGTATGCAGTAGTATTAACGTTCGATACGTTGTTACCTATAACGTCCATACGCTGGTTATGGGTTTTCATTCCGGCTACACCGGAGTATAATGATTTCATCATAGTGGTTAGTTCCTTTCTACCACCGCCGCCCTCCGTCCGTCGTTCGGGAGAGCGAAATATCTCCTTGGAGCCCTGCTCCGCGGTCCGATACTAAATTATAACGGTGGAATCAATGTTTGTGAATACGTTTCCTTTTAAATCATCTGCCGACACGGTTGTAATAACCCTGTTGTTCTTTACGCTTACAACGAAGGCTGTGCTGTCCACAAGAATGAGGCTTTCCTCGCTTCCCTTTTCAGCCGCAAGCTCAACGCCGCGGTTAAGTCTTTCCATTTTATCGTTTTCCGATACGTCAATCTGCCTGCTTTCGAGACGTCTTATTGCGTGACCCGAAAATTCAACCTGCCGCCCCTGAAGCTTATCCCGAAGCGCTTCGGCAAAGCCGCCATTGTCTGCGGTTTCAGCCTGTCGGTTCAGGTTCTGTGATCCTGCCGTACCCGTACTTACGCTTATGGAATTCCGTGCGGCAAGATACTCGCTTATCAGCATCCTGCTCAAATCCTTTCCTTAGTTAAAAAGCTCGTATAATTCCTCGTCCTCGATATCGGCGATATCCTCTTCGTCGGTATATTCCGCGTCGCTCTGCTGTGTTTCCTCGGCTTTTACCGCTTCGGTAACTCTTACTACATCGGAAGGCTTATAGGCGTAGCCGTTTATTACAAGTCTTATCTCGCCGTCCTGAATTTCGAGAGAGCTTACCGTTCCTTCGTCTATGAAGGTTGTTCCGTTAACATCGGTAGCCTGCACCATAACATTCTTTCCGAGAAGTCCTGTCGCAAAAGCGCCGTAATCGCTTATACCGCTTACCGCCTCGTTTCCCGTATGAAGCTGCTTTATTGCGGAGAGATTGTAGTTGCTTCCGTTTACGTTAACCTGGGGAGTGTCGCCGAAGGTTGTGTAATTAACCTTACCTGTAATAAGCTCGCCGCTCATGGTTGCTACCGTAACCGTTTTTCCTACGAGAGAGTTTGCGTAATTCTGCTGCTGGGTCTTGAAGTTGTCCTGCTGTGCCTGTAAGGACGTAAAGCTCGCCATCTGGGAAATGAATTCCGTATTTGAGGTAGGCTCTAAGGGGTCCTGATTCTGCATTTCAGCCACAAGAAGCTGGTAGAAGGATTCCATGGTAATAAGGTCGTTATCCTTATTGGTAAACATATCCTTATACTTCTCGTAATTGTCCTGAATGGTGTTGATTCCGTCGATTCCTGCCATATTTTCCTCCTTTCTCATATACTCTGGAGAAGGTCGAAGAAGCTTTCCTCCTCGTCGTTCTCGTCCTGCCCGTTTTCTTCCTGTCTGCTGTAGGGATTCTTGCTGCTTCCCTCATAGCTGTCCTGCATAAGTCCGGCATTTTCGCCCTCTGAAACAACCTGACAGCGTTCAAGCTCTACGCCGTTATCACGGAGCATAGCCGTAAGATTTTCCGTTCTCGCTTCGAGGAGCTTTCCTGTATCGGGGTTTTCGGCAGTAATCTGTACCGCCACTCTTTCGCCCGATGTTACGAGCTTAACGGTTATTCTTCCGAGACTTTCGGGGTTTAACACCATTGTGAACTCGGTTTCGCCGTTTTTGAGGCTTTCCATTCTTGCCAGTATTTCGTCGCCGGTCTGTACCTCAGGGGGAGCCGCTTCGTTAGCTTCGGAAATAAGGGGCTGACTTTCGAGCCTTGCCGTTACATTCGGGGTATTATCGAAAAGATTTGCCGCTAAATGAACTGCGCCCTCGGTTTCGGTTTTTGTTTCGGCATTCTTAACCTCTGCTGCTTCGGGGGTATTCTTTCCGAGAATTTCGCTTAATTCGCCGCTTCTGTCGCTATGCTTCGGGTTAAAGCTTACGGGCATACCCTGAAGCTTTTCGCCGCTTACAACGTCATTACTGCTAAGCCTTGCCTCGGTAAGTCCTAAATCCTTCTTAGCCTCCGAGAGAATCTCGTTAAGTAGTCTTTCGAGCCTGTTTTCGGGCATTTCGGGCTTAGTCTCTGCCGCTTCGGCTGGCTGCGCTTCCTGCTGAACGGGAGCTGCCGCTGTAGGAATACTGTTCTTTTCGGCTTCGGGAGCCTGCGCCATTGTTTCCGTAGTGCCGCTTCCTTCGCTTATAAGTCGGATTTCTCCGCTTTTTTCGTCAACCGCCGAATACGCTTCAACAGCAGTAATATCGCCGTTTTCGCTTACTTCGGAGCTTACGTCGGAATTTTCAGCAGGTACAAGAACTGTCATAAGCAGCTCCATAACGCCTGTCATATTCTCGTCGTCCTCGTTTTCGGGCTTAAGCTTCCGGAGAATTTCGAGAAGGGCGGAAATAATTTCGTTCTTAGCGTCCTCGTCGGTTTCGCTTTTAAGGCTTTCGACGAGCTCGGAAAATGCTATTCTTAAGGAAGACGCCGCTTCATCGAGAATTTCTCCTGCCTTTTCGGACATTTCGGGAGAAGAGGTTTCGGCTGCCACGGCTTTTTCTGTACCTCTTACCTCGGTATAAGCGAATTTTTCGCCGCTTTCCGACCTTGTGGTCTTAGGAGAAGCCTTATTCACCGAATCTAATACATCGGAGAAGCCGTTTTCGCTTTCGCTGCGCTGTACGGGGGCATTTGTACCGCCGCTCATGTTAAAAGCTACTGCGTTCGTTACCATATTTTCACCTCCTTTCGCTGCTTTCTGCAAGATAATATATAAAAGCTGTTACTTGTAGAAAAACAAAGCCTCAGACTGCCGAGAAATCGTCAGATGCTAGGAAACTGTGTGACGGCTAGGCTTTGTGCCTGCCGTTATGCAGTTGACGACGCAGATGGCGGTTTATCGACAGGCTGTGTAAATAGGTACACTTCTCTTTATATTATTAACCATATTATACACAAAGACGATAAAAAAGTCAATTATTTTTTGTAAAGTTTTATCAATAATACAAGTAGCAATACCCATTTTCGTTGTTTTTTACAAATTATATGGTACATTTTAGCAGTTAAAGCGTTAAAATACTAAAAATAAACGCCGCCTAACTGCAAACAGCAGTCAAGCGGCATCATATCATACAGCATTATCGGAATTAAGTTCCGTTTTAGGGAATTTTCTTCTCATAAAGATAAAGCATATAAAATGTACAATAAAGGTTATTACCCATGAAACGGGGTAGGACAGGAACAGCATAAACTCATTATGAAGCTCGGGAAGCTGAAATAATGTGGAAATCCAGAGTATTCTGAGGCCGCAGGCGCCTAAAAGAGATACTATCGTAGGCGCAACCGCAAAGCCCATACCTCTTATATTACCTACGATGCAGTCCATAAGTCCGCAGGTAAAGTAAAAGCCGCAGACAAGACCCATTCTTATCAGCCCCGGCTCGATTATCTCGGGTCGAGGGTCGTATATACCGAGAAGAGGAGCGCCGAAAAGGTAGGCGAGACCGCCGAGAACAAGCCCCGTAACCGCCGCCGAAGCGCAGGAAATAACACAGATTCGGTTGATTCTGCTGTATTTACCGCCGCCGATATTGTTACTCATAAAGGTAATAGCGCCCTGTGAAAAGGCGTTCATGGATACCCAGACGAAGCCCTCTATGCTTGCCGCCGCCGCGCTTCCCGCCATAACTATCGGACCGAAGCTGTTAATTGAGGACTGGATAACTACGTTTGAGAGGGAGAATACTACGCCTTGAAAGCCTGCAGGAATACCTATTCCGAGAATTCTTCCTACTATTTTTCCGTCGGGGAGCAGATTTTTAAAGCTGAATTTAAAGGCGCCCTCCTCCTTTATAAGACAGCGGATAACAAGCGCCGCAGAAATGCACTGTGAAATAACGGTGGCAAGAGCTACTCCTGCAACGTCCAGCTTAAAGAAAACTACGAAGATAATATTAAGAATAACGTTTATTACTCCCGAAAAGGTAAGATAATAGAGAGGTCTTTTCGTGTCGCCCTTCGAACGGAGAATTGAGCTTCCGAAATTATATATCATCATAGCTATCATTCCGAGGAAGTATATCCGAAGATAAAGGGCGGAAAGCTCTAAAACCTCCGGCGGCGTACTCATAAGCGCCAGCAATTCCCCCGAAAAAAGCACCCCTACGAAGGTCATTACCACGCCGCTTACTATACTCAGAAAAATAGAGGTATGAACCGTCTTATTCACCCGATCTTCGTCCTCGGCACCCATATATCTTGAGCAGAGAACGTTCGCCCCTGTGGAAAGCCCTAAAAAGAGATTGGTCATCAGGTTTACCAGGGCGGTGGTTGAGCCTACTGCTGCGAGAGAATGCTCCTCGCCGAAATTTCCTACTACGATTATATCCGCCGCATTGAACAAAAGCTGCAGCACGCTTGAAAGCATAAGGGGCAGTACAAGCTTTAGAAGCTTAGGCAGTATTGCGCCGCTGCACATATCTATTTCATATTTTTTTGCCAATTCATCACTTCCTTAAAGGGCATATTCTTTGAGGTAAAGCTATTATACTCCCTGCAGGATATATTGTCAAGGAGAACAGCATATTGATTTTGATATAGTTTAATGATATAATATAGCAGTAATCTCTAAGAAAGAGGAAGATACCATTATGAATATTCTGCACATGAAATACGCCGTTGAGGTAGCAAGAACCGGCTCCCTCAACAAGGCGGCGGAAAAGCTTATCATAGCACAGCCTAACCTTAGCCGCTCCATAAAGGAGCTCGAAGGCGAGCTCGGAATACAGATTTTCAAGCGCTCTCCGAAGGGCATGAGCCTTACTCCCGATGGAGAGGAGTTTATTGGCTATGCCAAGGGAATTCTTGAGCATATTGAGCAGGTTGACAGCATATACAGAACCGGAGCGTCAAAAAAGCAGCGGTTTTCAATCTCCGTTCCGAGAGCCTGTTATATTTCGGAGGCCTTTACCGAGTTTTCGAAATCTATTCCCGATGAGAATATCGAGATATTCTATAAGGAAACGAATTCACAGCGTACAATAACCAATATCCTTAATTCGGGCTATAAGCTTGGCATTATCCGCTACGCCGAGGACTACGATAAGTATTTTAAGGCTATGCTCGAGGAAAAGAATCTTACCTACGAAACCATAGCAAGATTCAGCTATCAGCTCATTATGAGCCGTAATAATCCCCTCGCCGAAAAGGAGGAAATAACCTTCGACGACCTTTCGGGCTATATCAGAATTGCCCACGCCGACCCTTATGTGCCCTCTCTTTCAATGGCAAAGGTAGCAAGAGAGGAGCTTCCCGAGAATTCGAAGAGAAATATCTATATCTTCGAAAGAGCAAGTCAGTTCGACCTGCTATCGAAGAACACCGATACCTATATGTGGGTTTCCCCTACCCCTTGTGAGATTCTTGATAAATATAATCTTGTACAGCGTAAATGCAAAAGCAACACGAGAATTTATAAAGACATACTTCTCTATAAAAAGGGATATAAGCTTTCGGAGCTCGATAAAAGCTTTATTACCGAGCTTTGTATGTCACGCAGGAGAAATATAGGAAGCGAAGACTGAAAAAACTACAAATGACAATAAAAATCCCGTCGGACACAGAACACAAAAACGACGGGATTTTTATATATTGAGAGGATTAGTAGGGTTAGCTTACTTTAGTACCGAAACTGCGTCGGCTATAGTCTTTTCGAAAGCCTCACGGCCGTATTTATCCACTTCGGACTTATCCTTTATACCGTGGGTGAGACAGCCTGCGCCGCCGATACAACCGCCGACGCACGCCATACCCTCGATAAAGTTAGCGTCAAGAGCATTCTTGCTCTTTTTGAGTAATGCCATACGGCATTCCTCTATACCGTCGCAGGAAACCGCCTTAAGGTCGAAATCTATGCCCTGTTCGAGAAGTCCCTCGGCAACAGCGTCCGCAAGTCCGCCGCAGCGTGCAAAGATTCTTCCGAAGTAGGAAGCGTTATCGAGAACGTCCTCGGGCAGTACCGTAATATCAATTTCTCTGCTGTCGAAAAGCGCCTGAAGCTCCTCGAAGGTAAGAACTGCGTCAACATAAGGCTTTACGCTTTCGAGCTGTGCCTCCGCCTTTTTAGCGGTACAGGGTCCGATAAAGACAGTCTTTGCGTTTTCGGTAGTATCCTTTATATATTTGCAGATAGTAGCCATAGGAGAAAGATTGTGTGATACATAAGGGGTAAGCTCGGGGAACGCCGACTTTATGTATTTCACAAAGGCGGGACAGCATGAGCTCGTAAGAAAGCCCTTTTCCGCTAATTCCTTTGATTCCGCCTGAGCTACCATATCTGCGCCGAGAGCCGCCTCAACTACCGTATGGAAGCCGAGAACCTTAAGTCCCGAAATAACCTGTCCGAGCTTTGCGTAGGTGAACTGGCTGGAGATAGAGGGTGCTACGATAGCGTAGATTTTATAATTCTTTCCCGATTCGCTTTTCTTTATAAGGTCGATAACGTTAAGGATATAGGACCTATCGGTAATTGCGCCGAAGGGGCACTGGTAAACGCAGGCACCGCAGCTTATGCATTTATCGTTATCTATCTTAGCGGCGCTTTCCTCGTTTATGGAAATTGCCTTTATCTTACAGGCCGCCTGACAGGGACGCTTCCTGTTCGCAATAGCGGAATAGGGGCATACCTTAGCGCACTGGCCGCATTCCACGCATTTTGACTTATCTATATAAGCCACATGGTTATGGTCGAAGGATATTGCTCCCTTCTTGCATACATCTTCGCATCTATGAGCAAGACAGCCACGACAGGAGGCGGTAACCTCGTAGCCTGCGGCGGGACACTCGTCACAGGCAATATCGATAACCTGAATAACGTTGGAGGTTTCCTTATCTCCGCCCATGGCGATTTTTACACGCTCACTGAGAATGGCACGCTCTTTGTAAACACAGCAGCGCATGGTCGGTGTTTTGCCGGGCACTATCATTTTGGGAATGTCGAAAATATTGCCCAGGAGAGTATCGTTCCAGGCTTG
>JAEDHF010000156.1 GCA_016297165.1 Oscillospiraceae bacterium | reverse complement strand
AATGAAAATAACAATGCCTGAGAGAAGAAAAAATCTCTCAGGCATTTTTTGCGTCATATTATTTGTCTTGCTCCTTCCAGAAGCCGCCCTTATGGAAATTTTCGTTTCCGAGGGGCTTTGCCGTTAAGCGGAACATTACACAGCCGTCGGGGCAGACGATAGTCTTACTGAATTTGCTGTCGCCGCCGAGGTTTGTAAGGTCGCCGCCGCTTCTTACTGCCTCCATTAGAGGATAGAGCATCATCATAGTCTTACTGCAGATACCGTAACCCTGCTCATTAACAGGACAGCCGTAGGTGCAGCAGTATTTATCGCCGATTTCTTCGCCGTTGCGGCAGTAGCGTTCCGTATGGTCGCCACGGAGAAAGCCGGTTACCTCAACGGTAAATTCATATTCTTCATCATACCATTTTTTCATATTGCACCCCAAAACAACAATTATTTCTTATAAACGTGTTCAAGATAATCTACGGGGTTAAGCTTTGTAGAGCCCTGTCGTACCTCAAAATGAACGTGGGGTCCGGTAGCCATACCGGTTTCACCGAGTGCAGCAATAAACTCGCCCTGTGTTACCTTTTGTCCTGCTGTAACGTAAAGTGCGCTGCAGTGTGCATAAACCGTCTGATAGCCATTTCCGTGGTCGATAATAACGTATTTTCCGTAGCCCCAGTAGTCCTCGCCCGCTTTGGTTACCGTACCGCTTGCGCCTGCATAGATAGGTGCGCCGTAATATGCAACAATATCAATACCGAGATGACCTGCGTAGCCGCCGTCCCAGTGTGTATATTCGCTGACATAACCGCCGTCAGTGGGCCAGATGAATTTTCCGTAGCCTGCGTCCTCGGGGGAATAGGTTTCGGGGGTAGGCTTCGTACCCTGGGCTATTCTCTCGGTAACGGGATTAGATACAATGTAGGAGGAAATAACCTTTCGGTTTGTTTCAATATTGTTTACATAGGTAACCTTTGCAGTAAGGTTTGTAACGCCGTTTACGCCCTCGGTAGTAACTCTCGAAACGCCGGAATAGAGGGTGCTTTCCGAATAGTATTCGGTACTGTATGGAATTTCAGTATCATAATTCTCGGTAACGGTAACGTTAACCGAAAGGAAGGGGATTTCGTCTCTTGTCTTTATCTTATCTCCGGGATTAAGGGTCATATTCTTAAAGCCGGGATTCAGTAATTCCAGCTGTGCCACAGAGAGTCCGAGCTTGTCGCAGAGAAGCTCCTGTGTATCGTCCTCTTCGACTATGTAGTAGCCTGCCTTTGATTTTACGCTGGTAAGCTGTGAAATAAGCCAGTTTGAATCAATAATACTTCCCGAAAGATAAAGACCGCCGGTAGAATATTCGAGGTTGTCCTTAAAGCTTATATCAGCGTGGGGGTAAATAGACTTGTATTTGTCAAGAATACCGTCGAGGGTAGCCGAAACGTCGGTGTTATCGCTTACTGCACCCATAAAGGTTCCGTTAAGATAAAAGCCGTAAGCGTATTCAACCTTAACATCGGAGTATTCGAGGATTTTATCCGCTACCTGATACTTTGTGAGTAGCTTGCTATGAGCGTCGGAGTCAAGGAGCTCTATGGAAAACTCGGGAGAAATCCTGATGTTTTCGTCGCTTCCTAAGTAGTTGATTCGTTCCTTAAGGATTTTATCGGCGTCGTAGAAAACCTGCTCATTTTCAACGTAGCCCACCAGCTTTCCGTTTACGGTAAGCCTTACGTCGTAGTCAAGGGACAATGCATAGGAAATAACGTTAATAGAGAACAGTACGCAGAAAATCGGAGCGATTACATTAAAGATAGTAACGGCGACCCCCGATTTTCCGAACATAAATTTTCCGAAATGCCTGAAGGTATTAAGGATAGCGGAGCCGAAGCCGTATTTTCTCATATTCTCCGATATATCCTTTCCTGCTCTTTGTAATGCACGGAAAATCTTAAGAAAGGGAGAAGCTATTATAATAAGGAGGTATTTAAGCTTAATAATTAGGTTTTTTCTTATGGTATTGGATTTATTCCAAAGGAATTTCAGAAGCCCGAGAAGCTTATTTCCGATAAGGGCAAAAATCCTTACGAAAATAGTGCAGATATACTTTCCGAACAGGGAAATATATAGCAGAACATCATCAAGCCTCGTGCTTTTTGTCTTTTTCTTCAAGCATAAACCTCCTTTCTCGGGAATAATCATTTCAATTATATCATTTTTTCCTTATAAGTGCAAGTAAAGTAACGAAAATTCGCCCTATCTCCAAAAAAATGCACAGACTTAACTAAAAGCCTGTGCATTTTGCTTAAGGTATTATCAATCTAAAGAGGGTTCTGTCGCTTTGAATCTGATACGGATATGGGGGAGCTTATTTATTACCGTATAGCTGTTTTCGAGCCAGTCCTCGCCGTCCTCGGGGGTGTTTTCGCCGCTTGCAGGGGGTGCAAAGAGCTTAAGCGTAAGGTCGGCTTCGCCCTTTAAGGGCTTTTCGAAGAAAGCGCTCATAAGGTCGATTGTCTTAGCCTTCGGGGACTTATAGAACCATTTTCCGTTAATTTCCATCATAAGGTTTACGTTTTCTTCAAAGGTAACCTCACAGAAGGTAGGGTTAGAGTCGAAATGAAGGGGAATGGAAATACCCTCTGCGTCCTCGGAGCCGCCCCAGCGCAGCTTAACGGGAAGCGAAATTTCCTCGCCCTCGGTTATAGCCGGATAGAAGAATTCGTCATGAATAAGCTCCTTATAGGTCTGCATTTCGGGCTGTGGAATACCTACGTCGGGATTATTTGGGTCTTCGATTTCGAGACCGAGTCTACCCCTGTCCCTGAACTGATAGAAGGTAAAGCCTGTGAACCATTCATCGGGGTCGTTTTTAAGCATATCCGCAAAAAGTTTAACCATTTCCGCCTGTTCATAGGGACCGGTAACATCGCCGTCGGCGTTGAATTCGCTCATAACCATAGGCTTTGAAACGCCGCCGTTTATCTCCTTATAGCGAAGATAGCTTCTCTTCGTCTTTTCGTAGATATCCTTGACTGCATATCTGCCGTGGGAGGTGCCGCCGCTTTCCGCTACATCGTAGGGCCAGCCCCAATGAAGAGCCATATACTTATCTACCGACCAGATATCGGTAGCTCTTACCGCCTCGGAAAACTCCGATTCCTTTTCTATTTCGGTCTTTTTAAGATCCTCGATACCGCCGATACAAAGGACGGTTTTTACGTTAGGAGAGTATTCCTTTATAATCTTATGGAAACGAACGTAGAAATCCGCTACCTCCTGATAGGTGCAGCGCTTATTAAAGGAGAACCAGTTGCCTGTCGCCTCGTGGTTTATACGAAGCTGCATTCTTCCGAAGGTTCTTAAATCCTTCGCTATAGCGATAAGCTGTTCATCGGAAACGTGGGGGTCAACGGTAAGGGTAAGAATAACATCTTGTCCGTGGGCGCGGATTTCACGCATATAGCTGAAGGGCTCGCCCTTTGTATCTCCCTCAAGTCCGCCCTTATATGTAAAATAATCGTCATAGGGATAGTCCCAGGCGAAGGAAACGTCGGCGTCTTTCATTGCCTCGGAAATACGCTGAGGCCACTGTTCATCAAGAGGGTAGTAGCAGTACATAAGGCTTATGGCTCTATGGGGACGGCCTAAGCTATGGAGGATATAATCCTGGTTTACGTATTCGCCTCTTTCGCTGCCGTCGCCGAGGTCAACGGCACATTTAGCGGGACCCATGTGAATTATTCTGATTTTTTCGTTCATAAGCTTTTCCTTTCCTTTGTTATTTCTTATTATAGAGTATAGCATATTATGAAAACGATTTCAAGTGTTTTTACGAAAATATTTTAATAAAATGCTGCAAATAATCAATACGTAA
>JAEDHF010000155.1 GCA_016297165.1 Oscillospiraceae bacterium | reverse complement strand
CGAGTCTTTCCTTCAAAATTATGGAGATAACCCGAAAGGGTAACGCTAAGGCTCTTTTTACAGACGAAATATACCAGGCATTTAAGGATAATAATGTACCCGAATGGTATGTTGAAAGCTGTAAAAAAATCAAGTATATGTTCCCGAAGGCTCATGCCGCCGCTTATGTTACGGGTGCGGTAAAGCTGGGCTGGTATAAGGTATATCACCCCACAGCCTTCTATGCCGCAATTCTTACGAAGCATACCGAAAATATCGAAGCAGAGGTAGCTCTTCAGGGTAAGGACGCAGTAAAGGCAAGAATGCAGGCTATCCAGAGCAATCCCGAGGCTACGCCAAAGGAAAAGGCTACCTACGAAGCTTTTCAGCTTGTTTATGAAATGCAGTGCAGGGGCATTAACTTCCTTCCTATCCATTACGAAAAATCCCATGCCACAAAGTATGTGATTGAGGACGGGAACCTCCGACTTCCGTTTCTTGCAGTTGAGGGCTGCGGCGAAAATGCCGCAAACAGCCTTTATAATACCATTCAGAAGCATAATTACGTAAGCGTCGAGGATATTTCAAGCCAGTCGGGTCTTAACGGAACAGCTATGGAAAAGCTTGAAAGAATGGGAGTTTTTGACGACCTTCCTAAATCGGCTCAGATTTCCTTCTTCGATTGATAAGCGGCAGTACCGCATTTATCCCTTGCGGTATTGCTCTTAACCAAGGCTTTTTGTTGAAAGATATTATCTAAAACGACGAAATGATTTAAGATACTTGACATTATTATAGTAATATGGTAATATGTTAGTACAGTAAAGTATATAGAGTAAAGGAAAAGATAAATGAAAAAATATGATTTACTTACTCCCGAGGGAACGAGGGATCTTGTTTTTGACGAATGTGTAGCGCTGAGAAAGGTTGAGGAAAGGCTCAGAAACATTTTCGAGAGCCACGGTTACTCCGAGGTAATTACTCCCGGACTTGAATTCTTTGATGTTTTTTTCAACAAGTCGAGGTATCTCCCACAGGAGTCTATGTATAAGCTTTCCGACGGAAAGGGTAGGCTTATGGTAATCCGTCCCGATTCAACAATGCCTATTGCAAGACTTGTGGGAACCCGTTTAAAGGACAGTAAGCTTCCCGTTAAGCTTTTCTATAACCAGACTATCTATAGAGCCAACCCGAAAAACAGCGGCCGTGACGATGAATTTTCACAGGCAGGTATCGAAATAATCGGCGGCGACACTATAAGAGCGGATATGGAATCCCTTTCTATCGCTACCGAGGTTATGGAAGCCTTCGAAAGCGAGGATTATCGCTTCGAAATAGGGGACAGCGGCTTCTTCCGTCTCCTTTCCGCAAAGCTTTCCTTTAACGAGAGCGAAATGGACGCTCTCAGAATATATGTTCAGACTAAGAATTATCCTGCATTGAAGGAAATGCTTTCTCCCTATGAAAACGACCCTTATGTAGCCGCACTTATTAAGCTTCCCGAGCTTTTCGGAGGAAGTGAGGTTTTCGAAAAGGCAGAAAAAATTCTTCCCGATGATGAGACAAAAAATATCCTCTCCTCACTTAAGAAAATCTATGACGGTTTATGCGACCTCGGTATAAAGGATAAGGTTACCGTTGACTTAGGACTTATCGGTAAGAACGAGGACTATTATACGGGCATTGTTTTCAAGGGCTATATTGAAGGCTGTGGTACTCACGTATTAAGCGGCGGCAGATATGACAGTCTTATCGGCGGCTTCGGTGTTGATACTCCTGCAACAGGCTTCGCAATCAATGAAAATGCAGTAGCAGGCATAATCCTTAAAAAGGAAGGAAAGGAGCTTATGACTCCTCCCGATGTACTGATTTTTGCCGAGGAAAGCTGTATTGTACAGTCTGTAAAGTACTGCAGACAGCTTATTTCCGAGGGCTTAAGGGTTGAATATGCGGATTTTGAAACTCTTGACGAGGCTATGAATTATGCAAGAACAAGAAATATAAAGCGCCTTGATGTTATTACTCCAGACGGCGTAAGGATTATATAGGAGGTTGGCGCTATGAGTGAAAATAAGTTAATCAGAATAGCTCTTACGAAGGGCAGACTTGAAAAGGACACGGTAGGTCTTTTCGAAAAAATAGGTTATGATGTTACCGAATTGAAGGAAAAGGGCAGGAGGCTTATCCTCTCCATTCCGGGCAGAAATATTGAGGTAGTCTTAGCTAAGGCGGCTGATGTTATCACATACGTTGAGCTTGGCGCCTGCGATATCGGCGTTGTGGGTAAGGATACCATTATGGAGCACGGCGGAAAATACTTTGAAATAGCGGATTTAGGCTTCGGAAGATGCCGCTTTGCTCTTGCTACTAAGAAGGGTTCAGCCTTTTACGGCGGTTACGGCGTTAAAACCGTTGCTACAAAATATCCTGCCGTAACGAGAGAATTTTTCGAGAGTAAGAAAATGGACGTTGATATAGTAAAGATTGAGGGCTCTGTTGAGCTGGCGCCATTGCTTGAAATTGCCGATGGAATAGTTGATATTGTTGAAACAGGCACAACCTTAAAGGAAAACGGTCTTGAGGTTATCGAGGATGTAGCTCCTATTTCAGCAAGACTAATCGTAAATACAGTAAGTATGAAGCTTAAAAAGGAAAGGATTGAGGAGCTTACCGCCCTGATGACCGAGGCTCTCTCAAAAGGACAGGAATAATGATAGGAACAATTTTTGCAGACGGAAGCGAAAAGCTTTTCTTAAAGGAAGTTGAAGAAAGAAGCTCCCGGATAAATAACGATGTAGAAAAAACCGTAAAGGCTATTATCGCCGAGGTTAAGGAAAAGGGCGACGAGGCGGTAAAGGAATATACCGCTAAGTTTGACTGCCCCGAGACAAAGTATTATCGCGTTCCCGACGAGGTAATTAACGACGCTCTTTCGGAAGCCGACCCCGAATTTGTGGAAGCTATGCTTAACTGCGTGGAGAATATTACCGCTTTCCACGAGAGACAGAAGCAGAACGGCTATATGATGACCGACGAAAGAGGGGTTATCTTAGGGCAGCGTGTCCGTGGTCTCGATAAGGTAGGCCTTTATGTTCCCGGCGGTACGGCTGCATATCCTTCCTCCGTACTTATGAACGCTATTCCCGCAAAAATCGCAGGAGTAGGTGAAATTATTATGGTTACTCCTCCCTTAAAGGACGGTACCCCCAACAAGGATATACTTGTCGCTGCAGCTCTTTGCGGAGTTGATAAGATTTTTATGTGCGGCGGCGCACAGGCTGTTGCGGCTTTAGCCTACGGCACAGAGGAAATACCGAAGGTATCGAAGATTGTTGGCCCCGGTAACATTTTCGTAGCTACCGCTAAAAAGCTTCTTTACGGCGTTGTGGATATTGATATGATAGCAGGTCCCAGCGAAATCCTCGTTATTGCCGACGAAAGCGCAAATCCCAAGTACCTTGCCGCCGACCTTATGTCCCAGGCAGAGCACGATAAGCTTGCAAGCTCTATCCTTATCACCACCAGCCAAAGGATTGCAGAGGAAACCACAAAGGAGCTTGAAAGACAGCTTCCTCTTATGTCAAGAAGAGAAATAATCGAACATTCTCTCGATAACTACGGTAAGATTATCGTTGTGAAGAATATGTACGAAGCCTGCGATTTAGCCAACAGCCTTGCTCCCGAGCACCTTGAGGTAGTGGCTCAGAATCCTCTTGAATATATAGGAAAGCTTGATAACGTGGGCTCCCTTTTCTTAGGACAATACGCTCCCGAGCCCCTCGGTGACTATTACGCAGGTCCTAACCATGTTCTTCCCACAAGCGGTACTGCAAGATTTTTCTCACCTCTTTCCGTTGACAGCTTCATCAAGAAATCAAGCTATATCTACTACACCCCTGAAGC
>JAEDHF010000154.1 GCA_016297165.1 Oscillospiraceae bacterium | reverse complement strand
CACAGCGTATCGCCGAGCGGACAAGATACGATATGGAAATGCTCCGTGAAATAGGGATATGTAAGGGTATTGAGAACTATTCGAGGGTACTTTCCCGCCGCCCTAAGGGCAGTACTCCCATTACCCTTATCGACCATTTCCCGAAGGATTTTCTGCTTCTTGTAGATGAAAGCCACGTAACACTGCCCCAGGTAAGGGGAATGTACGGCGGCGATGCGGCAAGAAAGAAGAACCTTGTTGAATTCGGCTTCAGACTACCCTCCGCCTATGATAACCGTCCTCTTAATTTTGATGAATTCTACGGAAAAATCAATCAGGCGGTATATGTTTCCGCTACTCCCGGACCCTTTGAAAAGGAGCATGCCACCGTTACAGCGGAGCAGATTATCCGTCCTACGGGACTTGTTGACCCCGAGATAATCGTTAAGCCTACCGAGGGTCAGATTGAGGACTTAGTCTCCGAGATAAATATTAGAATAGAGCGAAACGAGCGTGTTTTAGTTACAACTCTGACAAAGAAAATGGCGGAGGATTTAACGAAATACCTTGAACGATTAGAGCTTAAGGTGCGGTATATGCACCATGATGTTGATACCGTTGAGCGAATGGAGCTTGTAAGAGATCTGCGCCTTGGCGAATATGATGTTCTTGTGGGCATAAATCTGCTAAGAGAGGGTCTCGACTTGCCCGAGGTATCTCTTGTGGCTATACTTGATGCCGACAAGGAAGGCTTTTTAAGAAGCGAATCCGCCCTTATCCAGACCATAGGCAGAGCGGCACGAAATGCAAACGGACAGGTAATTATGTATGCCGATACCGTTACGGGCAGTATGGAAAATGCCATAAACGAAACAAACCGCCGCCGTGAAATACAGATGAAGTATAACGAGGAGCATGGTATTGTTCCTAAGACTATTATCAAGGAAATCAGGGACGTTATCGACATTTCCACAGGTCAGGACAAGGATAAGACGAAGAAAAACAAGAAGCTTTCCGCTATGGAAAAGGATAAGCTTATCGCACAATATACAGCTATGATGAAGGAGGCGGCTAAGGTTCTCGATTTCGAGCAGGCGGCATTCTTCCGTGACAAGATAAAGGAACTTAAAGAGTAGAATAAATATATAAAATGTTCATATTGAACGGCGAAAGGAACAACAATGGCAAACAACAATATAGTAATAAGGGGAGCCAAGGAGCATAATCTCAAGAATATAGATGTTACCATACCGAGGGATAAGCTTGTGGTGCTTACCGGTCTTTCGGGCTCGGGAAAATCTTCTCTTGCCTTCGATACTATCTATGCCGACGGACAGAGAAGGTATATGGAAAGCCTTTCCTCCTACGCAAGAATGTTTCTCGGTCAGATGGAAAAGCCTAATGTAGAAAGCATTGACGGGCTTTCTCCCGCAATTTCAATCGACCAGAAAACTACATCAAAAAACCCCCGTTCAACGGTAGGTACCGTTACCGAAATATACGATTATCTCCGACTTCTTTATGCGAGAATAGGAATACCCCATTGTCCCGTCTGCGGGAAAGAAATTCATCACCAGACAATCGACCAGATTGTGGATAAGGTGAAAAACCTCGGCGAGGGTACGAAAATCCAGATAATGGCTCCTATCGCAAGAGGCAAAAAGGGCGAGTATCAGAAGGAGCTTGACGCAATAAGAAAGCAGGGCTTTGTGCGTGTACGTATCGACGGGATAATGTACGACCTATCGGAGAAAATCAAGCTTGAAAAGAATATAAAGCATAATATCGAGGTTATCGTTGACAGGCTTGTGGTCAAGCCCGAAATTGACACCCGATTGGCGGACAGTCTTGAAACAGCGGGAAAGCTTACCGACGGACTAATTTATATAGACGTAATCGGCGGCGAGGAGCTCCATTTTTCACAGAATTACTCCTGTCCCGAGCATAACATAAGTATAGATGAGCTTGTTCCCCGGATGTTTTCCTTTAATAATCCCTTTGGCGCTTGTTCTTGTTGTACCGGATTAGGAACATTTCATACTGTTGACCCCGATTTAATCGTTCCCGACGATAATCTTTCAATAAGGCAGGGAGCAATTAAAGCCTCGGGCTGGAATTCTCTTACCGATAATTCCGTAGCTATGATGTATTATAACGCTATTTCGAAGCATTACGGCATTTCTCTTGACGTTCCCGTTAAGGAGCTTAAGCCCGAGGAACTGGGAATTTTCCTCTACGGTACGGGTGGCGAGAAGATAAGAGTTGATGTTATAGATTCCTTTGGCGGCGGCTACAGGTATTCCGATTTTGAGGGCGTTGTGAACAATCTCGAAAGAAGATACAAGGAGGGAAGCGAGGGCTCCCGTGAAGAAATCGAAACCTATATGCACGATTCCCTCTGTCCTGTTTGTCACGGTGAAAGGCTTAAAAAAGAGGCTCTTGCCGTTACGGTGGCAGGGAAGAATATCAGCGATTTCTGTAAAATGAGCATAAGCGAGGCTCTTGATTTTGTGGATAAAATGGAGCTTTCCGAAAGGGATATGATGATAGGTAAGCTTATTCTTAAGGAGATTAAGTCGAGACTTAACTTCCTTAAAAGCGTAGGACTTGATTATCTTACTCTTTCAAGAGGGGCAGGCTCCTTATCCGGCGGTGAAAGCCAGCGTATAAGGCTTGCCACACAGATAGGCTCCTCCCTTATGGGAGTATTATATATCCTTGATGAGCCCAGTATAGGGCTGCATCAGCGTGATAACGACAAGCTTATTGCTACTCTCCAAAGGCTTCGTGACCTTGGAAATACCGTAATAGTAGTTGAACACGACGAGGACACCATGAGAGCCGCCGATTTTATAGTTGATATAGGTCCGGGGGCAGGCGTTCATGGCGGCGAGGTTGTATGTACAGGTACAGCCGATGATATAATGAAATGTGAAAAATCACTTACGGGACAGTATCTTTCGGGAAAGAAGAAAATCCCTGTTCCTACAGAAAGAAGAAAACCAGACGGCCGCTGGCTTAAAATAAAGGGCGCTAACGAAAATAACCTTAAAAATGTGAATGTTGACATACCTCTCGGCGTATTTACCTGCGTTACGGGCGTTTCGGGAAGCGGTAAAAGCTCCCTCGTAAACGAAATCCTCTACAACCATCTTGCCCGTGAGCTAAATAAAGCTAAAACCCGTTCGGGAAAATTCAAGTCCATAGAGGGAGTAGAGCACCTTGACAAAATAATAGCTATCGACCAGGCGCCTATCGGAAGAACGCCCCGTTCGAATCCTGCAACCTATACGGGCGTATTTACCGATATAAGAGACCTTTTTGCCTCTACACAGGACGCAAAAATGCGTGGCTTTACCACCTCACGTTTTTCCTTTAACGTAAAAAGCGGACGGTGCGAAGCCTGTCAGGGTGACGGTATTATAAAGATTGAGATGCACTTTCTGCCCGACGTTTATGTACCCTGCGAGGTATGTAAGGGTAAGCGATATAACCGTGAAACCCTTGAAGTAAAGTATAAGGGCAAGAGTATTTACGACGTGCTGGAGATGACCGTTGAGGAGGGCTGTAAATTCTTTGAAAACGTTCCGAAAATCTATAGAAAGCTCAACACTCTTAACGAGGTGGGTCTGGGCTACGTAAAAATCGGACAGCCTGCCACTACTCTTTCGGGAGGCGAGGCACAGAGAGTAAAGCTTGCCACCGAGCTTTCGAAGAGAGCCACGGGAAAAACCATATATATCCTTGATGAGCCTACTACGGGACTTCACAGCGCAGACGTCCATAAGCTGATTGAGGTGCTGCAGAAGCTGGTTGACAGCGGCAATACCGTTCTCGTTATTGAACATAATCTTGACGTTATTAAAACTGCCGATTATATTATCGACTTAGGACCCGAGGGCGGAGATAAGGGT
>JAEDHF010000153.1 GCA_016297165.1 Oscillospiraceae bacterium | reverse complement strand
TGCAGAGGAAAATGCAGGGGACGAAGGCGAATACGCAGAGGGCGAAGGCGAATACGCAGAGGACGAAGGCGAATACGCAGAGGACGAAGGCGAATACGCAGAAGAGTAATAAATTGTGTATAAATTATTCCTGCTCCCTTTTGAGCAGGAATAATTTTTTATACGGAATTATTCAAAAAAACATTTTAACCATACATTTCACCCTTTTGGGTGATGACAAATAATACCATATAGTGTACATTTATAAGAGCGATTTACGCAGCACATTATTTGGAGGTATTCTTTTATGGAAAAGACAACAGCGCTCATTCTCACTATTTTTCTCGGAGAATTCGGTGTTCACAGATTCATGGCCGGAAAAATCGGTACAGGAATTATCTGGCTCCTCACTGCAGGCTGCTTTGGTATCGGCTACATAGTTGACATCATAAATGTTGCAACCGGTAAGTTCACCAAGAAGGACGGTACTCCCTGGATTAATGGATAAGCTATCCATATTATTCATTTCCTGCCCCCTAAACGGCAGGAATGATTTTTTATTGTAACTTATTGACAGGAGGAAAAATTTATGGCAGAATTAGATATGAAGGAAGAAGTTAAGGAAGAAACCGAAGAAACCGCTGCTGCACCCGAAAAGCAGAAACGCAGTAAGGACGATATCCTTGAAATAATTATTGCGATTTTCTTAGGCGTTACCGCTCTCGCTACCGCCTGGGCAAGCTGGATAGGCTCGCTTCACGGCGGAAATATGTCCACCAACTACACAAGAAGCAACAACCTCGCCGCTGACGGAAATGCCCGCTGGAACGAGGCGTCACAGTCCCTTGTGCAGGATATGCAGGTCTGGAACCTCATAAGCGATTATCAGGTTGAGATTCTTTACGGAAGCGATACGGGCGATACCGATAAAATGAACGAGAGTGCATATAAGATTAAGTTTATCTGCTATGATAATCTTACAGAGGCTATGGCTGAAAAAATCGGCTACAACTTCGAATTTGAGGCGGAGGACATCATAAACTGGGTTATGAATGAACCCCTTGCAACCACCAGCCCCTTTAGCGATGAAGATTATGTGAATAGCTACTACGATGACGCAAGAGCCGTAATCGCAGAAAGCGAGGCAGTTCTCGCAGAGGGCCAGGAGGACAACAAAAAGGGAGATACCTTTAACCTCGTTACGGTTATATACTCTGTAGTTCTCTTTATGCTGGGTATTGTGGGCACCTTCCGCAGACTTCCCAACAGAGTTTTAATCACAGTAGTTGCTATCGTCGGCTTCCTTTTCGCAACAATCTATATGTTTACAATTCCATTCCCCACCGGCTTTAATTTCTTAAGCTTTTTCGGTGGTTAATTAAGGAGAAAATATGAATAAAAAGACATTAACAATTATAGCTCTTTCCGCATTATTGGCATTATCGGGCTGTTCCGGAAGCGGTTCGAGCCTGCCCGAAAAAGAGGATGACGCACAGAAAAATATCACTTCTCAGGAAGCTTCGGAAAACCCCTCTGCTCAGGAAAACAGCGAAGAAAACGACGTATTCTCCGAAAGCGCCACAAGGCTTTCGGTTTCAGACGGTAATCTTAATATAAGCCGCCGAAGCCCTTCAGCAACGGGAAATACGAAGGATAACGAATACGACTGGACCTTACTGGTTTATCTCTGCGGTACCGACCTTGAAAGCAATTACGGTGCTGCATCAACGGATTTATACGAAGCAATAAGCGCCGAATACAGCGAAAATGTCCGTATAGTGTATCAGACGGGCGGTACTTCTCAATGGGCAGTTGGCATTTCTAACGAAACGATACAGAGATACGAAAATGTTGAAGGCGATATATCCCTCGTTGAGGAGCTTCCTTCAGAAAGTATGGGAAACGCTGATAACCTCGCAAGCTTTGTAGCCTGGGGCTTAGAGAAATATCCCGCCGATAAAACCGGGCTTATTTTCTGGAACCACGGTTCGGGCAGTATCAATGGCGTATGCTTCGACGAGCTTTACGACAAAGATAGCCTTTCCCTTAAAGAGATAGATAGCGCTCTTAACTCTGTTTATGACAGTATGACCGATAAGTTCGAATTCATCGGCTTTGACGCCTGCCTTATGAGTACCCTTGAAACTGCGAATATTCTTGTACCCTACGCAAAATATATGTTCGCTTCCGAGGAAACCGAACCGGGCGGCGGCTGGAACTACACCGATATTATGAATTTCCTTGCCGAAAACCCCGAAGCCGACGGTGCAGAGCTTGGAAAAATGCAGTGTGAAAGCTACTATCAGCACTGCATAGACAACGGCGACTCCGAGGGTACAACCTTCGCAATCACCGACCTTTCAAAGCTTGACGAGCTGCTTGTTTCCTTTAATAATACTGCAAAAGAAATATACGAAAGCGAAAGCTCCGCTGACATCATAAGAGCTATTCAGAAAGCCGATAATTTCGGCGGAAACAACCGTAACGAGGGCTATACCAATATGGTTGACCTTAAGGGGCTTCTGAATTCCACCGCTCCATATATTTCAAATGCAGAGGATACCCTTGAAAAGCTTGATAGTGCGGTTATATCCGTTGTAAACGGTCCACAGCACGAAGGTGCAGGAGGTCTTTCCCTCTACTATCCTCTTTCGGTGCAGGGCTCAGACGAACTTTCAACCTTTGCGGACGTTTGCACAAGCACATACTATCTCGCCTTTGTTGACAGCGTTGCATACGGCGACTCGAGTGATGATTACGAAAGCTATGATAACAGCTATATCTGTCAGGACTGTCAGGATTTATGGGACTGCGGCTATAGCGGAGCGGAGAATATTGACGGTTCTTCGGAAAACTACGATTTCGACAGCGAAAGCAGCTACATAGAAATCGGAAGCGTATATTTTGATGAAAACGGCACATATACGGTACCTGTTATAAACGGCGACTATTTCAGCTATGCAACCTGCAGCTTGTTTGCTGAATTTGATGGTGCAAGCGTATATCTGGGCGAGGACGACAATGTAATTATTGACGGCGAGAATATGCTGATACAGGACAATTTTGACGGAAGCTGGCCCGCTCTTGAGGGTTATCCTCTTGCTATTGAGGCAGTAAGCCTGACAGACGATATGACGGTTTATACCTGCCCTATACGCCTCAACGGTGAGGACACCAATCTTCGTATTGAATATCATTATAGTGAGAACAACTGGAAGGTTCTCGGAGCCTGGGACGGTATAGACCCCGAAACGGGCGCCGCGGCAAAGGAAACGATAAGATTGAAGGACGGAGATGTTATAGCTCCACTTTATCTTGCCATCTACGACGAGGATTACGAATATATTGAGGCAGGCGAATTCGTATTGGACGGAGAGCCGGAAATTGAATATCTCACCCTTTTCGACGGTGATTTCAGCTACTCAATGACCCTTTACGATATATTCGGAAACTATACCTATACTCCTGCTGTTACTTTCGAAATTGACGAAAACGGCGATGTATATTTCGACAGCGAAGAGCTTTGAGAAGGCAAAAACATCTGAATTGGTCTATCCGTCAAACCTTCAATCACAGTCCACTAACAAAGCAAAACCCCACAAGCCGCTTGGCTGTGGGGTTTCTTGGCTCCTGTTACTGGACTTGAACCAGTGGCATCATGATTAACAGTCATGCGCTCTTGCGAGTGGTACATAGCACCCGAAAAGTTCTTTATATCTTGACTCTTATATTATACCACACAACCCACAACAATTCAACCCAATATTACCGCAAATACCCGACAGTTTTCCTGCCGGGTGTTCGCCTTATCTCACTTATTTACCTGCCCCACTCCCCACAGAACTGCTCATAACTCCCATTCATCTTCACCCGTATCTCATACCCTCTCCCGATTTCAACACAGTCAATCAGCT
>JAEDHF010000152.1 GCA_016297165.1 Oscillospiraceae bacterium | reverse complement strand
AAGATGCAAGCAAGGCGTACGCAAAGCCGTAAGGCGGTCTTTGTGCGGTGTTGCCCAAGTATTATTTCCGCTATCAGGCCATAGCCTCTAAGCGCTTATTTATTTCAAGGAGGAAGTCCTCGGTATTAACCTTACGCTTATTTTCAAGAGAAGAAAGAACGTAAAGGTCGCCCGTCATAACGCCTTCCTCAATAGTCTGAACCGTAGCCTTTTCAAGCTTTTCGGCAAATTCGGAAAGCTCGGGAGTACCGTCAAGCTCGCCTCTCTTCTTAAGAGCGCCTGTCCATGCAAAAATTGTTGCAACGGAGTTTGTGGAGGTCTCTTCGCCCTTGAGATGCTTATAATAGTGTCTTGTTACAGTACCGTGTGCTGCCTCATACTCATATACACCGTCGGGAGATACGAGAACGGAGGTCATCATACCAAGGCTTCCAAAAGCGGTTGCAACCATATCGGACATAACATCGCCGTCGTAGTTCTTACAAGCCCAGATATATCCGCCCTCGGAACGGATAACTCTTGCTACTGCGTCGTCAATAAGGGTGTAGAAATACTCGATACCTGCCTTTTCGAACTTATCCTTATACTCGGTTTCATAGATTTCGGCGAAAATATCCTTAAAGGTATGGTCGTACTGCTTGGAGATTGTGTCCTTAGTAGCGAACCATAAATCCTGCTTAATATCGAGAGCGAAATTGAAGCAGGCTCTTGCAAAGGAAGCAATACTTCCGTTGATATTGTGAAGACCCTGGATAATACCGTCGGAGCCGTTGAAGGTGTGTATAAGCTGACGAGTTTCTTTTCCGTCCTTATCGGTAACAACAAGCTCTGCCTTAGAGCCGTCCTTAACCTTCATCTCGCTGTTCTTATAAATATCGCCGTAAGCGTGACGGGCGATTGTGATAGGCTTTGTCCAGGTAGGGATAAGGGAGTTTATACCCTTACAAATAATAGGAGCACGGAAAACGGTACCGTCGAGGATTGCACGGATTGTACCGTTAGGGGATTTCCACATTTCCTTTAAGTTATACTCCGTCATACGCTGTGCATTAGGAGTAATTGTAGCGCACTTTACCGCTACGCCGTACTTCTTTGTTGCATTGGCGCTGTCGATTGTAACCTGGTCGTTTGTCTCGTTTCTCTTTACAAGACCCAGGTCGTAGTACTCTGTCTTTAAGTCAACATAAGGACAGATAAGTATATCCTTTATCATTTTCCAGATAATTCTGGTCATTTCGTCGCCGTCCATCTCAACGAGGGGCGTTTTCATTTCAATCTTTGCCACTTTTTTATTCCTCCGTTATTTTTAGAAGCTGTAGTCCTCATCGGAAGTTTCCTCGGAATAATCTTCCATATCCTCGAAGTCCTTTCCGTAGTTGTTTACAACCGTATTTCCGTTATTGCAGCCAAATCCGCCTTTACTGCCCATAAGCTGTCCGAGACAAAGTCCTGCGAAAAAGGAAGCCGCCGCAATAGCAATAACCGTAATCTTATTCATATCGTTCACCTTTACTTAAGAGATTCTCTTGTGTAGTCGAGAAGTCCGCCTGCGAGCATAATATCCTTTGTTCTTCCTGTAAGCTCACAGAGAACGGGGATTTCCTTTCCGTTAGTCTTATTCTTTACGATAAGCTCCGTCTTTCCGCTTTCAACGGCGGCTCTTACGCCCTCGATAACAAGGCTGTCGCCCTCGGAGATATTATCGTAATCCGCCTCGTTAACGAAAGTAAGAGGAAGAATACCTGCATTTATAAGGTTAGCACGGTGAATACGAGCGAAGCTCTTTACGAGAACTGCCTTAACGCCGAGGTAGAGAGGTGCAAGTGCGGCGTGTTCTCTTGAAGAGCCCTGACCGTAGTTTGCGCCGCCTACGATAATGCTCTGACCCATAGACTTAGCTCTTTCGGGGAACTTTTCGTCGCATACTGTAAAGCAGTAGTTGGAAATTGCGGGAATATTTGAACGGAGAGGGAGAATCTTTGCGCCTGCGGGCATAATGTGGTCGGTAGTGATATTATCGCCCACCTTTAAGGAACAGCCGCAGTCGATTGTTTCCTGTAAGGGAGCAGTTTCGGGGAAGGGCTTGATGTTGGGACCACGGAGAATCTCAACACTATCCATATCCTTTTCATCAGCAGGAAGCGCTACCATATTGTCATTGATAACGAATTCCTCGGGAAGCTTGAATTCGGGCATTTCGCCTAAGGAACGGGGGTCGGTAAGCACGCCGGTAAGAGCGGAGGCTGCCGCCATTTCGGGAGATACAAGATAAATCTGACCGTCCTTTGTTCCGCTTCTGCCCTCGAAATTACGGTTAAAGGTACGAAGAGAGATACCCTTTGAGTTCGGGGACTGACCCATACCGATACAGGGGCCGCAAGCACTTTCAAGGATTCTTGCGCCTGCGTCAATCATAATAGCAAGACAGCCGTTCTGAGCAAGCATATTGAGGACCTGCTTTGAGCCGGGAGCGATAGAAAGAGAAACGTCGGGATGAACGGTCTTGCCCTTTAATATATGAGCTACCTTCATCATATCGAGAAGAGAGCTGTTTGTGCAGGAGCCGATACATACCTGGTCTATCTTCATAGGTCCGATTTCTTCAACGCTCTTTACGTTATCGGGAGAATGGGGACAAGCGGCAAGAGGAACAAGCTTCGAAAGGTCGATAACGATTTCCTCGTCATACTCTGCGTCTGGATCGGCGGAAAGCTCTACCCAAACCTCTTCACGCTTCTGCGCCTTAAGGAACTCCTTAGTAATCTCGTCGGAGGGGAAGATAGAGGTTGTAGCGCCAAGCTCTGCGCCCATGTTGGTGATTGTTGCACGTTCGGGAACGGAAAGAGTCTTTACTCCCTCGCCGCAGTATTCGATAACCTTACCAACGCCGCCCTTAACGGACATTCTCTTTAATACCTCGAGGATAACGTCCTTAGCGGCTACCCAGGGAGAAAGCTTACCCTTAAGCTCAACCTTAACTACCTTGGGATATGTGATATAATAAGCGCCGCCACCCATAGCTACCGCTACGTCAAGACCGCCTGCGCCGATAGCAATCATACCGATACCGCCGCCTGTGGGAGTATGGCTGTCTGAGCCGATAAGGGTCTTTCCGGGAGCGCCGAAGCGTTCGAGATGTACCTGGTGGCAGATACCGTTACCGGGTCTGCTGAAATATATGCCGTGCTTTTTCGCTACCGAGCCGATAAAACGGTGGTCATCTGCGTTCTCGAAGCCTGACTGGAGTGTATTGTGGTCGATGTATGCTACGCTTCGCTCCGTCTTTACTCTCGGAACGCCCATAGCCTCAAATTCGAGGTATGCCATTGTGCCGGTTGCGTCCTGTGTAAGAGTCTGGTCGATTTTTAAGCCGATTTCCGTACCCTTAACAGGTTCGCCGTCAACAATATGCGCACGGAGAATTTTTTCTGTTAATGTAAGTCCCATTTGAATGTCCTCCTTGAGATTATTCTACATTGTTATTTTACTATAATGTAAGGAATTTGTCAAGAAAAAAACATACCCTTAACCAAAAATAACATAGGATACAAGTATGAATTTTTCGTATAAAACATTTTCATAATATTACCAAATATGAACAAATTTACCGAATCCTATTGACTAAAAGGATAGATAATGATATAATGTATAGTAATTGACTATGCTCACGAAAGGAATTATCCTGTGAAAATAAAAAGAATACTGTGTTCGGCGCTTCTTCTCTTTACCCTGTCGGTGACCTGTTCCTGCGGCATAAAGGGTACAGGGGAAAGCACCTTAACCGAAGCGTACATAAATAACGGCGATTACAGCGGTATCGCCTTCGATATAACCGAAGAAACGGCGGCTACCGCCCTGTCCATTCCGAAAAGAACGGAGGGTCTTTCCGAAAGCGGCATTGAAACGGAAATAACCGAAGAGGCTACGCTCCTGCCACCCACAGAA
>JAEDHF010000151.1 GCA_016297165.1 Oscillospiraceae bacterium | reverse complement strand
AGGTCTGCAATCCGCTGTCATGGAGAAATCCCTTTTATAATGTGTTGGATTATAGTGTCCATACGTTATCGAATGCGGCAGTAAACTGACTGCAAATAATATAACCTTAAAATAATGAATTATTCTTCCTCGTCCTCAAAATCCTCGGTAAGTACCTCAATGAATTTATCACCTATTTTCGAATAGAGCTCCTCGTCGTCAACGGTTTTAAGGGTGCACTGCTCGCTGTCGCCTTCGTCGCATACTTCAAGGATAATGAATTCTACTTCCTCGTCCTCGAGGTCGTCGCTTTCGGTGTAGGGGGTAAGAGCTGCGTAATTTATGCCCTCAAACTCTATCATTTCAATTATTTCGAACTGTTCGCCGTCGAGGTCAACTATTGCGGGCTCGTAGTCTTCTTCGTTTAAAATTAAATCTTCTGCCATTATATATTCCTTTCCGCTTTTTTTTAAGAGCAGTTTTTACTGTCTCAACATTTTAATTATATATTATTTTTATATCTATGTCAATATGTTTTTCTAAGAAATTTGATGAAATGGCATACAAATTGTATAATTGCAATATAATTATGTTGAAAATATCATACAAAATAACTAAGGAATAACTATTGACTTTAGCCTTGGAGTATGGTATATTATAATCAAGGAAAGGGAAAGAAAAGGAAATTGAAAAATCCCGGAAGCCCTTGCCTCAGGGAATCGGAAAAAACCGTTAAAATCTACTTTATAAGTTTTCTATACAGTATGATCAGGTAATTCTGATACTGCATTTCAATTCAGGGAAATGCAAATTCAACCGGAAAGGAAGCGAGTCCCATGGAAAGCATTGAACCAATATCTTTTGAATCCTGTAGTCGATTCGCCGACTTAAAGGGGAAATAAGAGATGAGCCGGTTTCGCAGCCGCCATTTATGAGGTGGTAAAAGAGCTGCGAGGGCACATGAGTTGAGGCACTTATGCCGTACCCAACCAGGCGACAGCGAAGGGATTCAAAAACGAATACAAGCTGTATAGATAACTCGGCTGACGCAGTCGGTTATGCCGAAGGGCTTGATGATAAAAAACCGGTATATATTCCGAGCCGAAGTAAGGCGCGGAGAACGGAGAATATCAGCGATGAACATTATAGCTTTACATATTAAAGAATAATGAAAGGTAATAACTCCGATGTACTGATTAGGTTAAAGTAAAAATTGAATATTTTGTAACAGACCGGAGCGATTCGGTCTGTTTGTGTTATCGGGGGATCTGATGAAAAGAAAGCTGTTTATTATTATAAGGTCACCTCATTCTCTCTTATTAAATATGATTTATAACTTTTGCACAAATATTTTGCAGAGTAATCTTGACTTTTATTGAAAAATGAGTATAATAGTAGTAGAATCTAAAAATAAGGAGATGTTAAATATGGCAAAGTTAAAGGTCGGTATTCTTACCAGCGGAGGCGACTGCCCCGGCTTAAACGCAACAATCAGAGGCGCAGCTAAGGGCTGTTACGAGCTTTTCGGCGAAGATAAGGTTGAAATTATCGGTATTCAGAACGGATATCACGGTCTTATCCATAACGACTGCATAAAAATGAAGCCATCGGATTTTTCGGGAATTCTTACCCGTGGCGGTACGATTCTCGGAACAAAGAGAACTCCTTATAAAATGATGCAGGTCATCGAAGAGGATAAGGTAGATAAGGTCAAGGAAATGAAGCAGACCTATAAGGAACAGAAGCTTGACTGTCTCCTTACCCTTGGCGGAAACGGTACCCATAAAACCGCAAATCTTCTCTCCGAAGAGGGTCTTAACGTAATCGGACTTCCTAAGACTATCGACAACGACATCTGGGGAACTGACGTAACCTTCGGCTTCCATACCGCTGTTGATATCGCTACCGACGTAATCGACAGAATCCATACCACCGCTACCTCACACAGCCGTGTTATGGTTATCGAAATAATGGGCAATAAGGCAGGCTGGCTCACTCTCTTTTCAGGTGTAGCGGGCGGTGCGGATATAGTACTTATCCCCGAAATCCCCTACGATATCAAGAAGGTTGTTAAGGCGGTAGAGGAAAGAGCTGAGGCAGGAAAATTCTTCTCCATTCTTGCAGTAGCCGAGGGCGCTATGGATAAGGACGAGGCTGAGCTTAAGCGTAAGGAGAGAATGAAGCTCCGTGCTGAGGCAGGCTATACCACCGCCACAAACAGAATCGCTTCCCAGATTCAGCTTGCTACAGGCTTCGAAACGAGAGCTGTTGTTCCCGGTCATATGTTAAGAGGCGGAAGCCCCTCCGCTTATGACAGAGTTTTAGCAACAAAGTTCGGCGCAAGAGCCGCAGAACTTATTAAGAAGGGAAAATTCGGCTACACAGTAGCACAGGTTGACGGTAAGATTACCGAAAATAAGCTGTGCGATGTTGCTATGAAGACGAAGTTTGTGCTTCCCGACGATGAGCTTGTTATTACGGGAAGAAATATCGGAATTTCCTTTGGTGATTAGTGAATAGTAAAACGCAATAACGCCGCCCGATAAAATCGGGCGGCGTTATTGCTGATTAAAAAAGGGAAAATATAATAAAATATGCGAAATCCGACCTTATTCATATTTCTCGGCTGTGCCAAAGAAGTGATACTTTACACCCGTAATACGATAAGGAGCTCCGAACTCTCCTTCATAGCCCATTGGATAATACGTGCTGTAAATGCCCTGTGCATTTATATCGGATTGTACGATTATCCACTCAAAATAAAGATCTTCCGGCTTGAATCTGTAGTAGTTTCCCATTCTGTCGGGAATAATTATCTGCTGAACCTCGAAGTCCTCAAGCCACTTTCCTATTCCCACAGGAGATTTCTCAATTCCATCTCTGCCGTATTTGATAAGATTCTGCTTTACGTCCTCAAACTGCTCAATAAGCTTCGGCATAAGGTTACGAAGATATTTTTCTTCAATTTCCTGCTTACAGTATTCTAAAGGCGGATTAGTATATTCGCCGCTATAGCCTACTCCCTCACCCTCGGGATAAGTCATACTGATAAAGCTTGGGGTAGCTGTTGCATAGTCGGGGGTATTTGAAAACGTACTTTCAACGATAAAGCCTACATAGTAGGTATTGTCAGTTTCAGCCTCGTCAGGGTTCGGGTTATTCTCTTCGGATGACACGGTATTGTCACCGTTTTCGGGGGATGCCGGCGGTGGGAGTAATGCTCCGATTACTCTTATATCGCCTTTTTCAAGTATTTCTTCAATTCCGTTATATACTGCCCAAACCTTACCTTCGAAAACCTCTACATTTGTTTCTCCGGTTTCGGGATTATATCCGACCGAAAACTCCGTACCCCTTACGCTAAGGGTTGCATTCGGGGTTATCACATCAAAGAAGGAGTTTTCGGGAAGCTTATTATCTATAGTAAAAAGCGCCTTCCCGAAATTAAGCGCAATAGTAATATAACCTTCCTTTTCATTTCCGTCGCTGAAAATGGAAAAGCCTGTATTTCCTTCGGCGCAGATATGCTTATCGCTGTCGCACAGGAGCTCAAGGAAGGAGTTCTTCTTAACTTCAACCGAATCCCCGGGAATTAGCTTCATTCCCTCGAAGGCGTTGGCGTCCTCTTCGTTACGGTCAACAACAACCTCTCCTTCGAAGCTGTTAATCTTTATAAGTCTGTATTTGTCCGTGCAGTTAATTAAAAGGACAATTATTACTGTTATAACCGCAACAAAGGCAAGTACACAGGGTATTATTATTTTTTTCACACGATTACTCCATAATGTTGATTATGCTTTTTTTGTAAGCAGGCATACGCATTCAACGTGCACCGTCCTGCTGAACAAATCCACCGCCTGCACGCTTATCGTCTTATAACCGCAACTCTCCAGATACTTACAGTCTCTCGCCGCCGTAGAGGGGTTACAGGAAACCATAACAATCCTTTCGGGGTCAAAGGAAACTATATTAT
>JAEDHF010000150.1 GCA_016297165.1 Oscillospiraceae bacterium | reverse complement strand
CCGCCGCCGGAAGCAACGGAGAAGTACTTCTTGCCCTTTTCAACGCATTCCTTCTTGTAGGTGCCTGCAACGGGGTGCTGGAAACGTGTGGGGTTGGTGGAGTTACCGGTGATGGAAACGTCAACGCCTTCCTTCCACATGATAGCAACGCCTTCTGTTACGTCGTTAGCGCCGTAGCAGTTAACCTTAGCGCGGAGACCGTTGGAGTAGGACTTACGGAATACTTCCTTAACCTCGCCGGTGTAGTAGTCCATTTCGGTTTCAACGTATGTGAAGCCGTTGATACGAGCGATAATCTGTGCAGCGTCCTTACCTAAACCGTTAAGGATAACGCGGAGGGGTTCCTTACGAACCTTGTTTGCCTTTTCGGCAATACCGATAGCGCCTTCAGCGGCTGCGAAGGATTCGTGACCTGCGAGGAATGCGAAGCACTTTGTTTCTTCCTCGAGGAGCATCTTACCGAGGTTACCGTGGCCGAGACCAACCTTACGCTGATCGGCAACGGAGCCGGGGATACAGAAAGCCTGTAAGCCTTCGCCGATTGCAGCAGCAGCGTCGGCAGCTCTTGTGCAGTTCTTCTTGATAGCGATAGCGCAGCCTACTGTGTAAGCCCACTTAGCGTTTTCGAAGCAGATAGGCTGGATTCCTTCAACAAGCTTGTAGATGTCGAGGCCCTTAGCCTTACAGATTTCGGCGCACTCTTCAATGGAGTTGATGCCGTAATTCTTGATAACAGCGAGAATCTGGGGTTCACGTCTGTCGTAGGATTCAAATAAAGCCATTGTTTTCTACCTCCTATTACTGCTTTCTGGGGTCGATGATTTTAACTGCGTCTGCTACACGGCCGTACTGACCCTTAGCCTTTTCGAATGCAGTATTAGCGTCATCGCCAGCCTTGATAAAGTCCATCATCTTACCGAAGTTAACGAACTGATAACCGATAATTTCGTCGTCCTCGTTAAGAGCGATACCTGTTACATAACCGTCGGTCATTTCGAGGTAGCGGGGACCCTTGGCGAGAGTGCCGTACATTGTACCAACCTGGGAACGAAGACCCTTACCGAGGTCTTCGAGACCTGCGCCGATTACGAGACCGTCCTCGGAGAAAGCGGACTGGCTTCTGCCGTAAACGATCTGTAAGAAGAGCTCTCTCATAGCTGTATTGATAGCGTCACAAACGAGGTCTGTGTTTAAAGCTTCGAGGATTGTTCTTCCGGGAAGGATTTCAGCAGCCATAGCTGCGGAATGAGTCATACCGGAGCAGCCGATTGTTTCAACGAGAGCCTCCTGGATAACGCCGCCCTTAACGTTAAGGGAGAGCTTACAGGTTCCCTGCTGAGGTGCACACCAGCCGATACCGTGTGTGAAGCCGTTGATGTCGGTAATTTCCTTGGCCTTTACCCACTTCGCTTCTTCCGGAATGGGAGCTGCGCCGTGAGCAACGCCCTGCTTCACGGGACACATTGTTTCTACTTCGTGAGAATACGTCATAATTGTACTAACTCCTTTCAGAATTTTGCGGCAGCTTGTCCGCCGCTGAAATATTGTTCTAAGGCGATAGCACAACACCGCCTTACACACATAGTGGTCGTCTCTGAAAAGCTATGTCATTTTTATGTGCTGTGAATTCAGTCGGAAGATTGTCTGTAATTTTTGCAGTAATACCAATGTATTTCAAGAAAATTACGGGCAATATGGCGGCTAAAGGGATAGTGCAGAGAAGTGGCATAGATTTTCGGAAACGACCACCAATTTATTATATATCAAAATCTGATTTTTTGCAATAGTTTTCTTCAGAAATTATTATTTTTTAATACTCATTTCGATTTTTTGGGGCAGAATAGTATTGATAATCAAAAAAATCTTGACATTTCAAGGCAATTATAGTATTATTTAATATGTATCAGTGTTTTCACACAGTTAAGCGGAGGTCATACCCCTTGTATATAGGAAGCGTAAAATTCTTTAAGCATCTGATTATAACGGTCGTCCTCCTTCTTATTACCGTACCTACGGCGCTTTGTATTGTTTTCGGCGTTTCGGGAGCGGAAAAGGACAGGGAGATAAGCTCGCTTAAGGCAGAGATAGCCGTTTTAAAGGGCGAAGCGCCCGAAAATCCCGATAATACCGATAATACCGGAACAACAGATAATCCCGAGGAAACAGCTCCCGTTATCGCAGATACCAAGGAGCCCTTACCCATAACAACCACTCCGGAGGAAATTCCCGGAAAGGACGGCGACGTTACCGCCGCAACAACCACCCTCCCCGAAGAAGCGGAAGGCGGCGAAGTCTCCGACAGCACAACTGCACCACAGGCAGAGGAGGAAACGGGAGAAGCCGACGAAAAGGTATCCTACGAGCTTCTTTACCCCGAGCTTTACGCCCTCGGTACCGGGGATATACAGTATAAAGAGGATAAGGACTACGTTTATTTAACCTTCGACGACGGTCCCTCGAAATATACCGAAAATATTCTGTACTACCTCGATTTATACGAGATAAAGGCTACCTTTTTCGTAGTTCCCGACGGAACGGAAACCTGTAACAACAGGCTTAAGAGAATCGCCGAGGAGGGTCATACCATCGGTATTCATACCGCCTGCCACGAATACGATAAGATTTATAGCAGCGTCGAAAGCTATCTCGACGACTTCAATCTTGCATACAACCGTATTTATGAGGCTACGGGCATAAAATGCAACCTCTTCCGTTTCCCCGGAGGAAGCAAGAACGATTATAATAAGGAACACAGAGACGAAATAATAGAGGAAATGACCAGGCGGGGCTTTATCTACTTCGACTGGAACGTGGACAGCCGTGACGCCATGGGAGCCGACTGGACGGAAATGTATAATACGGTCCTCTCCGAAACGGCGGACGTGCCACGGGCTATTATCCTTATGCACGACTATAACGGAGGATATAATACTATCCTCGTTCTCGAAGATATTATCCGCGCTCTTATAGCGGATTCAAGAAATTTCACAATGGATAAGCTTTCGGAAGCAGTCAGACCTATTCAGTTCTGACCCGAAACAATGAAAGGAAATTAAAGCCATGGGAATTAAAGAGAATTTTTCACAGGCAATGAGAGAGCTCACAGGGGGCGGCAAGGACGACCGTAAGGGCGACCGCTCCATCGACGGAATGAAAAACGCCGTTGCCGCCGAGGATACGGGAGAATTCGACCCCGTTAAGGAGGATAATACGGATTTCGACGAAATCGAAAAGCGTGCAGCCGCAGCGGCAGACGAATACAGCCGCAGACAGTCGGCATTCGAAGCGGAGAATTTCATAAATCCCGACGAGATATATAACAGTGAAGCTGCTCCCGTAGATCCCGAGGAGACCGTTACCGGACAGAGCTTCCGACAGCCCGAGCAAAGCTTCACCCAGCCGTCACAGGATTATTCACAGCCACAGCAGAGCTTCACCCAGCCTCAGCAGGGCGGATTTAATCAGCAGCAGAATTTTTCACAGCAGAGCGGCTTCAACCAGCAGAACAATCAGCAGAGCTTCCGTCCCCAGCAGCCTGCATATAACCCACAGCCCTCCTTCGGCAGGGATTTCAGACAGCCCACCGACGATAACGAAACGACGGTTATCTCCCGTAACACCGTTATCGACGGTAATATCCATTCCTTCGCAAATATGACTGTTGACGGAAATATAAAGGGTAACGTCGAAACTACAAAGGATATCGACCTTAACGGAAAAATCGTGGGCGATATTTCCTGCAACAACGCTAAGCTTCGCACCTCGCAGGTTCAGGGCAATATCCGTCTTAAGGGCAACGTCTATATGGAGAGAGAAACCCTCCTTCTCGGCGACCTTACCTCTACATACGCAAACATCAACGGAAAAATCAAGGGCAACGTAAGCACAGGCGGAAAAACCGAGCTTAAGAGCGACGCTGTAGTATTCGGCGATATAAGCGCTTCCTCTATTACCGTTGACGACGGCGCAATTATCCAGGGCTACGTAAGCACAACCTTCCTCAATAAAGAGGACAGCAAGGGCATTTTCCCGGATACGATAACTATCGGGGAATAAG
>JAEDHF010000149.1 GCA_016297165.1 Oscillospiraceae bacterium | reverse complement strand
CTATCGAGATTCCGATAATATAGTCGAAAAGGCTTAGCTGTGAAATCTGCTTATTTCCCATAAGCTTCGAAAGAAGAAAAAGCGTTACTACGCTTATTAAAGAAGTTAACGCTACCTTAAGTAAATCCATTTCATTCACCTCTTCGGGTAGTATGTGAGAGGAATGGGGGATTATACTATGGGGGAGTATAACAAGCTTGACATATTCCATGAAAAGAAATACAATAGATATGGGTAAGTGATAAAAATGTTATTATGAAAGGATTTTAGGAATATGACAAGAATACTTTTCGTCTGCCACGGGAATATCTGCCGCTCCCCAATGGCTGAATTCATACTAAAGGATATGGTTGAAAAAAGAGGTACTGCCCACGAGTATTTTATAAGCTCCGCCGCCACAAGTACCGAGGAGATTTATAACGGAATCGGTAACCCCGTTTATCCTCCTGCACAAAGGGAGCTGGCGCTTCATGGGATATCCTGCGGTGGAAAAAGAGCTGTACAGCTAAGAAAAAGCGACTATGATAAATACGACTGTATAATCGGAATGGATAGCGCAAATATCAGGAATATGCACATTATTCTCGGCGGTGACAGGGATAAGAAAATCCTTAAGCTTAAGGAGCTTACCGACGGGGGAGACGTAGCCGACCCATGGTACAGCGGCGATTTCGCTAAAACCTATGAGGATATTTATAAAGGCTGTGAGGCTTTGCTGAAAATGATAGAAAAATAGCTTGTTTCTCTTGACTTATGGCGCTTTTCATAATATAATGGGTGTGTAGTATATTTGAAATGGAAATTCTCCTCGGAGGTGTTGATATGAAGATTTTCTATGACCTTAACGGCGATCTTTATGCGAATATTACCAATAAATGCCCCTGTGCGTGCACCTTCTGCATACGCAAGAATGATGATACCGTAGGCGAAAACGATAGCCTCTGGCTTGAGCATGAGCCTTCTTTAGAGGAAATTAAGGCGGCTTTTGACGAGGTTGATAAGTCGGCATACGATGAGGTTACCTTCTGCGGCTACGGCGAGCCTATGGAGCGTGCCGAGGAGCTTATTGAAGTCGCAAGGTATATAAAGGAAACCTCCTCGCTTAAAATCAGAATCAACACAAACGGCCTTGTTTCCCTTATTCACCCCACCTTTGATTTATATAAAATGAAGGGTCTTATTGATAGCGTTTCAATAAGCCTGAATGCTTCAAACCCTGATGATTACTATATGATTACCCGTTCACGCTTCGGACTTCCGTCCTATAACTCAATGCTCAATTTCGCAATAATCGCAAGCTCAATTATTCCGAAGGTTACCTTTACCGTGGTTGACGTTATCGGGCAGGAGGAGGTTGAAGCCTGTCAGCGAAGAGCCGACGATATCGGCGTTCCTCTTCGGGTAAGAAAGTTCATTTCAAATAACAGAGATTATGAATAAGAATTAACCACGCTGAAATAATGCGTGGTTATATTTTGCGAAAGGATAAATAATGCTTATTAAGCTTGCAGGACTTGTACCCGAATCCTATGTTGACGGACCGGGGATAAGGTTCGCTATATTTACACAGGGCTGCCCCCATCATTGTAAGGGCTGCCACAATCCCGAAACCCACGATTTTAACGGCGGAAGGACTGCCGATACCGACAGGATATTCAAAAAAATAACGGAAAATCCTCTTATAAAGGGAGTAACCTTTTCGGGAGGAGAGCCCTTCTGTCAGCCTGAGCCCCTCGCCGATTTAGGCAGGAAGCTAAAGGAAAAGTGCTACCATATTATGAGCTATTCGGGCTATACCTTTGAGGAGCTCCTCGAAAAGGGCAGGGAGGACAGCGCTGTGATGGAGCTTCTTTCCTGTCTTGATATACTCGTTGACGGAAGGTTTGTTCTTTCGGAACGAAGCCTTGAGCTTAAATTCCGTGGCAGTAAAAACCAGCGGCTCATTGACGTGCCCTTAAGCCTTAAAAGCGGAAAGGCGGTAGAAATTGAACTGTAAAGTCCTTGCCTTTACCGTAATTACGGGGCTTTCTATCGCTTTATTTTCGGGCTGTAGCGCCGATAACGGAGAAGATTATATCTTTAAATCCGTAATTTACGGAAATCCCGATACCCTCGACCCACAGACTGCCGCCGACGAAAGCTCCCGAGCTGTAATAGCCAACACCTTTAGGGGCCTTTATCGGATAAATGAAAAAGGAGAGGTCGTCCCCGATATGGCTGAGGAATTGGAGGTAAGCGACGACGGGCTTAACTGGAGCTTTACAATAGCGGATAATGTATATTGGACCGATGGCGGCGATTTTGAGGCAGTATGCACAGCCTACGACTTTGAATTCGCTTTCAGAAGGCTCTTGTCTCCAGAGGTTAAATCAAAAAATGCCGATAAATACTACTGCATAAAAAACGCAGAGAATATACATAAGGGCATAATAACCGATATCACAGCCCTCGGTATAAAAGCGGAAAGCGACAAAAGGCTCGTTATTACGCTTGAAGAGAAAAAGCCCGACTTTATGAGGCTCCTTGCGGCGCCTTCCTCTATGCCCTGTAACGAGGAATTCTACAGGAGTACCGAGGGACGCTACGGGCTTTACGACGACGCAGTAGCAGGAAACGGCGATTTTTACGTTACCTCCTGGAGCTATGATAAATGGAGCGATAACAATAACTGCATAATTCTTCGCCGTAATAAAGCCAACAGCAAAACCGAAAAGATTTCTCCCTACGGCCTTAATTTTTTCATAGTGAACGACAGCGAAAAGGGCTTCGAAATGTTCAGAAAGGGCGAAATCCATTGTTTTGCCTCCGATAATTCTCGCTATTCCGAGGAATTTATAAAGAAATATAGCTATGAAGCATTCGAAACCGTAACCTATGGTATAGTATTTAATGGGAATACACTCGGGAAAGAGCGTGATTTTAGAATCGCCCTTGGCGCCTCGGCTTATCTCGATATTAACTCGGATAATTTCATATCCGCAAATGGAATTATTCCCGATTGTATTACCTTCGGCGGCGAAGGCTACCGTGATAGGGCAGGAGATATTACTATTCCCGATTATTCCGAAGCCGAGCTTTCCGAGCGCTTCGAAAAGGGCATAAGCGGTATTTCAAAGGAAATCCTTACTAATGCAGAAATGATAATGCCGAAAAACGAGGAGCTAAGAAAAAAGCTCGGCGAAGTTCTTCAGAAATGGCAGAAGGATTACGGCTTCTATTGCTCTCTT
The DNA here is from genome assembly GCA_016297165.1 of Oscillospiraceae bacterium. GTDB lineage: Bacteria > Bacillota > Clostridia > Oscillospirales > Ruminococcaceae > Ruminiclostridium_E. The sequence continues at coordinate 832 of JAEDHF010000149.1, read as the reverse complement.
ACCGAGCTTGACGTCAGGGAATATAAAAGCCGTCTCGAAAACGGCGGTTTCGATATCGCAATACTAAGTCTCAGCGGTGAGGAGAACAGTCCCAAGGGCTATCTTTCCTGTTTTGATGATAACGACGTAATAAACCCCGATAACAGGAAATTCAGCCACATTCTAAGCTCCGCCGAAAAGGAAACGGACAGCAGTATTATTATAAGCTATTATAAAGAAGCGGAGCAGGGACTTATTGACGACTTTATCTTCGTACCCTTATGTCTTGAAAGGGAATATGTTTTCTATTCTGAGGGAATAGAGGGGATAGAGTATAACCCTTATAACGGGATATTCCGTTTTAAAAATGCATTGAAAAAATAGAAGCAGCCCGGGAAGAAAGAAGCTTCCGGGCTGCTGCCTTTTTGCATATTCATACATCATAGTCTATGTATCAGTGGTGGGGATGAGTTTTTACGAACTCAATAGCGTTAAGACAAGCAACATGAACGTCAATCGAATGCTGCTTAATCATAACCTGGGAAAGCTTCGAATAAAGCTCGCCCTTTGCTGTGCTGACATATTTTGCAGGGAGAGAGTTGAGGGCAAGACACTCAGCGTCCTCGATACACTGTTCACAGCTGCAGCAGGTTTCATCGTGGGTCATTATTTCCATTACGGTTTCGGTAACAATCTGTTCCATAGAGTTAATTAAGGGCATAGCTTTATTTCCTTTCGCTTTATTACAGTATTACACTAATTCCATTATACAACAAAAGAGCCGTAATGTCAACAACTTTTGTGCGGTGTCGCCTTAAATATGTAAACTATTCGTATTTTTCGTCATAATCCT
>JAEDHF010000148.1 GCA_016297165.1 Oscillospiraceae bacterium | reverse complement strand
TGCTGATTCTTTGGGCGTTTTCTTAAGCCTTATTACCGTAAACTGTATTATTCTCGGAAGAGCGGAAATGTTCGCTTGTAAGAATAAGGTTATTCCCTCTATTCTCGATGGTCTCGGAATGGGTATCGGATTTACTCTTTCCTTGTTCATAGTTGGCTCAATCCGTGAAATTTTAGGTACGGGAGAATGGTTCGGTATTAAGATAATGCCCGAATTTATAGAGCCTATGACTATATTTATTCTTCCTGCCGGTGGCTTCTTTACCTTAGGCTGTGTAATTGCCATTGTTGGTAAGCTTACACATAAAAAGCCTGCAAAAATCAGCTGTGCTGCTTGTCCGGGAAGAGAAAGCTGCAGCTTTTCAGTTAAGGAGGAGAACTGATGGAAATTGTCGGAAAGCTTATGATAATCCTCCTTACGGGAATACTTACGGAGAATTTCATTTTAGCAAAATTCTATGGTATATGTCCCTTTTTAGGAGTTTCAAAAACAACCTCCGGAGCAGTGGGAATGGGTCTTGCGGTAACCTTCGTTATGGTGGCGGCAAGCGCAGTTACATATCCCATATATCACGGAGTATTAGACCCTATGGGCATTTCCTATCTGAATACAGTCTGCTTTATTCTTATTATTGCCGCCTTTGTTCAGATTGTTGAAATGGTGCTGAAAAAGTATGTTCCGCCGCTATATAAGTCACTTGGCGTTTATCTGCCTCTTATTACAACAAACTGTGCTGTTTTAGGTGTTACTATCCTTAATATCGATAACGGCTATAATTTCCTTGAGGCTATCGTAAACGCTCTTGCGGGCGGTCTCGGTTTTCTTCTCGTTATGGTTATTTTCTCCGGGGTACGTGAGAGAATTGAAAGATGTAATGTGCCTAAGGCTCTTGAAGGAACGCCGATTACTCTTATTGCCGCTTCTATAACCTCTCTTTCCTTCGTTGGCTTCGGCGGTATTGTCGAGGGAATTTTCGGGGCATAACTTTTGAAAGGAACTGTTTAATGGAACAATATTTATATCCTATTCTGTTTTTCCTTGGCTTAGGAGCCTTAATCGGTATTCTGCTGACTGTTGCGTCTAAGCTTCTGTTTGTGAAAACCGATGAAACTGTAGAAAAAATAAGCGAAGCTCTCCCGGGTGCAAACTGCGGCGGCTGCGGCTATTCGGGCTGTGAGGGCTATGCCGAGGCGGTAGCTAAGGGGCTTGCTCCTACTAATCTCTGTAAGCCCGGCGGTAAAGATGTTACCGTTAAAATCAGCGCTGTTATGGGCGTTGAGGCGGTTGAAACCGAAAGGGAAGTAGCCTTTGTACGTTGTAACGGTAACTGTGAGGCTACCGAGGATAAATTCGCCTATATAGGAAGCAGAAGCTGCAGCGCTGTGGAAAAATTCTATAGCGGTAAGGGCAAATGCTCTGCAGGCTGTCACGGCTTCGGAGACTGTGCCGCCGTATGCGATAATAACTGCATATCTATTGTAAACGGTGTTGCTGTTGTTGACCCAAGAGGCTGTATGGGCTGCGGAAAATGCGTAAAGGCTTGCCCGAATCAGCTTATTATCCTCAAAAAAGAGAGTAAACGCTATGCCGTAAGGTGCAGCTCTACGGATAACGGAAAAACCACAAGAAGCGTATGCAAAAACGGTTGTATTGCCTGTGGCCTTTGTGTTAAGAAATGTCCCAATAATGCAATAGTACTCAATAATAATCATGCCGAAATATCGCCTTCATTATGTACCGACTGCGGAATTTGCGCCGAGGTATGTCCCGTACATTGTATAGCGGCAGTAGGTCTTTGCAAATAATATTAAACGGGGTGTAATTCTGGAAAAGATGATATCGTTCATAAAATCAATAATTATGGACGTGATTTTGATTGTCAGCGGTGGTTATCTTAAGGAAATAGAAACCCAGGATGGATATTCCTATCGCCTAATGCTGAATCATATTACCCTTAAGAACGTAAAACGTGCTATAGCCTTCGCTCCTATAGAGCTTGTTCTCGGTATCCTGTATATAGTTACCTGCAGCGGTATCAGCCGTTCTGTGCCAATGAGATATGCGGGAGGGCTTATTCTTGCAGGGGCTTCTGCGGTGCTGTTTTTCCTGCTGTACAGGGAAATTATAAAGAAACGTCCCGATTATAAGCTTATGAGACTGCTTCTTTATATTTACTGGCTCTCCTTTTCGGCGGGAGGTATAGTAATTTCTGCGTCGGAATTCCTCGAAACGGGCGCTCCCTATTCTTTCCTTGCTGTGGCTCTTTGCCTTTTGATAATCCCGATTTCAGAGCCCATGGAAACACTTGTGCTTACCGCAATAATCACTATCCCTACCATTATTTTTGCTATAAGCGAGGGCTTCGGCGTATTGGCTTATCTTGGCATTCTGGCGGCTGTTCTTTCCTTTGCCTGGATTAGCTCGGTAATATATTGCTGCTACTCAAATCTCTGGATAGGGAAGCGACAGCTTGATACTGCCGAGGAACGCTGTTCGCAGGTAAGACAGAAGGATAATCTTACCGGACTTCTTAATAAATCGGGCTTATCCGCTAAGTTTTCCGAGCTTGCTAAGGATAAGTCGGAATGCAGGATTGCAGTAATACTTATAGACATAGATAATTTCCGCGGCTATAACCATTTGTACGGCTACGATAAGAGCGATACCTGCCTTTATAATATCTGCAACTGTATAAAGATTATGGCTAAGTCATATACAGATATAATAGCTCGTTTTGGCGGCGACGATTTTGTTCTTGTTATTGAGAATACTGAACAATTTGAGCTGATTAAGCTTGCGGAGCAGCTAAGACAGGGTATAGAAACAATGGCGCTTCCTTTCGGAGAGGGGATTGTAACGATAAGTATAGGCGTTTCGGGCATAAGAACCCTGAAGGATAAGGAAACCTATTCTTTACTTCTTAACGAAGCGGACGACCAGCTTGTTATCGCTAAAAGAAGCGGTAAAAACTGTATCGGTTATATGGGACGACCCTTTATCCACGAAAACAGGAAGGACGTAAGATAAGCTTATGAAAAAGAAAAAAATCCGTGGGATAATAAGAACTATTGTAGTTTTTCTGCTGATTTATATTATCCTTTCATCTTTATATGTTATGTTTGTCTATGAATCGGTATTTAAGGCATACAGAAGCGATTATTATTCTGTTTTTCCCGATTACGAAACCCTTGCCGAAGCTTATGAAATGAACGAAATAAGCTTTTCAAGCAAGGGTATCACCCTTATTGGCAGGGTTTATAGCGCCGAAGCTCCTAAGGCGGTTGTAATTATGGCTCATAATAAGGACGCATCAGCGCAGAGCCTTATCGGTATTGCCGAAGCTTTTTTATCCAACAATTATTCGGTTCTCCTCTTTGACTTAACGGGACACGCTGAAAGCAGCGGTGATTCACAGGTTGGTCTTTGCCGTCCTGCCGATGATGTAGGCTCTGCTATTGAATTCGCGGCAGGCTACGAGACTCTTAAAAATCTCCCCGTCCTTTTGTACGGTCAGGGTATTGGTGGCTATGGAGCGTGCGCAGCTATGGGAAAATATCCCGAGGTTAAGGGCGTTGTAAGCGTGAGCGCTTATGGCGATTCAGCAGATATGCTTCTTGAATACTCTGTTAAGGGAATGAGCGTTTTCGGCGCTGTTGAATTTCCGATTACCGCCTTATATAACCTTATCGTTTTCGGCGGTGATGTGTTTAATAATGCAGTCAGCGGTATCAACAGCTCATCGGCTCCCGTTATGATTATTCACGGAAAAGAAGACAAGACCGTTAATCCCGAAGGTGCTGCTCTTAAAAATTACCGGGACAGAATAACAAATCCCGGCGCCGTTTATCTTGAAATTGAGAACAGGGGACACAATAACACCCTTTATTCCGATAACGCAGTTGCTTTGAACAAGGCTTACGAGGAAGAGATAAACGCTCTCTACGAAAGCTATAACAACAATCCCCCCATTGATGATGTTAAGGTTATTATCGAAAAATACAAGGGCTTTGATATTTGCGAAACCGACAGCTCGGTTATGGGAAGTATTATCAGCTTTTTTGACAGCGCAGTTTTATGAAAACATTACCTATATGTAATGTAGTAAAAAATAAGTACGAAACCTGTAAAATTTTGTAGGAAAAGCAGTTGCTTTTT
>JAEDHF010000147.1 GCA_016297165.1 Oscillospiraceae bacterium | reverse complement strand
CCGAAATATGGGGAGTAACAATAACGTTTTCCATATCCCAGAGAGGCGAGCTGTCGGAAAGGGGTTCTTCATTGAATACATCAAGAACTGCACCGGAAAGCTTCCCTGTTTCAAGGCTTTCGATAAGCGCCGTTTCGTCAATAAGAGAGCCTCTTCCCACGTTTAAGAGAATTGCGCCCTTTTTCATAAGAGAAAACCTGTCACGGGACATAATACCCCGTGTCTGCTCGGTATGAGGCAGGCAGCATATTAGAAAATCGGCGTCGGGAAGAAGCCTGTCCAGGGCTTCGATTCCGAAAACAGCGTCGAAGTACTCGGTCCGTACCGGCTCCCGTCTTATTCCCGTTATTTTAACGCCGAAGGCATGAAGTCTGTATGCCGCCGAACTTCCGATATCGCCGCAGCCCAGAATAAGAGCGTTTTTACCATATAAAAGCGTCTCCTGCCCCTCGTCTCTCCAGATATGCCGCCGCTGGTTTTCACGATAGCGGTGGAGTTTCTGAGAAAGGGCGAGAAGCCCTGCCATAATATACTCCGAAATCGCCGTACCGAAGGCTCCCGTAACATTTGCTATAGTTACGTTTTCGGGTATTTTTGCGGAAATAAGCTTTTCAACTCCCGCATTTGTGGACTGAAGAAGCTTCAATTGGGAAAAATCCGTAGCTTCGCGGGGTTGTCCGACTATTATTTCTGCGTCGGGTATTACTTCTTTTCCGAAAAAAACCTTACAGCCTGCTGCTGCACCTTTAATAAGCTCTCTGTTTTCCGAAGAAAAGGGAGCGTTTATCCATACTTTCATAAGCACCTCAAAAAATGAAGGGATACGGCTATGTATCCCTCGGATTATTCATACTGACACAGTAACAGTACGTTTTTTAGGCTTTTGCATACGGCGGACAATACAGGAAAGCGTGAAGTTTATTGCGAAGTAGATTATGCACGCAAGACCGCAAAGAACGAATACGTCCGAAACGTTCTGGGTTGTAAAGCCTGTGTATCTGGGGGAAATCTGAATAAGCTGAAAGGTTTTCCCCATGAGTTCGGCTATTGCGATATTTGCAATATAGGACGTGTCCTTTACCGTGGTAATAACCTGGCTTAAAAGTGTGGGGACAATGTTTCTGAAGGTCTGTGGTATTACGATAAATGCGAGTGTCTGAATAAAATTGAAGCCCTGTGAATATGCGGCTTCGAACTGACCCTTCGGAATAGAGTTAAGACCGCCCCGGACTATCTCGGCGATAACCGACGAGGTAAAGAGAACTAAAGCCACAATCGCCTTGAACAGCACCGCCATTTCCGTCCTCGAAAGCCCTAACGCCTTTGTGAATTCCGGCGCAAACTCGATTGAGGGAAAGAAAACGAGACCGATAAACATCCATAGCATAAGGGGCGTGTTCCTGAAAATCTCAATGTATGCAACAGCAATATACCTGAATATATTGAGCCAGCCCTTTGTGCAGTAGTTTCTCAGCAGCGCCAGCACCGTACCGATAAGTATTCCTAAAACAACCGCAAAAAACGCAATTCCGAGAGTAAAGCCGACGCCCTTAAGAATATACAGCAGAACGCTTCCTTCGCCTATCATCTTAAGGCTGCCCATAAGCTCATTCATCAGTTTTCGCCTCCTTTTCCCGATATTATCATATCAAGCTCTGCGTCGGTTACATCGTCCGCCTTTTTTCTGACGGTAACGGGAGCTATATCCCTCGCCTTAAGCTTCTTTTCCCAGTGTGACGCAAGCATTGAAAGAGGAAAGCATATTACGAAGAATATTATGCCGCCGATTATGTAGCCCTGACCTGCTGCGGAGCCTGTTCCCTCCCCTACTGCGAATGCATTTGTACGGGAAATAAGGTCAACTGCGCCGCCTGCAAGAAACATACAGGAAGTATTCTTTATAAGGTTCACAACCTGGTTCACCATAGGGGGGAGTATTATCTTAATAGTCTGTGGAAGGACAATATACGCCATTGTAGCTATCTGTCCGAAGCCCTGTGAATAAGCCGCCTCGGATTGCCCCTTAGGAACGGACTGGATTCCTGTACGGATTACCTCGGATATATATGCACCATGATATATACCCAGGGCGATAATTCCGCAAATCAGCGCCGAAAATCCCTCAACCCCTGCGAAGGTTACCGCATAAAACAGAAACAGTGCCTGCAGCATAACCGGCGTATTCTGAATAAGCTCAACATATACTCTTGAAACTGCACGAAGCGGCTTTACCTGGCTCGTAGCCATAAGTCCCACCACTATTCCGATAGTCATAGCAAGTATAAGACCGAAAAGCGCCATAAGAAGCGTAGAAATCGTTCCGTCTATGAAGGTCTGGCGGTGCGTCCAGATAAGTGCCCATTTTTCAGCGTCAAACATAGTTATCCAGCCTCTCTTACAGAATGGCGGCAGCTGCTTATGCTGCCGCCATTCCGTTTATAATACGAAAATCAGTTCAGACCGAACTCTGTGATAAGTGCGTCGATTGTTCCGTCGGAAAGCCAGCCGCTGATGAGACCGTCAATCTTCGAGGAAAGGGGAGAATCCTTCTTTGTTGCAACACCGTACTGCTGGGGCGAGAAGGTATCGGAAATATAGTCGCGGTCGTCGCTCTTGTATGTAGCGAGAATGGACTTATCAACACAGAAGGCGTCAACTGTACCTGCTGTCATAGCGTTTGAAATAGCGGGATAATCGCCGAACTGCTCGAAGCTTGTGCCCTCGGCGCTAAAGGAAGAAATATCGAAATCGGCGGAGGTTTCGGGAAGAACATAGTCTCCGAGAAGGCTCTTTTCCGTCATAGCCTTAACCATTGCATAGGCTGAGGTTGAACCGGTAGAAACGCCGATTTTCTTACCTACAAGTCCCGAAAGGTTGGTAATGCCGTCTGCCTTTTCAACAAGCACGGTTACTGCGTCGGTATAGTAGGGAGTAGAGAAATCCCAGCTCTTCTTTCTTTCCTCTGTGATAGTGAATGTAGCAAGTACGCAGTCAAGGTCGCCGGAGTCAAGAAGCTCTGTTCTTGTTGCAGCTGTAACTGTTGTAAACTCAACGTCGCTGTAGCCGAGACTATCTGCAAGCTTCTTAGCAAGCTCGATTTCAAGACCCTCATATTCGCCTGTAAGGGGGTCCTTATAGCCGAAGCCGATTACTGCGTCCTTTACGCCGACCTTAAGGATTCCGCCTGCCGCCTCGGGCGCAGCATTACTTTCTGCCGCTTTTGTTGTCTCCTTGGAAGCGGAACCGCTGTCCGAGCAGCCCGCAAAGGATAAAAGCATTGTTCCTGCAGCTAAAGCTGCAAATAAATTCTTGTGTTTCATAGTTGTCTGTCCTTTCTGTTTGTATCTATAATCAGCCTTTCGGCAAACTATCTTATAATCTTGCTGAGGAACGCTTTTGTCCGCTCATTGGTGGGGTTTGTGAAGAAATGTTCGGGAGTACCCTCTTCAAGAATATTTCCTCCGTCAACAAAAATTATCCTGTCGGCTACCTCTCTTGCAAAGCCCATTTCGTGGGTAACCACCACCATTGTGAAATTCTTTTCGTGTGACAGCTCAATCATTACGTCGAGAACCTCCTGCACCATTTCGGGGTCAAGAGCGGAGGTAGGCTCGTCGAAGAAGATTACCCTGTTTTGCATTGTAAGCGCTCTCGCAATAGCAATACGCTGCTGCTGACCGCCCGAAAGGGTAGTAGGATAAACGTTAGCCTTTTCCTCAAGCCCTACACGGGCAAGGTAGGTCATAGCAGTCTGTTCCGCTTCCGCCTTAGGTATTTTCTTAAGCTTTATCGGCGCAAGAGTAAGGTTTTCAAGCACCGTAAGATGTGGATACAGATTAAACTGCTGAAAAACCATTGAGGAGTGAATCTTATTTATAAAAGCCCTGCGCTTTCGGCTCATAAGATGATTATGAACGAAAACCTTTCCGGAGGTGGGCTCTTCGAGATAATTCATACAACGTATAAGCGTACTTTTTCCCGAACCGCTGGGTCCTATGATAACGAGCTTCTCGCCTTCCTCAACATGAAGGTTAATACCCTTCAGAACTTCAAGATCTCCGAAGCTCTTGTGAACGTCTTCCATGCGTATCATACTGCTGTCCCTTTCCGCCTTTTCTTTAGGTCGCCTCTAAAAACCTATGCCATTTCTCTGCACTATGCCTTTAGCTGTCATA
>JAEDHF010000146.1 GCA_016297165.1 Oscillospiraceae bacterium | reverse complement strand
AAGCACCCCAACGCTCTTCTTCTCGTTCACCCCGAATGCGTTCCCGACGTTGTAAAGCACGCCGATTATGTAGGCTCTACCGCAGGAATTATGGACTTCGCCAAAAAGAGCAATAACAAGGAATTCATCATCGGTACAGAAATAAGTATTGCCGAGCTTTTGCAGTACGACTGCCCCGATAAGAAGTTCTACTGTCTATCGAAGAATCTCCAGTGCCGTAATATGAAAATTACTACCCTTGTGGACGTTTACAACACCATTATGGGTATGGATAATGGCGACGCCTTCGAGATTAAAATGACCGACGAGGAAATAAAGGCGGCAAGAAAGCCCATAGACGAGATGCTTCGTCTTGGCTAAGGATATAAGACGAAGAGATAAGGGGCGCCGCCCCTTTAACTCCGCAAGCTTTTTGAAAAAAGCCTGACCAAAAACTTCCGCTTTTTCGGAAGAAACAAAACTATTTCAAAGCTTAATACCCTTTTGGAAATTTTCCGAAAGGGTATGCTTTTTTGTCAAGATTTTTTCAAAAAACTCTTTTATTTCCCGACAAAATATGATATAATGAATAAGATTATAGGTATGTCTTATTATAAATGGAAGGAGCTTTACCTTGTCATATAACGAACTTCTCGAAAGCGCAAAATCGGGAAACCGACCCGACTATGATATATTATGCGGCAGCTTAGCTGACGATATCTACCGTACAGCCTATCTTACCCTTATGAATAAGCCCGACGCTGAAGCCGTCGTTAAAAAGGCATTCGGCGACGGCTACGGCAGTATCGGAAGAATAAACGACCTGCCCCACCTTAAGGCGTGGATATTAAGAGAGCTTACGAAGAATATTGTCGCTAAGCTTAAGGAATATAAGGCGAGCGGTATTATGCCCGTACACGACGGGGAAATCCCCTCGGCGGTAGCCTCCCTCTCCGATATCGACAGGCTTATATACTCGATTTTCTCCCTCTTTAACTATTCCGTTAAGGAAATCTCAATAATTACCAGCCTTACCGAAGAAAATATCACAAAGAAGCTTAAGAACTCAAACGATAAAATCGGTAACGATATAATTTCCGTTAAAGCCTTTATTTCCTCCTGTAACGCTCCCGAAGCCCTTAAGCCCACAGAAGAGAAAAAATCCCCGAAGCTTATGAAATTTGTGCCTTTAGGCGGAGAATATAACGGGGAAGGCGAAAAGGCTCCCGTGACAAAAGAGGAAAAAGCCATAGATAAAAAGGCGGAGGACGCTCCCGTTTTCGCTCCCGAGGAAAAGGAAGAGGTTAAAGCTCCAGAGGCTAAGGAAGAGCCTAAGCCCTCTCTTAATGCGGAAACCTTTATTGATATTATCGCCTCCGAGAAGATAAAGGGAAGCGAATTTCTCTCCCTTATCGGAAATACCAGAATAAGCAACAGCGCTTATCACGAAATAGAACAGAATCCCGAGCTTACACGTTCCCGACTTATTGAGCTTCTTACCGATTCTCCCCTTACCGAAGCGGATTACGCAAAAATGCTTACCGAGATAAAAAAGAGGAGAGAAAAGCTTAATTCTGCCGAAAAACAGGAAAAACAGCAGGCAAGCCTTTACGACGAAGCAGGACTTTTCAGCGGTCATCGTGAACGTCCTCGCCGTAAAAAGCATGAGGAAAAGAAAAAGAGCGATCTGGCTCTCGCCCTCGAAAAGGGTAAGAATACGGACGACACCGCCGAAACCGCAGGAAACGAAAAAATAACAGGCGGAACTCTTACCTTTTCTCCTGTTGAAGCGGAATACTCGGTAAAAACCCTAAGAAAATCCGAGAAAAAGCAGGAGGACGCTCCCGAAGCGGAGAAAAAGGGAGAAAAAATACCTGCCCGAAAGGCGGAAGAAACCGAAAAGATGGCTCCCCTTGTTTTTGAGGAAAAAGTCGCAGATAAGACTATAGACGAAGCCGCCGAAAAGCCCGAAATATCCCTCTCTGAAAAGGAAGAAACAGCAAAGCCTGTAAAAAAAGATATTTCGGATAAAATAGAAGCCGCTCATAAAGAAGAAAGCGTGGGCTTTAAGATAGACGCCCCCTTAGAAGCCATAAACGGAAGAGCCGACGACCGTGACGATATGAGCTTCACCTCCGATATAAATCTTGACGAGGCGAAGGGGGCTTATGAAATCGGAGATATCGACGAACTGGAGGAATTTGACGAGGACGAGCTGGATAACCACGCCTTTTCCGACGGAATCGACCCCTTTTCAGAGATAGGAAAACCGAAAACCGCCCCCGAGCCCTCGGCTAAAGAGCCCGTTATTACGAAGGCTAACGAAGAGGAGGACAAGGACGATTTCGACGAGGAGGAAGGGAAGCCCCCGAAAAAGAACCGTATGTCCGAGGATTTCCGTGAAAAATATAAGGGTAACGATTTCTTTATCGACGATGACGAATACTACGAGGGCATAAACAGGGGTAAGCTTGTTTTCTGCGCCGTATGCGCCGTTTTACTTATCGGAGTAAGCTTCCTTATAAGATATCTCGCTACGGGCAGTATCCTACCCACAGACAGCCCCTCCGACAACAGCGCTCCCACCGTAAGTATTCCTACGGAAATAACCTCCAACGAGGATATATATGCCCTTTTATCGGCAGTAAGCCCCCGTTCGCCCATGACCGTTACAGGCTACTACCGTGGAGATAATACTCCCTATAACGAGTATCTTTGTACCTCGCCCGTTGAAATGAGCGATGTAATGCTTATTCCCGAAGGAAAGAGCATAAAGGCGGTAGTTCTTGATGAAGCTGCCCCCGTAATTAAGGGCAGTATTCCCATTAACGAAAACAAGTCCTATAAGGGCTTTTTAACCGACGACAGCTCCATATATCTCGTATATGAGGACGAGGAGCTTTATATCGAGATATATAACAGCGACCTCGCCTTAACGGATACATACAGTCAGAGCGGCCGTCTTATCGGTATAAATGCCGATAAGGGTGTGCTGGTTGCCGTTACCGCTCTTAATGCAGTAGAAAGAAAAGCCCCCTCGGAGGCAGACCTGCCCACATACACTATAAAGGGCGAAAAGAAAACCCTCGGCTATGAGGAAATAGAAATTCTCGATAAAATATCCTACGGCGGCTTTACCGTTACGGGTATTGTATGCGGCGGCGAGGCGGAGGTTTCGGCTGAACTCGGCGGCTACAGCAGCTTCGTAAGCTTTACCGAAAAAGGCTTTGACCTGCTTATTGCGGACTGCAACAAAACCTATCTTAAAAGCTACTCCCTTATCGGAACGAGAACAAATCTCGACAGGGAGAAGGTATATAGCGGCGAAGCCTTTTCGCCACAGTCCCTTAACGGCGACATTCTTACAGGCTACGAGCCCTATAAGAACGGTATAACTATGAGCCTTGTTACCGATAGTAAGACGGAAAAGCTGCTTGCGGCGGAGAACGCTATCCCGAAGGGTATAGCCCATAACGGCGATAAAACCTATATTATAGCGGAAAGCGACGGAAAAACCATGCTTTACGGCTATAAGGGAATGGAGAAAATCGAAAATATAGCCGCCGACCTTATTTATACAGAAAAGCTCCGTGACTGCGGAGAGCTGCTCGCAGGGCTTAAGGCGGAAGCGGACAGCGACGGAAACAGAACGGGACTTCGCCTGTCCCTCTACAGCTATAACGAGGGCTTAAAGGAAGAAGCTTATGCCGTTATCGGCGTTGACCCGAAAACCGACGAGAAATATGTTAGCTATCTTAGCGGAGACGGGGAAGCTAACCCTCTTAATATTGCCGTTTCTCCAGACGGAAAGCGTCTCGGAATTTCTACCGTTTATTTCGACGGGATTTCCGAAATTGAGCGTATTCTTATCTATGAGAATATGAACGGAAGCCTTACGGAGCTTGGAAACATAATGCTTTTCGATATAAATTCCGATTATCGGGCATTATCCTTCCGTGGCGATACCATGTTCATTGTAACAGAGGACAGGATTATTACCGTTGACGCCGCTACCTGTTCCCCTACGGGATATTTTACCGGAGATGAAGCCGCCGAAGAGGAGCCCACCGGAACCGAAACCGCCGAAGGCGAGGACATTTCGGACGGCGGCGAGGACGACGTCATTCTTGAATAAGAAATAATCCCTTGAAGCTGAAAAATGCTTCAAGGGATTTCTTTATGACATAATACAAAAAATCGCAGA
>JAEDHF010000145.1 GCA_016297165.1 Oscillospiraceae bacterium | reverse complement strand
ACCTTTTTATAAACCTTCTGAAGAGTTCTTCTCGAAGCCTTATAAGCCTTCTCGGCGCCCGACTTCATACAGTCGTTGATATAAGCCTTATCGGCGATAATTCTATTAAACTCAGCCTGCATAGGCGCTAACATATCAGCGGTAGCTTCGCCTACTGCAAGCTTAAAATCGCCGTAGCCCTTACCCTTGAATTCCGACTCGATTTCCTCGAAGGATTTATCGGTAACGGCGGAATAGATGGACATAAGGTTGTTGATACCGTCCTTACCCTCACGGTAGCAAACCTCGGTTTCGCTGTCGGTAACGGCTCTCTTGAATTTTCTGATGATTGTATCCTTATCATCGAGGATTGAAACGCTTGCATTAGGATTTTCGTCGGACTTGCTCATCTTCTTCGAGGGGTCCTGTAAGGACATAATCTTTGCCGTAGTCTTTGTGATATAAGGCTCGGGCATTACGAAGGTTTCACCGTAAACCTGGTTGAAGCGCTGAGCAATATTTCTTGTAAGCTCGAGATGCTGCTTCTGGTCAACGCCTACGGGAACGAGGTCAGCCTGATAAAGAAGAATATCCGCCGCCATAAGAACGGGGTATGTGAAAAGACCTGCGTTTACGTTTTCGGGGTGCTTCTCGCTCTTATCCTTGAACTGGGTCATACGGGAGAGCTCACCGAACTGGGTATAACAGGAAAGCACCCATGAAAGCTCTGCGTGGGCAGGATTATGTCCCTGTACGAAGGCGATGGACTTTTCGGGGTCAACGCCCATAGCAAGCAGTAATGCATAGCTTTCAACAATCTGCTTTCTCAGCTTCTGGGGGTCCTGTCTTACCGTAATGGAGTGAAGGTCAACTATGCTGTAGGCGCAGTCATACTCGTCCTGAAGCTTTATCCAGTTCGTAAGAGCGCCGAGATAGTTGCCGAGATGAGGGGTATTCGTAGGCTGAATACCGCTGAAAATGCGTTTTTTTCTTGTTTCTTCCATTTATTTTTACCTTGCCTTTCAAAAATGAATTATTTATATAATGTTTTCGCTACAGAAGCGATTATATCCGTGCCCTTTTCTATCTCTTCGTCGGAAACCCCTGCACAGGAGAGCCTGAAGGAAAGACGGGCTGCAAGACTGTCGATTGCGAAGGCGTTTCCCGGTATCATTATAACCTTCTGTTCGAGAACCTTCCTGCAAAAATAGTTCAGATCCCCTTCGGGGGTAGTTCCCCAGAGGAAAAAGCCGCCGTAGGGCTCGGTAAATTCTACCGAATATGGCATTTTGTATTTTAAGCAGTTAATGAGAAGGTCGGACTTTTTACGGTACTTTTCCCGCAGCTCCTCCAGGTATTCATCATAGCCGTATCGGGTAAGAAGCCTGTGTATTACTTGCTGAGAGAAGCTGTCCGCTCCGAGAGAAGCTCCCTCAAGGGCGCAGACCGCACGGGAGCAGATATTCTTACGGCAGCATATATATCCCACGGAAAGCCCCTTCGAAACAACCGCAGAAAAGCCGCCTACATATATTACCACACCATTTTTATCAAGGGAGCGTATCGAGGGTATTTCATCTCCGCCGAAGCCAAGCTCGCTGTAGGTAGCGTCCTCGATAATGAGAACGTTATGGCGGTAGGCGGTTTCAAGAACCTGTTTTCTCCGCTCTTCGGAAAGGGTATTTCCCGTAGGGTCGGAAAAATCGGGATTTATGTAGATAAAGGCGGTTCTCGGGTTATCGCTTAATGCCTTTTCGAGGCAGGAAATATCCATTCCCTCATTGTCGCAGATTACTCCCACCACCTTAGCTCCGTAGGAACGGAAGGTGTTGAAAAGTTCGGCAGGACACGGGTCGGGACAGATTACCGCGTCCCCCTCGTTACAGATAAGACGGGAAATTATATCAATTCCCTGCTGTGTTCCCGAAGTAATTATAAGGTCGTCGTCGTTCCAGCTTAATATACCCTTCGAATAAAGCCTGTCCTTTATGGCGTCCCGTAATGGGCGAAGGCCCTCGGGAAGAGTATAGCCAAGCGCTTCGGCAGGATTATTTGTAAGAAGCTCCTCGGTTATATCCCTTAGTATTCCATTAGGGATAAAATCCGCCCCGGGCGAGGACGCTCCGAAATTTATAAAGGAAGGGTCCGCCGCATACCGCAGCATTTCGCTTGTTATCGAGGGCTGGAGGCTTCCTGCCCGTCGGGAAAAAGCGTTCATATAACACGCCACCTTTGTAATAATAATGTACAATCTTATTTATTTTATCACATTTTTAATTATTTTTCAAGTACCGAAGCTTTTAAAATCGACATTTTGGTATTGTATTACATAAATATTCAAAAAAACTTGACAAATCCGCAAAAATATATTAAATTTATAGTATAATTTTCAGTATAGAAAGGATCTTTAAAATGGAAAAGATTTACACAGGTAAGACCAAGGACGTTTTCAAGCTTGAAAACGGCAACGTAATGCTCAAGTTCAAGGACGACTGCACAGGTAAGGACGGCGTTTTCGATCCCGGCGAAAATTCGGTAGGCTTAACTATCGACGGTATCGGTAAGGAAAACTTAAAGACCTCTATCTACTACTTCGAGCTTCTTAAGAAGGCAGGAATCAAAACCCACTATGTAAGCGCTGATATCGACAACGCTACTATGGAGGTTCTTCCCGCAACAGTATTCGGTCATGGTCTTGAAGTAATCTGCCGTCTCGTAGCAACAGGCAGCTTTATTCGCAGATACGGCGAATATATCAAGGACGGTACTGTTCTTGAGGGCGGTTATGTAGAATGCACATTCAAGAACGACGAAAAGGGCGATCCCCTTGTAACCTGCGAGGGTCTCGACGCTCTCGGAATTATGACTCCCGAAATGTTTAAGAGCATGAAGGAGCAGACCTTAAAGATTACAAAGATTGTTGCAGACGACCTTAAGACAATCGGTCTCGATTTATGGGATATCAAGTTCGAATTCGG
The DNA here is from genome assembly GCA_016297165.1 of Oscillospiraceae bacterium. GTDB lineage: Bacteria > Bacillota > Clostridia > Oscillospirales > Ruminococcaceae > Ruminiclostridium_E. The sequence goes on along the minus strand of JAEDHF010000145.1, from coordinate 1,237 downwards.
CTACAACAACAACGAGGTTATTCTCATAGACGAAATCGCTTCCGGAAATATGCGTGTATATAAGGACGGCGTTATCGTTAATCCTGTTGAGCTTACTAAGCTTATCCTTAACAGATGAGGTATTCTTTCATAAACAAAAATTCCGCTTCCTGTTCAGTTCGGGAAGCGGATTTTTTTGGTCGTCTCTTTATACCTATTGTCATATACCGTATTTTAGCTTTATTCTTTCAAGCTTTTCCCCAAAGGGCATTTCGAGGAAAAATAAAAAGACAAAATTTGATACCGAATAGAGAATTGTATAGGGTAAGGCGGTGACTATTGCCGCTAAATAAAGGTCGGGATTAAAGCCCTCGCCGTAGCCCAAAACTGTCCATATATCCATAATGAAGGAATAAACTACACCCGACAAAACTCCGTAAATAAGCAGAAGCACCTTATTCTTTTTCAGGTATTTCCCCAGACAGCCGCCTATAAAGCCGATAAGTCCCCAGGCGAGCATCTGAAAAGGGGTCCAGGGACCCTGCCCGAAATAGAAATTCGATATAAAGGCAGAAAGAGAGCCAACGAGAAAGCCCGTTTCACTGCCTAAATATACAGCAGAAATTACGGTTATAGCGGTTATCGGCTTAAAAAAGGGGATAAACCGACCAACAACGCAAAGCGCTATCATAATTGCGGCGATAACCATTCGCCTTGAACCTATTTTTCGCTTATTGAAGCCTGCTATAAAAAGTAAAAGGCTTAGGGCTACAACCGTCAGAGAAATAATAAAATAGCTCTTCCCTCCTGCTATTGTTACTCCGAAAAGGGCAAGAAGAGGAATAACGGCGAAGGGTATCAGAAGCTTTAAAACAGAGCGCAGCCGCTCACTTTTTATTACTATCATTTTCGCTCCTTTTCCCGTTTTTCAGGCATAGCTCCGCCGCTTCGGAAAGGGTTACGGTATTACGGAAATAACCTCTCGTAATCCGGCTTATAGCGGTAGTATAGAAATTATTTCCCGAGAAAAGCTCCCTCGGCGTACCTACCGAAACCATTTCTCCGCGGAAGAATAAGCCGCACCTGTCGGCACATACCGCCGCAAATTCAGCGTCATGGGTCACCAAAACTATGGTAATCCCCTGAGCCTTCAGCTTCTTTAACGTTTCGGAAAGACCCAGTCTAGCGTTAGCATCCAGCCCTTTAGTAGGCTCGTCCATAAGCAGCAGCTTCGGCTTGCAGGCAAGCACCTTCGCCA
>JAEDHF010000144.1 GCA_016297165.1 Oscillospiraceae bacterium | reverse complement strand
ACTATAAAGGCATTGATTTTTTCGTTTTTATAATGCATAAATATACAATTTCGGGAGATTTTAAAAAAATTCAAAAAACCTCTTGACATTGAAGGCTTTTTTTGATAAACTATTAAGGTATTCGAGGGAAATACTGATTAAATCTCGTAATACTCCCGTATCGGATTTAATCAGTATTTCTCAAATTTTATGCTGTTTAAGGAGGTGCTGACCCATGGCAAAATGCGAAATCTGCGGCAAGGGTGTCACTTTCGGTATTAAGGTTTCTCATTCACACAGACGTACAAACAGAAGCTTTAAGCCCAACGTTCAGAAGGTAAAGGCTATTGTAAACGGTACTCCCTGTAGAGTATGCGCTTGCACAAGATGCTTACGCTCCGGTAAGGTACAGCGTGCTCAGTAAGCTTTGTTTCTGTAATTAAAAGACACACCAACACGTCCCCTGCTATGCAGGGGACGGTTTGCTTTATGCCGAAATGGCTTATATTGGCGAAACACAGCGTTTTTTGAAGGGGGCTCTTTATGGTAAAGGACACAGGGCTTCGTGCCGAAGAAACAGTATTCCTCTCGGGACTAAGCGGCGATATTATGCGCGGCGAAATAGAGCATAGATTCCGTATAATAGATTTCTGGAAAATAAGAGAGGGAAGCCGTATCCTCGAAATAGGCTGCGGACAGGGTGAAACCACCGCCGCCCTCGCCTATACCGTAGGCGAAAGGGGCTTTATCTACGGCGTTGATGTTGCCGACGAAAACTACGGCGAGCCCGAAACCCTCGGTCGGGCAAGGGAGCGCCTTATGACCTCCTCCTTAGGAAGCCGTATAAATATGGACTTCGGGGTAAATATCTTAAGCGACGATTTCGATTTCGAAGAAAACTCCTTCGACTATATTATACTCTCCCATTGTCTTTGGTATCTTGCCTCGGAAAAGGAGCTAAGGAATATTCTCCTTAAAATCCGCCCCTGGGGAAGAAACCTCTGTATAGCGGAATGGAACCCCGAAATTACCGATATAGCCCAGTATCCCCATTTTCTCGCCGCTAATATACAGGCTGTCTGTGAAAGCTATCATATTTCCGACCATTTCAATATAAGGACGATGTTCTATCCCGAGGAAATAGAAAGCATAGCAGGCTCCTGCGGCTGGGACATTGTAAAAAGAGGGGATATTTACTCTCCGGATGTACAGGACGCATTATGGGAAACAGATATTGTCCGTGAAATATTCCCTTCGAAAATAAGGGGCATAAGAAATATGCCCGATAAGCTTAAAAGACTGCTGCTTATGCAGATTAACTCTCTTGAACAGATTCAGCGTGTTGACGCCATGTCGGTATATGCCATGGTGGCGGAGCGTATATAAAAAGCCCAACGAATAACAGTCGGCTGAAAGAGCATACCGCATGACGTTTACGTCACTTGCGACACGGTACGGTCTTTTAGCCGACTGTTTTCTTTTGGAGCTTTTTTCATAACTGTCTTCTTTATTTTCTGTTGTCATTATATCACTAAGTTGTCATATAGTCAATAGTTTTGTAACCGATTTTACGCAATTCATAAAATATCGCTATAGTATTACATACTATATTGTTATATTTTACCTGTAATAGTTACACATTCGGTTTCAAGGTTATTTTCTTAAGACCGAAGAGCGTCGATAGGATACATTTTCGCCGCCTTAAGGGCAGGATAAACCGAGAAAACCGCTCCGATAAGAACTGCCGCCGAAACAGCAACAAGCACAAGAGGAAAATCCACCGCCATAGCTATGCCCACAAATTTACAGGTAATCCCGCACACCAAAAGCCCCATAACCGTTCCGAAAACTGCCCCGAAGGAGGTTATTACAATTCCCTCCCCGAGAAATTCAAGGACAATGGTGCTGTTTTTCGCTCCGATAGCCTTCTTTATCCCGATTTCACGGCGCCGCTCGTTTACCCCCGACATAACGGTAGTCATAACGTTAAGCCCCGAAACGAGAAGGGAGACTCCTGCCACAAGGGAAAGCACCAGCTTAACCACCGAAGTTATATCGTTAATCTGGCTTTTATGCTGCTGGAGATTGTTTACGCTTATACCGTCTGCGCCCTTATGGTTTTCCTTTATGGTGGTATTTATTCTTGCTGTTATTTCCTTTGAGTCGGCGTCGGGCTCGGTAAGAACCGCTATTTTATCGTAGCCGCTTCGCCCCGTTATATCCTGCATTGTGGTATAGGGAATATATGCGAAACGGGGAATAATCCCGGAAAGGGAATTCTGTAGGGAGGTTACCCCCGACTTTGCTACGCCGATAACCGTAAAGATATGATATTTCCCACCAAGATAGAGCTTTACGGGCTTACCTACAATATTGCTCCGTCCGTAGCTGCTTTCCGCCAGCTCGCTGTCGATAACACAGACCTTCTTGCGGCCGTTAACGTCGTTTCTGCTTATAAGCCTGCCGTGCCTGGCGGAAAGGGAGATTATATCCTTAGCGTCCTCGTTTACTCCCCATATCATAACGTTTTCGTCCTTACCTATTATAAGGCTTTCGCTGTAGCCCGATAAGAGAGGGGTCGCCTTTTCTACCCCCTTTATTTCCGAAAGAACAGCTATATCCTCATCGCTTAAATAGCCCTCTGCGGTAATTTCCGTCTGTACCATTACGGAATTTATCCCCATTTCGGCGGCGCTTTCGGATATTTTTCTTGCCCCCGTTTCGCTTAAAACCGATACGATAACTATAGCGAAAATACCTGCGCTTATTCCTGCGGCGGCGAGAAGGGATCTTCCCGAAGAGAGTACGGCGAAAAGCCTTTTAAAAAGCCCCTTAACCATTCTCCACCTTAACCTTTATAAAGTCGTTTTCGGAAACCTCGTCGGGATAGGCGATAACCTTTGTTCCCGGGGTTAAGCCCTCGGTTATCTCGGCGCAGTCGGAAAGCTCTACCCCCGTCTTTATATTCCGCCGCTTCGCCTTATTATCCTCGAAAACATAGACATATTCGCTTTTATCATCCTGCATTATAGTTTCGTAGGGCAGTACATTCAGTATTTCCGCTTCGTCGGTATAGATTGTAGCGTCGGCGGTAAAGCCGTTTTTAAGCTTCCTTTCCGCTGCGTCAAGAAGAATTCTTAAGGCTACTACCGTTCTGCCGTTAATTTTTTCGGCAGTATCCGAAATACTTACGAGCTCTCCGTTAATCTCTCCCCCGAAGGCGGCTCCCCTTACGGAAACCTCCTGTCCTACGGAAAGAGAGGGAACGTCGCTTTCGTCGGCATAAACCTCGGCATACCAGCTCTTTCCGTCGGTAAAAACCGAGCCTGCGGCTGTCACCGTACTTCGGTAGGCTTCCCTCGAAAGAGTAACAACAGGCACCTCCACAAAGGTTGACTTTATCGCCTCCTCCATATTCAGGGCGGCGTAGATTCCCGCAGCAAGAATTCCTGCTATAACCGCCGATTTGACTGCAATATTCATATCATCAGCTCCTTTTGTAGTATAATCTGCTGCCGACTGCCGAAATATTCATGAAATACAAAGGATTTCCTGTGAATATTTGCCCCTTATAATTGCAAAATACCTTAGAGCAGGCTCTTCGGAGTGTTGCACCAGTACGAAAACCGGCGGTGATTATATGAATATGATAGTCTGTAATCGTCCCTGCCGCTATCAGAGGGACGGTTACTGCTGTCTCGAGGGGCAGGCGGCAATAACCAATGCGGCGGTGTCGCCCTGCTGCTATTACGAAGAAACCGAAAAGGAGAACAGTAATGATAGTAACAGAGGGAATAACGAAGCTTTATAAAAGCGGCGAAAGGGAATTTGCCGCCTTAAGGGACGTTTCGATAAGAATAGAAAGGGGCGAATTTGTAGCAATAACAGGCGCCAGCGGTTCGGGAAAAACTACCCTTATGAATATTCTCGGCTGTCTCGACAGAGCCTCCTCGGGCAGCTATTTTCTCGACGGCGAGAATGTAGCCGACTTAAGCGGAAAAAGGCGCACGAGGCTAAGAAACGAGAAAATCGCCTTTATTTTTCAGAGCTTCAATCTCCTTAACGGGCTTAACGCTCTTGAAAACGCCGCTCTTCCTCTTATATACAGAGGGCTTTCAAGGTCAAGGGCTCATGAAAGAGCGGAAGCCGCCCTCGATATGGTAGGGCTTAGTATGAGAGCCCTTCATAAGCGCAACCAGCTTTCCGGCGGCCAACAGCAAAGAGTAGCCATAGCACGGGCTATCG
>JAEDHF010000020.1 GCA_016297165.1 Oscillospiraceae bacterium | reverse complement strand
GAGTTCGATTATTACGGGCTTGAATGGGCAGGAGGTATTACGCTTTATGTTTACGGTGACAGCGTAAACGGTAGGAATCTGCTGGAGGGATATACGGGCAGAGTTAGGTGCGACTGGGGCGACGGAACGGTTGACGAAAACACCTCCCATACTTACTATAATACAGGAGTAGTAACGGTAAGGATTAAGCTTCTTGATACCGTTTCGGGAACAATAACGGTAAATCTCGGGGCTTCACAGTGGAACAACAGCAATAATAAGCTTTGTACCGAGCAGTATATCGGAGCAAGGGCATATATAGGCGGCTCAATAGAAAACGTACAGATAAGCCACGGTCAGGGTGTTACCCATATCTGCTTCGGGGAAAAGATTAAATCAATCAGCGGACACGGTATGTATCAGATAGCAGAGGGATATAACGAAATGGGAATACCGCCCTTTATCGAGAATATATCCGATAATGCCTATTTTTATAGCGGAATAGACTATATCTATATCCCTGAAAGCTGTGTAAGTATCGGTAATTATGCATTTTATTACAACAGCGCATCGGAAATCGAAATCGAGGAAAAGGGAGATACCCTTACAATCGGAGATTATGCTTTCTCCAATACCGCTGATACATCAGCAGTTTTCAACAGGGTTGATGTAATAAGAATACCTGCAAGAGTGATAAAAGGCGGGACAAATGATATTTTTATACGCTGCAGTGCAGGCGCTGTTATTTTCGGAAGAGGGAGAACAGAAATTCCCGAATATATGTGCCGTGCTGTATACGCAAGTCCCACCTTCAGCGAGATTTCCAAAAGACCCTTTTTCGTTTTCATTCCAAAAACTGTAAAAACCATAGGCAATCAGTTCATATCTGACAGCGGATACTCCGAATATGCAAATAACCCTGTATATATTATCTGCGAGGGAAAATGGAATAATATTACTAAGGCTTCCGACTGGGACGGAGCGAATGGCAGCAGGGAGAACGTTACGATAATTGAGAACGATGAGTTATATAGAAGTGCGGATAAGATAATAAATACTTTTGTGAAGTGAAGCTAAGGAAGGAGCCTGTCGAAAAAAACAGGGGAAACCGTATTGAAAAAGCTCCCGGTTTGTGATATACTGAATAAACAGACAAACGGCTGAAAAGAGATAAAGGAGGCGCAAAAATGGCGGAGAATCTGAAAACGGTTTCCGAAAACAGACAGGCTCGTCACGAGTATTTTATTTTAGAAAGCCTTGAAGCAGGAATTGAGCTCACGGGAACAGAGATAAAGTCAATAAGACAGGGCGGCGTTAATCTTAAGGACGCTTGGATAGCTATTGAGGACGGAGAGGCTTTTGTTAAGCAGATGCATATATCTCCATACGAAAAGGGCAATATTTTCAACAAGGACCCTTTAAGGGAAAGAAAGCTTCTTATGCATAAGCGTGAGATAATGAGACTTTACGGGCAGGTAAAGCAGGGCGGACTTACCCTTATTCCTATTTCAATGTACTTCAAGGGCAGCAGAATCAAGGTGCAGGTAGGACTTTGCAAGGGTAAAAAGCTCCACGATAAGCGTGACAGCATGGCGGAAAGAGACGCTAAGCGCACAATAGACAGGGCTATCAAGGAGAGAAACAGATGAAAAGACTTGCGGCTTTTCTTATTGCCCTCTTGTTTTCGGTAACTGCCGCTTTAGAAGCTTCTGCACAGGATATAAACCTTCTCGCCGATTATAAAAGCATAATATGGGAGGGTACAGGGCTAAGCTATAACGAGGAGCATAAAACTCTTGCCCTTAAGGAAAAGGGGAGCTCCTTCGTTACCTTCGATGTGGGGGATAATACGGCTGTGTGGGTATATGCCGATATGGGAAATTATAAGGATAAGGGAACGGGGAATATTACTCTCGAATTTCTCGATAAAGAGGGGAATGTTATTATGAAAACCTCTTCGGAAAACGACCCCTCTAACGGCTATTTTATCCGTAACAGCTACGGCAGCGAAACCCTTTATGCCGCCTTACCCGAGAATACTGAAGGGGTGAGATTTTCTCTATCCTTTACCGAGGGGGAAAATAGCCCCTATTTCAGGAACCTTTCTCTCGTGCTTAGTAACACTGCCCCTCGAAGCGACGGCGAAACACAGTGGGAGAGGTCGGGAGATTTAACGATAGTGCAGGTCAACGTCACAGGCGCCGACTATATAATGTTTATCGTTTTAGTGTTTCTTATAGGGCTTGTTATGATAGGAGTACGGCTCGTAAGGGACAGAATCAGAAATAAGAAATAAGAAATAATTAAGTCCGAGGTATTGAATAAATGCCTCGGACTTTTCTTATTTCATATTGAATCTGCTTATTTCATATTTATTCTTCTTATTCCCGAATCCTCGGAGAAGGTTATTGCGTTATAGAGGATAAGGGCGCTGTCGTATTCGGAAATATCCACGAAGCGGCTTATGCCCACATTCACAAGGCGCATATCAAAAACGGTAATTTTGCTGTAATGATTAGCGAGGAAGGGGATAAGCTCGTGAGCGTAGCTATCCTTAAAGATTAGGAGAGAGGGCCCCTCGTTATTGGTGGTAATAGTCATCATCGGCGAGTTAGGCCCCATAAAGGAGGAATATTTGTCCTTAACCTCAAGATATTCACGGAAATAGAATGTGTCGTATTCCTTAGTTTCCGCTCCGTCGTAGATTTCAAGGGTAAGCTTTAAATCCTCGTTTTTCGGGTGGTAGTAGTGCATTATATCGGCGGTAACTCCGTAGTCGAGAGTTTTCGAGAAAAGAGTACCGTGAAAATCGTCGGAGGCTTCTTCGATATCAAATTCCGAGAGGGGAAGAGGCTGAAAGCCTAACTGTTCCGCCGCCCGACAGTAGCCGTAATAGGCGCCTAAGGTTGTCCAGTGATGGTCGGTACGGTAGTAGATATACTCGTCGGAATGCTCCTTTAAGGTATCAATTACATTGATAGCCTCTGCGCCTGTGAGGTTATTTTTGCAGTATTCATAAAGCTCCGTCTGACTACCTATCGGGGCGGAGGAGGGCATAAGACCGCTGTAGATTTCCTGTGATGTAGGGGCTAAGAGGAAATATACGGGAAGGTCGGGGTTTTTATCCGTAAACTTATTTATTGCGTTAAGGTTTTTACCGATAAATTCCTCGTCGAATCCCTTCCATATCTGAATCATACGGTCGCCGCCGGTAAAGATACCGTTTATATCGGTTTTTCCGATAAGGCGCTCGGCTTTGTTCTTAAAGCTAATCCAGCCTTCACGTCCGAAAAAGCGGTCGGCAAACCAGTCCTCAAAGCCTTTCATAAAGCTTTCATCAAGATAGGTTTCAAGGCTCGCCTTAGGAAAAGCGGAAAGAGTTCTGTTCTCGTTTTCGGAGAAGGGACGAGGGTCGGAGGGTAGGTTTATAAAGGTTAGAACAGGAAGAGCAATAAGTATTCCCGCAAAAAGGAAAACCATTATCTTTTTGTGTAAATCCTTCATCATTTTAAGGTTCTCCTTTCTTTAGAAATTGAAATACAGGAAGGGGTTATAGGTTGCGTCCGCAAGATAGGCTATACAGATTAAAAATACTGCGGTTTTAGCAAAGGGAGTAATATAATTTGTAAAAGTAGGGAGCTTTACACTTAGCTTTTCTACGATTCGCTTCCATAAATCAGTAGCGGCGAAAATGCCGAACACAAGAATAAAGCCATAGTTGATAAGGAGATAGATAGCGGTATTGTCAATCAGCGTGCCGCTTGCTCCGAACATTGTGGCGATATAGGCGCCTGCTGTGGAAATATTCGGTGAAGCGAAAAGTACCCAGCCAAGCATTACAAGGAGCATTGTGTATATATGCCCAACAAAGGAGGGGAGCTTTTCAAGCACCTTTCCGAGAAAGAGCTTTTCAAGGATTATAACAACGCCGTAAAGAGTACCCCATACGATAAAGGTCCAGTTTGCGCCGTGCCATATACCGGTAGCCGCCCATACAACCGCAAGGTTGAAGATTGTTCTGCCCTTACCCTTACGGTTACCGCCTAAGGGGATATAAACGTAGCTCCTGAACCATGCGCCAAGGGTCATGTGCCAGCGGCGCCAGAATTCGGAAACGCTCTTAGAAAGGTAGGGATAGTTGAAGTTTTCGGGGAAGTTAAAGCCCATCATTCTGCCGATACCGATAGCCATATCGGAATAGCCCGAAAAATCGAAATAGATTTGCAATGTGTAAGCGATTATGCCAAGCCATACAGTAAGCAGGGAGGCGTTACCTAAATCCGAGGCAATAACAGTGTCCCAGAGCATACCTACGCTATTGGCAAGGAGCACCTTTTTACCCATACCCGTAATAAAGCGGATAATACCCGAATAGATACAGTCAAGGTCAATTTTCCTGTCGTCCAGCTCTCTCGCTATATCGTCGTATCTGACTATCGGTCCTGCTACAAGCTGTGGGAACAGGTTTACGAAGGCGGCGAAGGTAATGGGGTTTTTCTGCACCTTTATTTTTCCGAGGTACATATCTATGGTGTAGGACATTGACTGGAAGGTGAAGAAGCTTATACCGATAGGAAGGGGGAGATTAGGGTTATCGAAGGCGGTGGCGAAGATATTATTCACGTTATCAATTACAAAGCCGCCGTACTTGAATACTCCCAATAATCCTAAATTCATAAGGATAGATACGATAAGGGAAATTCGCTTCACCACGATATTTTTATCGAATTTCCATATCAGAAGTCCTGCGCAGTAGTCGATAAGGGTAGAGCCTAACATAACAAGAATATATAAGGGCTCGCCCCAGGCATAGAAGATTACGCCGCTTAAAAATATTACGAGGTTTTTAAATCTTTTCGGTACTGCATAATATATAAGCATTACGCCGATAAAGAAAAGAAATATGAATACAAGGCTTGAAAAGACCATTTACTGTTTTCCTTTCTGTATTTCATTCATTATTTGGATTATTTCCTCTTTGCTATATAGCTCGTTAAGAGCCTCGAAAAGGGCTTTTCCCGATATTCTTTCGGGGAGTCGGAGCCTTTTCGCAAGCTCCGCTCTTAAAAAAGAACTGTTTTCTCCGCCCGATAGACCCAGCGCCATATATTCCGCTTTTGTAAGCCAGGGCTCTTTTCTTTCGGCAGAATTCTTTGAAGCGATTACTCCTGCCTCGGTAAAGGCCTTTATAAGTATATCCTTATCTATACCCTCAACGCCAAGCTTACCCTCCTTCGAGGGCTCTGCCTTTCGGCGCTCCTTTCCGAAAATATCGGGGATATAGATATTTACTATTTTAACATTTCCGAGAGCGCTTTTAAGGTGATTTCGTATCTGAAAGCCTGCGCCGTCGCTATCGGTCAGTATTATTATACCCGACTTTTCGGCGTATTTTCGTATCAGCGCCATTTTCTCCTTGTTTTTATAGATTCCGTAGCCCTCGGTAGTAAGAATAACGCCGTCGATTATGCTTTTAAGCTTTATCTTATCGTATTTACCCTCTACGATTATGGGCATATCTACCTTTATCATAGCTTTTTCAGTTTATTTCCTCTCTTGCAATAAAGAGCCTTGTTACAGCTTCTTCGATTATAGTTTTCTTATCAACAGGGGTAGATTTTAGCTTTAAATCCGCTTCCGAAAGGATATTTACCGTTTCACGGAGATAAGCCTTACTTAGCTTAGCGGAAGCGGTCATCATCTTATTAAGCACCCAGCCTCTTTTTCCGTAGCCGAATTCCTCCGCCGCCCTGTCGGGGCTAATGCCCTCGGATTTCGCCAGCTTTCCCCTGTAGAGGTCGAGGTATGCCCCCGAAAGTGCAGACATAATTACGGTAGAGTCGTACTGCTCTAAAAAGAGCTCGTCGGTTATCCGATAGGCTTCGGCACGCTTTCCGGAATTTATAGCTGTGGCAAGCTCGTATATTCCCGCGTCAAGCTGTTTCGGTACAAGGGAGTTGATTGTTTCCCTTGTTATTGTTCCGCCGCTTCCTGCGTAGCTCATTAGCTTTGCGGTTTCCTCGCTTACGGATACCATACTTCCGTTAACTCTTTCTGTGAGGTACATAGCGTCCTCAAAGGACATTACAATACCGCCCTTAGCCGCCTTTTTTACTGCAAGCTCCGTAATTTTTGAGGGCTGCATTTCGTCAAGGACGCAGACTGTTCCGTGTTTTTCGGCGGCGGCTATGAATTTCTTTGAATTTGCCTTTTTGTCGGAAAGCTCCGTGCCTGTGGTGTAGAAAATGAGAATTGTTGTTTCGGGGACGTCGGCGATTATTTCGATAATTCGCTCTAAGGTCACCTTATCCATTTCGTCGGGCTTAGGGTCGTTTACTGCCACTACCTTCATATCCGCAAAAACAGGCAGACCGTCTATATGGTCGGTAAAGGTTTCTATATCGGGGTTGCCCTCTATCTTAACAAGGTTGAAGTCCAGGGGGTCGTCTCCTGCCGCCTTTTTAATAATACGGTCGGCGTACATTTTCGTAAGAAAGGGCTCCTTTCCGTAAAGGAGATAAACCCTGTCGAAGCGGCCGCTTCTTATTGCGGCAGAAAGCTTATCCTCGGTTATTTTCATAGGCTCATTCCTTTCATTGGCTGACTATCCTGTAATTTTATGTGCATTTCCGCCTTTTCGTAATAGGAGTTTATAACCTTTGCTATAGGATCCTCTATATTATAAAACCTCTTATCGGAGAAAATGGTTACATCGCTTCCGAAATTTCCAAAAGCTTTTTTATAGCCGCTATAGACTATAAAATCGGCGGAAAGTCCCTCTGTTCCCGAGGGGGCGAGGATAAAGCGGTTTCCTCGTATATCGAGGGTTACCGTATTGTTTTCAAGCTCAACCTTATAATCGTCGTTTACGGTATAGACGGTTTTTTCCTCGGCAGGAGTACAAAGCTCCCTGTATTTTATACTGTCGAAGGCTTTTATGTAGCTGTCGCTGTCCTTAGCTATGCATAGGAGCCCCAATTCATCTGTGTTGTATTCCGTCATAATATCTCTCGTAAGCTTACATAGCTTTTCGTTTTTCTCTGAAAGAATGACGGTAACCCCTTCCTTCGTTTTTACTGAAAGGGCATAGCCGCTTCCGTCGGATAATACCGAAACTATTGCGTAGTCGTATGTGATTATTTTGTCTATCAGAATGACTGTAGCAGCAAGGCAGAGGGAAACAGCCATTGAAGCTACCACCAATCTTTTCCGTTTAAGCTCCATAAATAAGGGGACAGCTATAAGAGCGGCAATAGTAATAATTGGTATTACGATACCCTCGGGGAAGGTAATAAAGCTATAATCAAAGCCGCCGAGAAAGGAGCATATTGAAGCTATCGCCTTAGCGCAAAGACCTGCAATAAAGAGACAGGGAGCGGCTAAAAGACCGCCGCTGAATGCAAGTATAAGCATAAAAATAAGGGCGATAAAGAAAAACGGGTAGATTATAAGAGAGGTGGGTACGGACAGGAGAGAAACGCCGCCGAAAACAAGGGAAGCTACCGGAAGAGTTGAAATTGAAGCGCAAAGGCTTACCATAAGGGCTTCCTTTATGGGCAGAAAGGCGTTATCCTTGAATTTTACCGAAAGGGCGGGAGCGAGAACTCCTGCGCCGTAGGTTCCGCATAGGGACAGGATAAGCCCCGTATCACGGACAGCGTATGGCTCAATCAGAATAATAAGCAGCACCGCCAGCCCCAGAGAATTAAGAGGTGCGGTTTTACGCCTGAACAAGAGGGCGGCATAGTAGATTATGAGCATAATTCCCGAACGGCGGACCGAGGCGGTCATATTGAAAAACACCATAAGGGCAAGGATTATTACGGCGATTATACCGAAGCAGAGCTTATTTCTGCCCCGTAGGGGTGTACAGCTCAAAAGGCTTACAAGAATAGTTACGATAAGGCATAGATGCATACCCGAAACAGCGGCAATATGGGCTACGCCGCTTTTCCTTACGGAAGAGGAGAGGTCGTAGGAAAGCCCTTTCTTATCGCCGAAGAATATAGCGGTAAGAAGAGCGCCGTTATCGCCCTCCAGTCTTTCCCTTACTATGCTCTTAAGATATTCCGAGTAAGCTCCGATAAAGCCGAAGGGGTTGAAGCCTGCTTCTTCTGTTATTTCTATCTCCGAAACAGGGTATGCCTTAAGGAAAATGCCTTTAGAGTAGTTATAGTCCCTCTCGCTGAAATTCGTGTTGTTTCTGAAGGGGGTAAAGCGTCCCTCGAAGGAAACCTTGTCGCCTACGCTTATGTTGCTGTCGGTTGTATAAAGGGAGAGGGTTACGGGGGTATTATTCGTTTCTCCTGAAATAACGAGACTTACCGTATCGTTATCGGGGTTACCGATTTCTTTAACCCTTCCCGTAACGGTAAGGGTTTCCCCGTACAGCTTTTCACAGGGCTCGATAAACAGACTGCTGTACGCACCGAAAATCAAAAAAGAAGCCGCTGACGTTACTGCGACAACGGCTATGGTATTCTTTTTCAGAAGGAGCAGGATTACCGAAATAAGGGCTCCTGCCCCGAAAAGAGCAAAGCAAAGATACGCTTTAAGAAATGAGCTTATGAAAAAAGCCCCGAAACAGGTAAAGCCTGTTACTGCAAATCGGTTTTTCATCTCAGCACATTTTTTCGCTGAGCTTTACTCCGCCTAAGATATGGAAGTGGAGATGATGAACGGTCTGACCGCCGTTATCTCCGATATTTGTGATAACTCTGTAGCCTGCGCCAAGGCTGTATTCCTCGGCAAGACGCTTTATCACGAGAGCAATCTCGGAAACGATAGGTGCAGAGTCCTCGTCGAGAGCGCTAAGGCTGTCGTAATGTTCCTTAGGGATAACGAGAATGTGGACGGGAGCCTGGGGGTTTATGTCCTTAAAGGCGAGGATTCTCTCGTTTTCGAAAACTTTTTCCGAGGGAATTTCGCCCCTTGCAATTTTACAGAATAAACAGTCGCTCATATTATTTCCTCCTTATTTTAACATAGCTTCTACGATACCGTTAAGGGCAGAAAGTGCTTCGTCAATCTTGCTGATGTCGGCGATACCTGCCATAGCGCTGTCGGGCTTTCCGCCGCCCTTACCGCCTGCGATAGCGGCAATCTGCTTGACAATCTGTCCTGCGTTAGCGCCCTTTTCAACGGCTTCCTTACTACAGATACAGAGGAAATTACCCTTTCCGTCGGCATGACCTGCAAGAACGGCGATGAAGCTGTTCAGTGCGGACTTGATGTCGTCCCCTGCCTTACGGAGACTGTCGCCTACTGTACCGCTAAGAACTGCGGAGAATACCTTAATGCCCTTAATCTCGGCGGCATTTTCGGTTATATCGCCCATAGCGGAGGCAGAAAGCTGTCTTTCGAGCTTATCTATTTCCTTCTTGGCTTCGGAGAGCTCGTCACGGATAGACTCGCACTTCTGAATAAGAAGATTCTGGTTAGGAGCCTTTAATATTTCGGCGGCACTGTTAAGCGTATGCTTTGCGTCGTTAAGAGCGTCAAGTACGCCGAAGCCTGTAACTGCCTCGATACGTCTTACGCCGGAAGCGACGGAGGTTTCGGAAATAATCTTGAAAAGTCCTGCCTTAGCGGTATTATCGAGATGTGTACCGCCGCAGAATTCGGTAGAGAAGCCGTCGGAAACGCTTACTACACGTACTACGTTACCGTACTTTTCGCCGAAGAGAGCCATAGCGCCCTTCTTTCTTGCCTCCTCAATAGGAAGCTCCTCGGTTATAACGGGGCAGCCCTTAAGAATTTCGGTATTTACGATTTTTTCAACCTCAGCGATTTCCTCGGGGGTTACTGCGCTGAAATGAGAGAAGTCGAAACGGCACTTATAGGGGTCAACAAGAGAACCTGCCTGATGAACGTGGTCGCCGAGAACCTTACGGAGAGCCGCCTGTAAAAGGTGACAGCAGGTATGGTTTCTTTCGGTAGCCATACGAAGTTCCTCGTCAACGGCTGCTGTAACAGCGTCGTTTACGAGAATTGAGCCGGTTTCAACGATACATTCGCAGATAAACTGGCCGCTTCCGATTTTCTTTGTGTCGAGAACACGGAGAACGCTGTCGCCTGCGGTAATTGTACCCTTATCGCCAACCTGACCGCCCATTTCCGCATAGAAGGGGGTGTTTTCGATAAGAACGATAACGTTATCTCCCTCTGTACACTCGGAAACGCTTTCGCCGTCCTTTAAGATAGCGAGAACTTTTGTTTCGGAGGTGAGAGTGCCGTAACCGACAAAGTTGGTGGTGAAGCCGCTTACTGTATTCATAGATGCTTCGTCCCAGCCGCCCTTAAACGCCTGATTTGCTCTTGCGGTCTGCTTCTGATTTACCATAAGCTCCTTAAAGCGCTCCTCGTCAAGGGTAAGTCCCTTTTCTTCAAGGATTTCCTTGGTGAGGTCGAGAGGGAAGCCGTAGGTATCGTGAAGCTTGAAGGCGTCGTCGCCGCTTAATACACCCTTTTCGCCGATATTCCCGATAAGGTCGTTAAGAAGCTGACTGCCCTTTTCTACGGTTTTATTGAAGCTTTCTTCCTCGGTAGCGATAACCTTTTTGATGTATTCACGTTTTTCCACAAGCTCGGGATAAGCGGACTTGTTTTCTTCGATAACTCTATCTACAACCTCGGTAAGGAAGGGCTTTGTAATGCCTAAAAGTCTGCCGTGACGTGCAGCTCTTCTTAAAAGACGTCTTAATACGTAGCCTCTGCCCTCGTTTGAGGGGCGAACGCCGTCCCCTACCATAAAGGTGCTGGCTCTTGTGTGGTCGGTAATAACACGGATAGAAACGTCGTCCTTGTATTCTGTGCCGTAGGTCTTACCGCAGATGTTTGTGATAGTGCTGATAATGTTCTTTATTGTATCTACCTCGAACATATTGTCAACACCCTGCATTACGCAGGCAAGTCTTTCAAGACCCATACCGGTATCAATGTTCTTGTTCTTGAGCTGGCTGTAGTTACCGTTTCCGTCGTTATCGAACTGGGTGAAAACGTTGTTCCAGATTTCGATAATTCTGTCGCAGTCGCTTGCCTGTTCAAAGCTTTCGAAAGGACCGTATTTTTCGCCTCTGTCGAAATGGATTTCGGAGCAGGGTCCGCAGGGGCCGCTGCCGTGCTCCCAGAAGTTGTCCTTTTTACCGAGCTTAATAATTCTGTCTTTCGGGATTCCGATTTCGTTTGCCCAGATATCTCCTGCCTCATCGTCCTCCTCGTAAATCGTTACCCAGAGCTTTTCAGGCTCGATTTCGAGAACCTTCGTGAGATATTCCCATGCCCATGCGATAGCTTCATGCTTAAAGTAATCGCCGAAGGAGAAGTTGCCGAGCATTTCGAAATATGTGCCGTGACGTGCGGTTTTACCTACGTTTTCGATATCGGGGGTTCTTATGCATTTCTGGCAGGTTGTTACCCTTTTACGGGGAGGAGTTTCAATGCCCTGGAAAAATTTCTTTAAGGGCGTCATACCTGCGTTTATAAGGAGAACGGAGTTGTCCCCCTGGGGTACTAAGGGAGCGGAAGCCATACGAAGATGACCCTTACTCTCGAAGAATTTTAAATAGCTTTCTCTTAATTCGTTAAGACCTGTCCATTTCATAGTCTTTGTCCCTTTCTTATGCCATATATTGCAGTTACAACTGCATTTTTAAAATGGCAAGTATTCATACCTTATTATTATATCAGATTAAGAGAAAATGTCAACAGTTTTGCCATATTTTTGAGTTATTCGACGCCCAGAAAGCCTGCTATATTATTGTATAGGATTTTTTCACGGTCGCTGTCGCTTAAATCTATCCTATCGAAGCGTTCCAGCTCCTCCTCAACATTCCACATGGGGTAGTCGGTGCCGAAGAAAACCCTGTCTGTGCCGAAGGCGAGAATATATTCCCTTGCGGTTTCGGGGGTAAGGAAGGGGAGAGAGCTGCATTCGTCGGTATAGACGTTAGGAAGGTCGGAAAGGCATTTAACGCCCCTTTCCCATTTCTGATAGCCGCCTAAATGGGCGCAGATAACCTTCTGCTTCGGGAAGCGCTTAGCTACAACCGCCAGTCTTTCGGGGTCGGAGAAGCTGTATCTGCTGTCGCCTACATGGAAGAGAATCGGTATTCTTCCGTCGATTACCTCGTACATTTCCATAGCGTGCTTATCGTCGATATTGAAATGCTGGAAATCGGGGTGGAGCTTTATGCCTTTTAAGCCCTCGGAGATTACTCTGTCAACCTCCTTTTCCGTCTCCTTTAAATCCATTGAGGGGTGGAGAGCGGCGAAGCCTACGAAGCGTTGGGGGTTGGCTCTTACGCTGGCGATAAGGAAGTTGTTGATTTTCTCAACCTGTTCGTGGGTGGTAGCTACTGAATGGACGAGGCATTTCGAAACGCCGACCTTATCGCAATTTGATAGCAAATTTGCTATCGTTCCATTTGATGTCATATTTAAGTCATAAAATTCACCAATAGAGATAGTGGCTTTTTCCGCTATCTTATCGGGATAAATGTGAACGTGTGCGTCAAAAATTTTCATTGTAATTTTTCCCTCCGAAAAATGGTGTCAAGTTTATTATAGCACTTTAACGTGATAATTGCAACATTAAATTTACCAATTTGTGCATAAATAATTGTAAAATTTTATCGATAATGAATAAACAGCTGATGATAATGGATAATTATGATGATTAAAATGTTTACTTTTTGAAGGATATATGGTACAATTCTACTGCGGCTGAGTCCCGATTTCGGGGAGTTGCTTGCCACACACTATTATTGACAGAAAACGGAGCGTTAAGATAAATGAAGGGTAAAAAAATACTGCCCCTTTGTATAGTGGGGGCAGGGTGTCTGTGGGGACTTATGGGGCTGTTTATAAGGCGGTTCAACGAGTTCGGTATAGACAGTATGACAATCGTATTTATCCGCGCTGTTTTCACTGCGGTAATCACAATGACGGGGCTGGCAATTTTCAGAAGAGAGCTTCTTAAAATCCGCCTTAAGGATATCTGGATTTTCGCAGGAGCAGGACTATTAAGCATTGTGTTCTTCAACCTTTGCTATTTCAGCGCTATTAAGGAAATGTCCCTTTCCGTAGCGGCGATTCTTCTTTATTCCTCGCCTGTTTTTGTGATGCTTCTATCGGCAGTATTCTTTAAGGAGAGGGTTACTGCCCGAAAAATTATCGCCATGGCGGTATCTATCTTCGGGCTTTGCCTTGTTACGGGGCTTTTCGAGGGGCAGACCTCGGTAAGCCTTTCGGGAATTCTTTTCGGTATCGGCTCTGCCTTCGGCTACGCTCTTTACAGTATTTTTACCCGTGCAGCTATAAACAGGGGCTATAATCCCCTTACGATAACGGGCTGGTCCTTTACCTTTGCGGCGATTTTCTCTGCGTTTACGGCGAATTACGGAGCTTGCGGCGAAATGCTTGCTGCCGATATAGGAATGCTGGGCTTTTCGGCGGTTTTCGCTGTGGTTGTAACGGTGCTGCCCTACGCTCTATACTCTCTCGGTCTTACGGGAACGGAGAACGGAAAGGCGGCGATACTGGCTTCGGCGGAGCCTGTAGCGGCTACCCTTTACGGGGCGGTTTTCTTCGGGGAAATTCCCTCGGTTATAGGAGTTATCGGTATTGCTACGGTAATTGTGGGAATTCTTATCTGCGGAAGTAACGGAAAATACGAAAAGGAGAATGAAAATGAGAGCAAGAATGAAAATTACGGTTAATCAATGGCTGGTATTCCTTATTTTAGGTGTTATTCTTTTTACGGTGGGCGCCTGCGTGCTAAGCTGCGGCTTTATCGCTATGGGTAATGCAGACGAGACGGAGGCTACGATTATTGATGTTTCTCATTCGGGAGAAAAGACTGCTTATGTCAGCTACCATTACGAGGGTCATACATATCATAACGTAAGAACGGGCTTCTACAGCTCCGATATGAAAATAGGCGGTAAGCTTAAGATATATGTGAATAAGGAAGAGCCTGCCGAAATTGTGAATACATTTTTTTACTTTATTTTCGGCGGAGTTTTCGCTTTTGTGGGTCTTGTTTTTATAATAGTGGGAATATTTGTGAAAAAGCGCGGAATGCCTAATATGAATTACTATCAGCTTTATCAAAGCGAGACGGACCTTAATAACCAATAAAAAAAGCCCTTGCAGTTTCTGCAAGGGCTCAGACTGTCGATAAACCACCATCTGCGTCGTCAACCGCACAACGGCAGGCACAAAGCCTAGCCGTTGTGCGGTTTCCTAGCATCTGGCGGCTTCTCGCCAGTCTGCAGTATTTTTTAGTTGTTACATAAGAGACTTATAAAGCTCGGTAATTTCTTCTACAGAGGTTTCTCTCGGGTTTCCGGGACGGCAGGCGTCATCGTAAGCGGACTGAGCCAGGAAGGGGATGTCCTCGGGCTTTACGATTTCCTTTAAGTCGGCAGGAATGCCAACATCGGCGGAAAGCTTCTTAACAGCGTCGATAGCTGCCTTTCTGTATTCCTCCTGTGACATATTCTCGGTACCCTTAACGCCCATAGCCTTAGCGATATCACGGTACTTTTCGCCTGTTTCGGGAGCGTTGTATTCCATAACGGTAGGGAGGATAATTGCATTTGCAACACCGTGAGGTGTGTCGTAAAGCGCACCTAAGGGGTGAGCCATGGAATGAACAATACCAAGACCTACGTTAGAGAAGCCCATACCGGCGATATACTGACCGAGAGCCATACCCTCTCTTCCTTCGGGAGTGTTTTCTACTGCGCCTCGAAGAGAAGCGGAGATAATTTCGATTGCCTTTAAATGGAACATATCGGAGAGAGTCCATGCGCCCTTTGTGATATAGCCCTCGATAGCGTGGGTGAGGGCGTCCATACCTGTTGCAGCGGTAAGACCCTTAGGCATTGAGGACATCATATCGGGGTCAACTACTGCCACAATCGGAATATCGTGGGGGTCAACGCATACCATTTTTCTGTCCTTTTCTACGTCGGTAATAACGTAGTTGATTGTAACCTCTGCCGCCGTGCCTGCCGTTGTGGGAACTGCAATAATCGGAACGCAGGGATTCTTCGTAGGAGCTACGCCCTCGAGGCTTCTCACATCGGCAAATTCGGGGTTTGTTATAATAATGCCGATTGCCTTTGCTGTATCCATAGAGGAGCCGCCGCCGATAGCGATTATGTAATCTGCTCCGCTTTTCTTAAAGGCTTCTACGCCGTTCTGTACATTCTGAATTGTAGGATTCGGCTTAATATCGGAATAGATTTCATAGGAAAGAGCTTCCTTATCGAGAATATCCGTAACCTTAGAAGTAACCTTAAACTTAATAAGGTCGGGGTCGGAGCATACGAAGGCTTTTTTAAAGCCTCTGTTCTTTGCTTCAACTGCGATATTTGCGATTGCTCCTGCGCCATGGTAGGAGGTTTCGTTAAGAATAAAACGGTTTGCCATTGTCTTTTACCTTCCTTTTTTGCATTTATACATCGGCGAACATACCACCCGCTTCCTTGACATGTCTGCGGAGCTCTTCAATCGCCTGAGTGTTCTTTAATACGGATTCTTCCATATCAACAAGCTGCTTATTGATATTCATTATTACCTTCTTTATATCGTTGAGAGTGCCCTCGACCTCGCCTGCCTGCTTTGTATTGGTATCTGCGAGGGTACGGACCTCCTGAGCGATAACGTTGAAGCCTGCGCCTGCGGCACCTGCTCTTTTTGCTTCGATAGAGGCGTTGAAGCTTATAAGAGTAAGCTGGGTGGAGGCAGTTTCGATGGACTTAACGATGCTGTCGGTGCTGTTTATAGACTTCTCGGACTCCTCGGCGCTGGTTTTAATTTCGTCGAAAAGCTTCTTAAGATAGGTCATCTCCGACATAATATCATCAATCCGGATATCAAGCTCCGTCTGCTTCGCATTTATCTCGGAAAGCCTAGCGGTACTTTGGTTTTTTCCCTCAAGAGCCAAAAGCTTCTGATATCCTGCCTCGGAGAGAGCGTTAGCCATCTGGTAAAGAAGAGTTGCGGCGGCGTCAACCTGCTCCTTCGGAACGATTTTTACCTTTCTTAAAGCGGCTATGTATTCGTCGGGATTTACGCCGATTTCTGAAGCAATTCTCCTGAACTTGTCCTCGTCGGGGGCTTCGGTAAGAACCTGTCCGCCGATAAGGGAGCCGATATGCTTTCCGTTAAGAATAATGGGAGCGGCGAAATCCACAAGTCCTGCGTGACAGTAATATACGGAGGGGCGGCCTGTTCTGTTGGCCTCTTTTCCGCCTTCTAAGTCGCATTTGTTGCAGCGTTCGCAGCCTACTGGGGAATTTCTTGTGTATTTGATGCAGAAATCTGTAGCGTTGCTGAGCTCGGTAACGGGGCCGTTTTCGTCTGTGGCGAGAGCCGCCATGCCCGTTGCCTTAGCGAAAGCGTCCTGTAAGGACTGGAGCATACTTCTGTCAATAACATCCAATAGCTTTATGTTCTCTATATTCAATGGGAACACCTCCTCAATTTATCATTTTTAATTATACAGTATTCCTGCATATAAATCAAGTGAAATACTGTAAAAAAAGAAGCATCGGGTTAGAAATTTTCGTTGCAAAATTGTTGCATTTAAACAAAAGTATTATTCAGATACATATTTTAAAAGCCTTTTTACCGGTTTTCTGGCGCAAAAAAGATATTTTCCTTTACAAAAACGATATATTATGATATACTATCAGTGTTATTGCTTTGAATTTTAGAAAGGATTTATTTATGAGTAAAAAAGGCAGTTCATTCAGCTCAAAGCTGGGCTTTGTTCTTGCAACGGCAGGCTCGGCGGTAGGGCTTGGCAATATATGGCGTTTCCCTTATCTTGCCGCACAGTACGGCGGAGGAATATTTCTTCTCGTCTATATAATTCTTGCCGTTACCTTCGGCTTTGCTCTTATGATTACTGAAATCGCAATCGGCAGAAAAACAGGCAAGACCGTTATTGGCGCATATACTGCCATCAGCAGGAAATTCTCTTTTCTCGGAATTCTTGCGGCGGCGGTTCCTGTCATAATTTTCCCTTACTACTGCGTAATCGGCGGCTGGGTTATAAAGTACTTTACCGTATTTATTTCGGGGCAGGCGGCGGTTTCGGCTGGCGGCGATTATTTCAATGGCTTCATAGGAAGCTTCGGCGAGCCTGCGCTTTTCCTTGCAGTTTTTATGGGGCTTACGGCTGTTGTAGTAATGCTCGGCGTCGAAAAGGGTATCGAAAAGGTAAGCAAGTTTATGATGCCTGCTCTTGTACTTATGACGATAGCGATTTCGATTTACTCTCTTACCCTCCCCGGAGCAATCGACGGTCTTCTCTACTATGTACTGCCCGATTTCAGTCATTTCTCCTTCGGTACCGTGGTGGCTGCCATGGGACAGCTTTTCTACTCGATGTCAATCGCTATGGGTATTCTCGTTACCTACGGCTCTTATATGAGAAAGGACGATAATCTCGAAAGCTCCGTATGTCAGGTCGAAATTTTCGATACGGGTGTCGCCTTCCTGTCGGGTATGATGATTATTCCTGCTGTTTTCGCCTTCTCGGGCGGAGATCCTAATGCAGTTAACGCAGGCCCCTCTCTGATGTTCATCACGCTGCCCAACGTTTTTACCTCTATGGCAGGCGGCGAAATTGTAGGAGCAGTTTTCTTCGTTCTGGTTCTGCTTGCTGCCCTAACGTCCTCAATTTCCCTTATGGAAACTATAGTTTCGGTTATTATGGAGAAATTCAGACTTAAAAGAATGACTGCCTGTGTTGCAGTTCTCGTTATCTCCTTTGCGCTTGGATTGGTGTCTGTTTTAGGTTATAGCGACTGGAAGGAATTCACCGTTTTCGGAATGCAGATGCTGGATTTCTTCGACTTTATAAGCAACAACATTATGATGCCGGTGGTTTCTCTTGTAACCTGCATTCTTATCGGCTATGTGGTTAAGACAACCTATGTTGAGGGCGAGGTCGAGCTTAACGGTAAGTTCAGGCGTAAGGCTATGTACAGAGTTATGATTAAGTATATCGCTCCGGTGTTTATGATTTTAATTTTCATCTTCCCGTTCATCAAGGACTATATCAGTTGATACTATATAATATAATAGAAGCGGCGGTTCCGATTGCAGGACTGCCGCTTGTTGTTTTATTGCGTTAAACGGGCAGTTGTGCATAAACACCAATATAGCGGGGAAAAACGAAGGAGAGGTAGTAATATATGGAGAAGTCGAAAAAAGGGGCAAAAAGGTGTTGACAAACGCAGGTAGCGGTGATATAATGAACAAGCTGACCCGATAAGGGCGGTAAACACGGCTTAAAGATTTTGAAAAAACTTGAAAAAAGGTATTGACAAGAGCAAAAAGCTGTGATATAATATTAAAGCTGTCGAAAAGAGACGGCGGATATCGAAAGACCGT
>JAEDHF010000143.1 GCA_016297165.1 Oscillospiraceae bacterium | reverse complement strand
CAACTCAAAGCCTGATTTTCAGGCTTTGAGGCAATAACTGTCCTGCGGACAGTTATTGAGCACGCACTAATTATATAATATTTGTGTCCTTATGTCAATATTTCGTTCCTCTGATATGGACTTTTTCCGAAAACCGTGCTATAATACAAACTGACGATAAATCGTCGCTCCGTTCGTCAATCTGTATTTTTAGTTTTCGAAGCTGTACGGAAACCTTCCTTCCGATAACAGCAGGATTTCATAAGGTCGCCTCTAAAAGCCTATGTCGTTTATATGTGCTGTGAATTTAGTTGTAAGATTGTCCAAAATTTTCGCAGTAATACTGATGTATTTCAAGGAAATTTTGGGCAATATTACGGCTAAAGGCATAGTGCAGAGAAATGGCATAGGTTTTTAGAGGTGACCATAAGGATAAAGAAAAAGGAGGAATGATTATGATCGCTAAAACATCACCTATGGGCTGGAATAGCTGGGACTGCTACGGAGCCGCTGTAACCGAGGATATAGTAAGGCAGAATGCGGAATATATGGCTAAAAACCTTAAAAAATACGGCTGGGAGTATATAGTTGTTGATATTCAGTGGTACGAGCCGAAGGCGGTTACTCACGTATATAATCCCTTTACCGAGCTATGTATGGACGAATATTCCCGCCTTATCCCCGACGAAATGAGGTTTCCCTCGGCGTCGGGAGGAAAAGGCTTCGCGCCTCTTGCTGAATATGTCCACTCTCTCGGTCTTAAGTTCGGCATACATATTATGAGGGGTATTCCAAGGCAGGCGGTTCACAGCAACACAAAAATCAAGGGCACGGATAAAACAGCCCGTGATATTGCAAAAACCGCAAGTATCTGTGGGTGGAACACGGATATGTACGGTGTTGACCCGTTAAAGGAGGGCGCAAGACAGTATTACGACAGCATTTTCGAGCTTTACGCTTCCTGGGGTGTTGATTTTATAAAGTGCGACGATATATGCCGTGAGCTGCCCCACGAGGAGGGAGAGCTGATAATGCTGAGTGAGGCGCTGAGAGGCTGCGGTAGGGATATGGTGTTAAGTCTTTCTCCCGGACCTGCGCTGCTGGAAAAGGCGGAGCTTTATAAAAAAGTTTCGAATATGTGGCGTATTACCGACGATTTCTGGGACAAGTGGGGACTTCTGTACGCCATGTTTGAGCGGACGGAAAAATGGTGTACCCATACGGGGGCAGGGCATTGGCCCGACGCCGATATGCTTCCTATCGGTCCTATAAACCAGGTATGGAACAAGGCGAACAGAACAAGCTTTACTCACGACGAACAGATTACTATGCTTACCCTCTGGAGCATTTTCCGTTCACCCCTTATGATAGGCGGAGAAATGACGGGCTTTGACGATTTTACGGTAGGACTTATTACCAATGAGAGAATACTTGATATGCATAAAAAGGCAAGGCATTCCCATCAGGTATGGCGGCGAAGCACAGGGGAAAACGAGTTTATCCTCTGGACCGCTATGTGTGCCGACGGCGGTCAGTATGCGGCGGTATTCAATGCAGACGGCGAAAACGGAAAGGTAGAAATAACCCTTTCCGACCTGGAAATAGAAGGAGCTTCTTCGGCAGAAGAGTTATGGTCGGGAGAAAAAACCTTAATCGGGGATAGCTTCGAAGTATCTCTTAACAGCCACGGCGCAAAGGTTTACAAAATAGTATAGAAACGGGCGGTTACTCAAGATTTATAGAGTAACCGCCGTATTTTTTTATTCGGATATAGCCGATTCAGTTATTCAGAAAGTCCTTAAGCCTGTTAAGGAAGAGCTTCGCCACAGGCTTTATAATAATTCCTACGAAAACTGCTGCGATGATTGTACCCTCTCTTACTCCGAGGAGCTCTCCCTTAACGATAAGGGAAATAAGAGCGGCTATAACCACAACGGAACAATCAAAGCCCATTTTGCAAAGATGAAAGGGAATCTTTGTCCTTTTTGAAAAGGTAAGCATAACGCCCTCGCTGGGAAGGGGCAGAAGGTCTGCGTTAACGTAGAGGAACACGCCCACCGCCACAAAGAACAGGCTTACAATTATGTATATCATCTTTACAATATAGCTTTCAGGCGTAGGTAAAAAGGAGAGGCAAAGGTTCGCAAGAGTAACGAACCAGCCAAAGATAAAGGAGCAGATAATCTGCAAAAAGGAGAAGGGTGAAAAATCCTTTGGAGCTATGAGAAACTGGATTAGAATTAGTATTATAAAAAAACAGGTTGTACATAGCCCTTGTTCAAATCCTGTAAGAAGGCTTACCGTATATGGAACGGAATTAACAAGGGAGACGCCGAGAGAGGATTTTGCCGAAATGCTTATTCCTATCGCAATAAGGAAAAAGCCGAGGCAGTATATAAGAATCCGCTTAACCGATAGCTTATCGAGAAGCTCCGTCCTGATACGGGGTTTTACAGAGAGATTTTCTGTGCTCATATTTTACTATTCTACGTTGAAATAATGCTGTGCCTGCCCGGAAATAGGCTGAAATGGTATCATAAACGCTTTCTCGAAGCCTTTATCTGATACATTTTTTCGTCGGCACGGTTAACGATTTCAGAAATACTCTCCGTTTCGTCTGCCTTAGCTATTTCATAGCCGCAGCTGCATCCAACCTTATAGGGAAGTCCGCTTTTCTCGTTATACTCATCAAGAACAAGTCTTATATTCGAGATATATTCCTGAATCTGTTCTTCTGTGCAGCCTGCAACAAGAACGCAGAATTCATCGCCGCCTGTACGTATGCAGATACCGTTACCTGCCATAGAACCGCGGATAGCCTTCGAGGTCTGACTGATTGCGTTATCGCCTGCCTCGTGTCCGTAGGTATCGTTAATAGGCTTAAGACCGTCAACATCGGCGCATATTACCGCAAAATAGGTATGCTTAGCTTTAGCCTGTCCGAGAAGCTCGTTACCGTATTTTTCCATTCCGTAGCGGTTTAAGAGCCCTGTAAGCTGGTCCCTTACATAGAGACTTTCAAGAGCCTTTTTCATATAAAAGCTTCCTGCATTATGGGAAATATTCATGAGCCAGATTCCGAAAAGACTACCCTCGCCCTCTATTCTTGTGGGCTCAAAGGCAACATAGCCGAGGAATCTGTTGTTGAAATACAGGGGTGAAAAAGCGAAGAATACTTCCTTTTCCTCGTTAAGAATATCTATAGGGACTAAATCCTTCGTTTCAAATTCCGTAAATTCGGGCACATCGTGGCCATATTTTACCATCGAAAGCATTCTATCGGTCATTCCCAAAAATTCATCGCCGTTTTCCATATTATAAGCTCTTCGCTCATATTCGGGGGAGATACATATAAACATTCTGTTAAAACCGAAGAAGTCTGCGCCCTTACTCATTTCGGAAAACAACTCTGCGGAGCTTTTGGCACCTGCAAAAACAGCGTTCGAATGGGTTGTATAGGTGTTGAATTCCTTGAATCTGTTTACATCGGCATACTGCTTAGAGTAGAAATCAAGCTGGAAGCTGTTATCCTTAGGGCAGCCGCAGGATTCCTTAATAACAAGCGTTGATTCAATATAGGTGGTTTTGGGAATCGCTTCGCCCTTCCAGATTTCAGTCATCTTATCAACAGCTTCGATTCCCAGTCTTTTATGGTCTCTTTTAACGCTTGTAAGTCTGGGGGTGAAGGCGTCACAGTCCTTAATTCCGTCGAAGCCCGTAACCGCCACATCCTCAGGAACGTTGTAGCCGAGCTCATTAAGCTTGTCTATGCAGAAAAATGCCATAGAATCGCTTGCACAGGCAATAGCGTCGGGCTTTTCTTCGAGGCTCATAAGCTCTTCAGTACATTCCAGCGCTTTTTTCCAGAATTGACCGTATGTAACGAGGGCTTCGTCGAAGGGAATATTATTTTCCTCAAGAACGCTTCTATATGCTGCAAGGCGCTCTTCTGTCTGGATATTGCCGGGGAAACCGCCGATAAAGCCTATTCTCTTTTTACCGTGCTCACGGATAAGATGGCTTACGGTAAGCTTCATAGCGTCCTTATCGCTTACGAAAATGTTACAGGAGAGTTCATGCTCAACATCGTTTATATTTATTACAGGAACGCCGTATTCCTTAGCCTTACCCGTAAGAACGCCGATGCTGTCCGGTGTGATAAAGCTGTCGCTTATAAGAAGGAGACCGTCTATAGCGCTGAAATTTATAAGCTTATATATTTCTGTTTCGCCTTTTATAACATTATCGGAAAGGGTAATATTTGAGCTAAGCTCAAGCTTTTTCGTCATAGGAGAAAAGGA
>JAEDHF010000142.1 GCA_016297165.1 Oscillospiraceae bacterium | reverse complement strand
CGGCTTCGAAGAAAAGGACGCTCTTTTAGAGTTTCTTCCTACCCTCGACAGCTTCAAATATACCGTTATTGAAATGCCCTTTGTGAACAGGAAGAATTGTCCGCCAATACCTATCGTAATACTTAAAGATGTATAAAAAAATCCTGCCTTAGAAATTAGGGCAGGATTTTTTTCATTTCAGTAAAAAAAGTAATATTGCAGAGAATCCGTATGTACATAGGTAGGACTTCAAAAATCCGCAACCCGTGAATCCATATTGAAAACTACCTTCCAGATGTCGCCGATTCTTTTTCGGGTAGTTGTGATATGAAATATGCCTTCAAGATCCCTGTTTTCCTCGTTATTAACCTTAGTTTCAATCATATAATGAACCTGACATAAATTGTCGCTTTCGGCTATTACCTCGAAATCCCATATCCTATAGTCTTTTATGTCAAAATCCTTTATGATTTCGCAGTACTCTGCACCGCTGCACTTATATCCGCCGCACACCATAACCGCCTCGTTATCAACAAGGGTGGAAAAGCGCTCCGGGTCTCTTGCTTTAGCTGCCTCCCACATTTCTCTTTCTAACTCTTCAATGCTCATAAAAACCTCTTTATTTCTTGATAACCTGCTTAGCTATAGCTAAGGAAGAAAAGCTTCTGTCGTTATTGCTTCCCGAAGTATGATAAGTGTCAGGTTCGATGTCATCATTGTCGAACATAGTATCCTCAAAAGTAGCGTCTCCGCTTAAGAATTTATTGACATTCTTTTCCGTATATTCGGCGAAGGTCTTAAGATAAGCTTCTGCAATAGCCTTTACGGATTCATAATCGGTATTTTCGGACTCAACAATATTTTTGAAAATTTCATTTATCCTTGCGTCCATTATATACTTCATGCGCCCTGCAACATAGGAATAGGTAGCCACTAAGTCGGGATTTTCGAGAATTGCCTTAACGAAATCGATAAATCTGCTTTTATCGGTGTACTGAAGATAATTGCAGGCATAAACTATACTCTCATAATAGTTGGTGGAAATTATAACCTCGCCGTCTATCTTTGTCTGTCCGCTGAGAAGAGCCGCAAGATGCTCGTCAGTCAGCTCGCTTACGGCATGGGCAGATATCATCATATCGGCGTCGGGCAAGGCTTCTACACTTGTTAAAAGCTCATTGGGCAGTCTCTTAACATAAGAGGTTCCGCTAATCATCTTGTCAGCCCGTGTCTTAATAATATCATAATCCTGAATATTAACATCCTTACGGCTAAGAAGGAAGTTTTCTGTCATTTTCGGAGATAAATCAACGAAAGGAATTTTTACGAATGGGCATGAAACAGCCACCACTCTGCCCTTTGTTGGGCCATCGTTCCTGTCAACTATTACCTTATTGAGAGGCTCGATAATTATGCAGTTAAAATCCGTTCCTTCCTGAAGACAGGCGGTTGCGTTTGTATGCCCGTACAAAAGGGCTGAAAACATTCCCGAAAGATGATAGGCTATTCCGCCGAGGCGCTTTCCCTTTCTTAGCTTTGTAATAGCGGAATCAATCTTCTTTTCATTATAATCGCTGAAATTTTTCGTAGGAACAAGAAACATCGGGGAATAGTCTCTTTTATCATCAACAATCGGAAT
Source organism: Oscillospiraceae bacterium (assembly GCA_016297165.1). GTDB lineage: Bacteria > Bacillota > Clostridia > Oscillospirales > Ruminococcaceae > Ruminiclostridium_E. The sequence continues at coordinate 2,669 of JAEDHF010000142.1, read as the reverse complement.
TCTTTCCGCCGAGCCGTTAAGCTCGTGCTTTACTGCATAGGCATTCCAGAAATAGTTTCCCGAACCATCGGTAGGATACACTTTATCAATATGCGCAACATAAAGCCCGGGAGTTAAAAGCTCAAGAATAGGCATAATCGCCTTAAAAAAGGACACCCCGTCAAGGAAATATGCGTCACAGCAGGTAGGAAAAAGATTTCCGATATACTGCTTGCATTTTTCGATAGTAGAGGTCTGCCATATCTGGCGGTTACTCTCCGGGTTTTTTCCGTTGTTGAATATGTTGATTATACTTTCTGAACCGACAAAAAAGGTTTTTCGTTCTGTTCCCTTTCTTATGGTTGTGTCACAAATTCCGATTATCCCGTCTCCTCCGGAAACATTTATGAGAAGAAATTCTCCAAGAGGAGCTCTCAGGGATTCGATACTGACATTAGCTTTCATTTTACGCCCTCTCAATCATGAACAAGGTTATTGGCGATAAAAATAACCATTTCATCCCATACCTTTTTATCGAACAGCTTTCTCGGTATCCGGCATATTGACTTATCCTTAAGGGTAATAACCACAGAATACTTTGTTTCGAAATAGGATTCCGCCTTCGACCAGGGGATAATATCTTTTCCCGAATAGACGCATTCTTCAATAGCTGCAAAGCCGTCCCGTGCCACGATAAAAACTATATTTTCGGTAGTAGAAACGTCTGAACGAACGTAATTTGCATAGCGGTATCTCGCCCTCATACAGCAAATGAGATAGGTTATGATTGCAACGCCTATTCCATAGAAAACGCTAAGACAAATATAGAATAACAGGTTTTCCTTCGCATCATCAAAGGTTGTCAAGGAAAACAAGAGAGCAAGACCTGTAGCCACGAGAGCAGACAGCCATATCAACCAGGCAAAGCGTGAATAAACCTTCGCAAGGCTTCCTGAATTTATGTCACGCTCCGAATATGTGCCTGTAGCGGAAAAAACATTTCCCGAAATACCTATATCCCTGTAGTTATACTTCGGGGGAACAATTCTTCTATAAACCTTTTTTATAGTGTTCGGGCATCTCGAAAGCTGCCCCTCTACAATACTTCTGAAAAGAATAAGCTGTGTTGAATCGGTAAAACAGTTTTTTGTAAGCTTATATATATTACCGTTTAAAAGAGTAATTGTAAAACTGTCGCCAGCTTCCGTATATGATTTGACCGATGACCACTCATATACCTCGGGAATATCGCTTCCAGAACCGAAAACAGCAAAATAGTCGCCTATAATGAAGCTTTGCGGATTCTGACTTATTGTTATTTTCATACCGGGCAGGCTGTCAAATGCCATATTTCTCAATCCTTTACTAAAAATAATCCGTATAAGTTATATCGGCAGGAAAAACCAAAAAATGAGAAAAAATATAAATTCAGCGACAGTTCTTAACAAAAAGATCTGCCGCCAAGAGAAAATCATTTGCTTTTACAAAAGATTTGAACAAAATAATAGTACTTACCGTTCTTTACCCAGCCGATACCTGTTTCCGGAGTTTTTTGGCTCAGAATATTTTTCTTGTGAGTTTCGCTACTCATCCAACCCTTAACAATTTCCTCAGCAGATCTCTCTAAATCGTATGAATATCTGCCTATATTTTCGCTGCGAACTATTGTTTCGTAATCATACTCGAGAAGAACAGTTTTCCAGTTTTCGCCGTTGGGACGGATATGCTTTTTTGAGTAATCCTTTGAGATTTCCTCGGCTCTCTTGCAGGCTGCCGCCGTAAGAACAGGGTCAAGAGTCAGTTCAGACAGACCTTTCTTTTTGCGCTCCTTATTTATGGCGTCAAAAATATACATAATAGTCTCGTCATACTCGACGTCAATAACAAGCTCGCTGAGGTCAAGCTCGGTTACCTTACTGCTTTTATATCCGCTTTTCACTGCATAAGCGCAGATTTTCGAGTCAGCTTCCGCAAGGAATTCTTTCTTATATTTATTACTTGTCTTTTTAGGCTTTGTACCATCAAGGGTATAGTATATCGAAGCACCCTCGGTACCGGTAGAAAGAGAAATATTCGCTTTACCGTCCTCTAAACCAACAATAGTAATATCTACAGGAATGCAACGAAGCTCAATGTAAACCGTAGCATAGGCAAGAGCCTTACCACTGCTGCTGTATTCAACGATGCGTACCTTAGTATCCTCGTCATATCTGAGAGGCTTTTTATAAATCTTTGCATTTTTATTAGGCTTTGTTCCGTCTGTAGTATAATAGAGCTTATTCCCCTCTGCGGATGGGGTAATAGTAAGAACTACATCATCCGAACTATATTTCAATACATAGTTAATATTAGCCTCTGATTCTGCGGCGGCAGAAATGTAAAACCCGTTACCGGGCAAACAATCAACACTGCCCGAAGCAAGAATAAAACCTGCAAGAGCAGCACATAGAATCTTTTTAAATCTCATACTCTACCTCAAAAAACAATTTATCCACATAACATTTTAACACATTAGAAAGCAAAAATCAACATAAAATCAATAATTTCTATCTATATATAAAAATAAGGAGCCGTAATATGTTGATACTATACAAAATCAGAACAAAAAAATAAAGCCTGAAAAGAATCAGGCTTTTTTGGAGCGGATTACGAGGCTCGAACTCGCTACCTCCACCTTGGCAAGGTGGCGC
>JAEDHF010000019.1 GCA_016297165.1 Oscillospiraceae bacterium | reverse complement strand
GTATTTACTATACTTTCACTTTGACATTCAACGAAGTGGGGAAGCGTGCGAGTGGCATCAGGGCAGAAGTAAATCGTCAAAGTATGTTTATTCGCATTACATAAATAGTAGTAAAATAAAAAAGACCTCATGAGAGGTCTTTAAATCGCACACGCTGTGCAGTCGTAAAAACGACGATTTGAATAAATTTTTATTTGAACTCGTAGTGCAATTTCATAGGGGAATGAACTTGCACTTATATATTAACACAAATAATGGAGGTTGTCAAGATGGAAGATGAAAAAATTTTTTTAGGGCTTGATATCGGTACAGATTCTATCGGTTATGCCGTTACAAATCAAGGATATCAATTAAAGAAGTACAATGGTAATCCTATGTGGGGAGTTACGCTTTTTGAAGCTGCAAATCTCAATACTGAGCGAAGAAGCTTCCGCTCCGCCAGAAGACGTCTTGACAGAAAACAGCAGAGAGTTTCTCTTTTACAGGAGCTGTTTGCCTCTGAAATATCGGGGATTGACGAAAAGTTCTTTGTCAGATTGAAGGAAAGTGCATTATATAGAGAGGATGCGGTGTCAAAGTACTCCGTATTTGACGACAAAGATTATTCGGATATTGAGTTTCATAAGCAATACCCTACTATACACCACTTGATTGATGATTTGATGTATTCTGATAAGAAGCACGACATACGTCTTATATATCTGGCGTGTGCATGGCTTGTTGCTCATAGGGGACACTTCTTAAATGAAGTAAGCAAGGACAGTATTTCTGAGCTTACCGATTTTACTAATGTTGCAGATAACTTCCTTTCATATTTTGCCGATAATGAATATGCAATACCCTGGGATAAGGATAAGAACGCCGAAGCGGAAAAAGTATTGAGAAAAAAGGTTTCGATAACAGTAAAGTATAAAGAGCTTGTTTCCGCTTTATATGACGGAATAAAGGTTTCTAAAACAGCGTCAGATGATTTCCCTTTTAATAAAGAGGCGATGTTAAAAGCGTTATGCGGCAGTAAGATTTCGGCAAAGGATTTATTTCTAAATGAATCGTACGCAGATATTAGATCGTTCTCCCTGGGTGATGATGATGACGTGCTTGCTGAAGTAATCAGCGGTTTAGACGATGATGGAGAATTAGTCCTTCGTATGAAAGCTATATACGATTGGTCTGTTCTTGTTGATGCACTTGGCGGAGAAATCACGATATCAAAAGCAAAAATAGCTGTTTATGAGCAGCACAGTAAGGATTTATCGTTCCTTAAATCTTTCATCAGAAATCATTCAAAAGAGCTTTATAATCAGATATTCAGAGATGATTCCGATAAGAATGCTCTGTCCTATTCCTTATATATTTCAAATGCAAAACGCAGTGAGCCTTTTTCAGATTCGCTTTTAAAGCTGGTAAGAAAATTCGAACCTTCGGAATCGGAGAAAGCTGATTATGATGATATGATATCAAGGATTGAGCTCAGGCAGTTTTTACCAAAGCAAAAAAGTACCGATAACAGGGTAATACCTCATCAGCTTTATTGGTACGAGCTTGATATGATATTAAAAAAGGCTTCTGTGCATTATAGTTTCCTCAATAATATGAAGGACGGAATATCAACGGCGGATAAAATTCGTTCTATATTTACTTTCAGAGTTCCTTATTTCGTTGGTCCGTTAAATGGTTATTCTAAAGAGCATTCCTGGATAGTGAAGAAATGTGATGGAAAGATATATCCCTGGAATTTTGAAAAAATAGTAGATTTCGATAAAAGTGAGCAGGAGTTTATCAATCGAATGACAAATCGCTGCACATATCTGCCCGGCGAGAGTGTTATTCCGAAGGAATCGCTTCTCTATCATAAATACAGCGTTCTGAATGAAATAAACAATATCAGAATTGATAATGTTAAGATAAGCGTTCAATTAAAGCAGGATATTTACAATAACCTGTTTAAGGTCTATAAAAAAGTTACCAGAAAAAAGCTTGAGGACTACCTTAAAAGCAATAATTATCTTTCCGAGAATCAGACTCTTAGCGGTATCGATATTCAGATTAACTCAAATCTTAAGCCGTATTTCGACTTTAAAAGATTGCTGGAGAATGGCGTTCTGGACGAAGAACAGGTTGAAAGAATAATTGAACGTATTACTTATTCCGAGGATAAAACGAGAATAAGAAGCTGGATAAAGGCAGAATTCCCGGATTTATCGGAAGAGGATATCGGATATATTTCGAGGCTCAACTATAAGGATTTCGGCAGGCTATCCAAAAGGTTTTTATCTTCCTTCGAGGGAATTGATAAATCCACAGGAGAAGTAACAACCATAATATCCGAGCTCTGGAACACAAATAATAATCTTATGGAGCTTCTTTCGGACAAATATACTTTTGAAGAGAATATCGAAAAAGAGAGAAAGCTTTACTATGCCGATAATAAGCTGACGTTATCGGAACGCCTTGATGATATGTACATTTCAAACGCTGTAAAACGGCCGATAATAAGAACGCTGGATATTGTCAATGATGTTGTTAAAGCCTGCGGCAGAGCACCGGATAAGATATTTGTTGAGATGGCCCGTGGGGCAACGGAGGAACAGAGGGGCAAGAGAACTGTTACAAGAAAGCAGCAGCTTATTGAACTGTATAAAAAGATAAAGTCGGAAGATGTCAGACTGCTGCAGAAGCAGCTGGACGATATGGGAGATATGGCAGACAATAATCTCCAGAGTGACAGACTGTTCCTGTATTTTATGCAGCTCGGAAAATGTGCCTACAGCGGTCAGAGTATAGATATAACTCAGATTAAAGGAACAACATACAATATTGAACATATTTATCCTCAGGCATTGGTTAAGGACGACAGTATTCTCAATAACGAGGTTCTTGTGCTTTCCGAAATAAATGGTTATAAGAGCGATACATATCCCGTGCCATCGGAAATACGGAATAAAATGGCAGGCTTCTGGCTGATGCTTAAGGAAAACGGACTTATTACGGAAGAGAAGTATAAGAGACTCACAAGAAAAGAGCCGTTTTCTTCCGACGAAAAATTGGGATTTATCAATCGCCAGCTTACAGAAACCTCTCAGTCAACAAAGGCAGTTGCCGCACTTCTCAAAGAAAAGTATCCGAAAACGGAAATTGTATATGTAAAGGCGAGACTTGCTTCGGAATTCAGACAGGAATTCGGAATGCTTAAATCCCGTACATTCAATGACCTTCATCATGCAAAAGACGCATATCTCAATATAGTTGTGGGTAATGTCTATAATATGAAATTTACCAAGCGTTGGTTTGATGTTAACAGCAAGTACAGTATTAAGACTAAAACTTTATTTACCCATGAATTGATTTGCGGTAATGAAAAAGTATGGAGCGGCGAGGATATGATAGGCGAGGTTAAGAAAATCATATCAAAGAATAACGCTCATATAACAAAATATGCCTTTTGCAGGCATGGTGGATTTTTTGACCAGATGCCATTAAAGGCGGCAAAGGGACTTATTCCGAGAAAGAAGAATCTTCCTGCTGAAAAATACGGCGGCTATAATAAGGCGGCAGCATCATTCTTTTTGCTTGTTAAATATCAGTCAGGCAAAAAAAGCGAGCTGATGGTTATGCCTGTTGAATTGCTGTATGCAGATAAAGCGGTTTCTGATATGGAAAGCGCAGAAGAATACGCAAAGGACAGAATAGGAAGGATTACGGGAAAGGTGATAGACTCTGTTTCGTTACCGATAGGTATACGAAAGCTCAAGGTTAATACTATACTTTCTCTTGATGGCTTCAGGATATGTATAGCAGGAACCGCAGGCGGCGGAAGGTGTATTATTGCACAGCCCTATATGCAGTTTTCGGCTGATTTTGATACGCAGCTATATGTAAAGCGGCTTGAATCCTTCGTCGAAAAGATGAAGAGTAATACAAACCTGGTTTACAACGAAAGCTACGACAAAATCAGCAGTGAGCAGAATCTGAAGCTTTATGATATGTATGTGGAAAAGCTAAGAAGCTCGATATACAAGAAACGCCCGAATAATCCTATAGCAGTCCTTGAAGATGGACGCGATACATTCATAAGTCTTGATGTAAAATCTCAGGCAGCAGCGCTGCTGTCTATTCATCAGGTATTCGGCAGAGTATCGGGAGGCTGTGATTTAACTGCAATCGGCGGTGCAGGCAAGGCGGCTGCGACAGTAAGCTTCAGCTCAAGCGTTTCCAATTGGAAGAAGCTTTATAGCGATGTGCGAATAGTTGACCAATCAGCTTCGGGAATATGGGAGAAGGTTTCCGATTTCAATATCCTTGATTTGATATGAGCTGGCGCACGGTAATAATAACAAACAGGTGCAAGCTGGACTATCGAATGGGATATATGGTTGTCCGTGGGGACGAGATAAAACGGGTCTTTGTAGATGAAATTGCAGTTCTCGTTATTGAGAATCCTGCAGTTTCATTTACGGGCTGTCTGATGGAAGCGCTCGTAGAAAAGAAGGTTAAAGTAATATTCTGCGACAGTAAGAGAAACCCTTTTGCTGAGCTTGCACCCCATCACGGAAGCCATGACAGTTCATTAAAGATAAGGACGCAGGCTGTATGGAGCAAAGGCATTAAGGACGCCGTATGGACGGAAATAGTATCGGAAAAAATACGAAAGCAGGCTGAATTCCTTCTGGAAATAAACAGGGATCGTGAGTACGATTTACTGCTCTCATATATTAGTCAGATTGAAACCGGCGACGCAAGCAATAGGGAGGGCCATGCCGCAAAGGTTTATTTTAATGCATTGTTCGGTATGGACTTTACACGTAGCGCCGATATTCCCGTAAATGCCGCTTTGAACTATGGGTATAGTATTATTTTGTCAGCCATGAATCGGGAGATTGCTGCAAACGGATATCTTACACAGCTCGGTATATTTCATAATAATATGTTCAATCATTTCAATCTTGGCAGTGATTTGATGGAGCCGTTCAGAATCATTGTTGACCGATATGTATATCGGATGAATCTCTGTGATTTCGGTAAGGAAGAAAAGCATAAGCTATGGGGTATGCTTAACGATACTGTAAGAATAGATAATACTCAACAAGTGCTTATAAATGCGGTGAAAATATACGTGCGGAGCGTATTTGACGCAATAAATGACGAAGATATATCAAAGATTTGTTTTTTTAGTTTTATATGAGTTACAGATTTATGAGAATCATAGTAATGTTTGATTTGCCCGTCGAAACTGTTGAGGACAGAAGAAATTACAGAAAATTCAGGCGCTTGCTCATTAAAAATGGATTTATAATGATGCAGGAATCTGTTTACACAAGAATGCTGTTAACGCCTTCGTCCGAACGGACCGTAATCGAACTGATAAGGAAAAACAAGCCTCCGAAAGGACTTGTGCAGCTGCTGACCGTTACTGAAAAACAGTTTTCGAAAATGATATTTATAGTCGGCGAATCCAAAAGCGATATAATCGATAGTGATGAAAGACTGGTAATATTATGAAAATTGCATATTGGGAACTGTCTGATGTTATATGTACCGATAATGGAAAGCTCAATTCTTTGATTATAGAGAATCAAGGATTTATGTGTCGTTTCCTGTCGGATATGTACAATCAGGCAAATGGAAATGACGGAAAGATTATTCTGTCCGAAGATAACACACCTATAAGCTTCGCTAAAAATGTTGAAATTATTGACGGGTTTATAAACTTTGATATTAACTCGAAAACGGTACTTTCGAAGCTCAGTTTGAAAATGGAAAATAATGCATTATATGGTGAAAATTATCAGCGCTCTGTTGAATTACTCAGTACTATAGAAAACTATCTTATTGATATGTCGTTTGATTTTCCTTGCAGTATATCTTTTCCCAAGCTCAGCCTGTCTTCGTTAATTAAGTCTTCCGGTGCAGTAATCGAAAGCGACGGGAGTATTTCGGAAAGAGTATCGGATTATATGGAGCTTGTTACCGAGCTTGATAAAAGGAAGCTGTTTATTACGCTGAATATGCGCAGTTTTATTGATGATGAAGAAATGAGCCTTTTTTCCGATACCGTAATAAGCCATGGCTATGATGTTCTTATGATTGAAAATCACGCCTATTCTATGCTTAGAAATGAAAACAGGATTATTATTGATAGCGATTTGTGTGAAATAAGGAGTTGATAAAATAAAGATTTTATGGTATAATACAGATATTGAATTATGTGTTTGAGTTCTCTTACTATCGAACCTCGCAGCTTCGTAAGCTGTTAATCTGAATTTTGATTCAAATTTGAGGTTTGAGAGTAGTGTAATTTCATAGGGGACTCAAACTTAATTGATTCAGACGGCACATCACTTGCGTTTGAGAGTAGTGTAATTTCATAGGGGACTCAAACGGCAAGTCAGACATCAGTACAGGGCGGAGGTTTGAGAGTAGTGTAATTTCATAGGGGACTCAAACTCCCCCTTCCTGATGAGCACCCACAGCGTAGTTTGAGAGTAGTGTAATTTCATAGGGGACTCAAACGCAAGTATTGGACTGATTTTCTTGGTAATGGTTTGAGAGTAGTGTAATTTCATAGGGGACTCAAACCCACGCCAGTCCTCAATATATGGGCTTCCGTTTGAGAGTAGTGTAATTTCATAGGGGACTCAAACGCTTCAAATTATAGCCTAACCAATTATATAGTTTGAGAGTAGTGTAATTTCATAGGGGACTCAAACGTATTCGTCTGCTGTTGCTTTTGCAAAGCCGTTTGAGAGTAGTGTAATTTCATAGGGGACTCAAACTCGATTACCTTACAGGAAGGAGAACAGATGGTTTGAGAGTAGTGTAATTTCATAGGGGACTCAAACACAGTAGTTTATATCGAAGCTCTTTGTTGTGTTTGAGAGTAGTGTAATTTCATAGGGGACTCAAACCGAGAATGGACGAACGAAGAGCAAATACAGTTTGAGAGTAGTGTAATTTCATAGGGGACTCAAACAAAACGCTACTACAACGCCGACGAAACGCCGTTTGAGAGTAGTGTAATTTCATAGGGGACTCAAACAATTGAGGGCTTGACAGTACGGAACGCAAGGTTTGAGAGTAGTGTAATTTCATAGGGGACTCAAACTTTGCGGGTATCGTATTCCCGACAGCGTATGTTTGAGAGTAGTGTAATTTCATAGGGGACTCAAACTGGTGTTTTCTCTTGCTTCAAATGTGACGCGTTTGAGAGTAGTGTAATTTCATAGGGGACTCAAACTACTTCGTTGACAGAAACGGATTTACAGAAGTTTGAGAGTAGTGTAATTTCATAGGGGACTCAAACTGCGTGCATTGTTTCTTCGAAGTGTGAGGAGTTTGAGAGTAGTGTAATTTCATAGGGGACTCAAACTGCTTCTGTCCAAGCCTTGACTGTAAATGCGTTTGAGAGTAGTGTAATTTCATAGGGGACTCAAACGTTCGTTTCTGATTATAAGAACTCGGAAGAGTTTGAGAGTAGTGTAATTTCATAGGGGACTCAAACAACTGGAGGTGGGATAGTGGCAAGAAAACCGTTTGAGAGTAGTGTAATTTCATAGGGGACTCAAACTGATATAAACGGCTGGGCTACACGTTATACGTTTGAGAGTAGTGTAATTTCATAGGGGACTCAAACACAAAGTTTGATAGTGGTTGGGCTAAGAAGGTTTGAGAGTAGTGTAATTTCATAGGGGACTCAAACTAGTGTAGTGAACACGTACGAACGGCACGGTTTGAGAGTAGTGTAATTTCATAGGGGACTCAAACTGTTGATAACGTATGTTAACAGGTTTTTTTGTTTGAGAGTAGTGTAATTTCATAGGGGACTCAAACGTTTTCCTGCTGTTACTGTGCGCTCTCTCAGTTTGAGAGTAGCTTGATGTTTTTGCAATAAGATTGCCGTCGAGAGACTTTATTCTGAGAAGTCAGGCAAGAATTATGACGCAACAGAAATAACAAGTCTCGCATTCTCCCAAACAAATACAAATTTCAAAAAAATTACCTGTAATATAACAAAATCACACAGCCATAATACTTTTGCAAGGACAAAAGGTTCTCGCAAGAAAATAATTCGGAGGAATTAAGTATTATGTCTAAGAATAAAGCAAACTTATCAAATATGAAGATGCAGGCAGCCAACGAAGTAGGCGTACCCCTTAAGGATAAGGGCTATAACGGCGACCTTACCGCTAAGCAGGTTGGTTCCGTAGGTGGTCAGATGGTTAAGAAGATGATCGAATCCTACGAGAACTCCGCTCAGTAAAAGCCATTTCAAGAAGCTCTTACGGCAGGCGCAATCATTCTCTGTGATTTAACCCTGCCAAAAGCTGCGATAAAAGGCTTCCTCTCCGCCGCAGGATAAATCCTGCGGCGGTTAGTCTTATATATAAAAATGTGCATAGGTGTCGATTTAATGAACAAAAAGCGGCGAGTACAAAAATACTGCAAAATAATTAAAAAATTAACGAAAAATTTCTTTTTTCCTATTGAAAATATTTTTAAAATCTGTTACAATAGCTATGGTAGTTTTTAGCAATGAAAATTGCACGAATAAACCGAAAGGAAGATTTAAAATGAGCAAGTTAAACAAGAAAAACGTAGAAGATTTACAGGTTAAGGGCAAGAAGGTTCTTGTTCGTGTTGACTTTAACGTTCCTATGAAGGACGGAAAGATTACAAACGATAACAGAATCGTTGCCGCTCTCCCCACAATCAATAAGCTTATCGAAAACGGAGCTAAGATTGTCCTCTGTTCACACCTCGGAAAGCCGAAGAACGGTCCCGAAGATAAGTTCTCTCTTAAGGCAGCAGCTGAAAGACTTGCTGAGCTCGTAAGCACAAAGGTTGTTTTCGCTAAGGACGATACAGTAGTAGGCGAAAACGCTAAGAAGGCAGTTGCAGAAATGAAGGACGGCGAAATCGTTGTTCTCGAAAATACACGTTTCCGCGGCGCAGAAGAAACAAAGAACGGCGAAGAATTCGCTAAGGAGCTTGCTGCTCTCGTTGATAACGAAATGTTCGTTATGGACGCTTTCGGTTCTGCACACCGTGCTCACGCTTCCACAGCAGGCGTTACCAACTATGTTAAGGAAACTGCAGTAGGTTACCTTATGAATAAGGAAATCGAGTTCCTCGGAAACGCTGTTGAAAACCCTGTAAGACCCTTCGTTGCTATCCTCGGCGGTGCTAAGGTTGCAGACAAGCTCAACGTTATCTCCAACCTCCTCGAAAAGTGCGATACACTTATTATCGGCGGCGGTATGGCTTATACATTCCTTAAGGCTAAGGGCTATGAAGTAGGTACCTCTCTCGTTGATGACGAAAAGATTGACTACTGTAAGGAAATGATCGCTAAGGCAGAAAAGCTCGGTAAGAAGCTCCTTCTTCCTATCGATACAACTATCGCTAAGGCATTCCCCGATCCTATCGACGGCGCTATTGAGGTTTCCGTTGTTGATTCCGATAAGATTCCCGCTGATATGATGGGTCTCGATATAGGTACAAAGACGCAGGAACTCTTTGCTGATGCAGCTAAGAGCGCTAAGACCGTTGTATGGAACGGACCTATGGGCGTATTTGAGAACCCCACACTCGCTAAGGGCACTATCGCAGTAGCTAAGGCTCTCGCTGAAGCAGACGCTACAACAATTATCGGCGGCGGCGACTCTGCTGCAGCTGTTGTACAGCTCGGCTTCTCCGATAAGATGAGCCACATCTCTACAGGTGGCGGCGCTTCTCTCGAATACCTCGAGGGTAAGGTTCTCCCCGGTATCGCAGTAATCCAGGATAAGTAATTTAGGCAAAATGCTTGTACGGCGAATGCTTTTTGGGCATTCGCCTGTACTTGTTTATTAAAGAGTAAAGGCTATGGATAAGCTTATAGAAAAGGCAAAGGCGTTTTTCGCCACAAAAAATGGGAAAATCACAGTTTTTTCGATAGCGGGAGCAATACTTCTCCTGCTTATCATAAGAGCAAGCGTTCCCACAAACGTCAACGTTTTTGTTAATAACGGCGACGAGTGTCAGAACGCTATAAGAACTGCCCGTAAAAAGGCAAAAATCAAGAATAAGGACAAAAACAAAGACAAATAACCGGAAGGCAGGTAATTATCATGAACAAGGCAACAAGAAAAGCAATTATTGCAGGCAACTGGAAAATGAACAAGACAAGACCCGAGGCTAAGGCTCTTTTAGAGGAGCTTGCTCCTATGGTTAAGGACATCAAGAGCGTTGAAATCGTAGCTTGCGTTCCTTTCACAAACCTCGAAACTGCTCTTAACGCAACAGCGGGCACAAACATCAAAATCGGCGCTGAAAACTGCCACTTCGAAAAGAGCGGCGCTTTCACAGGCGAAATTTCCGCTGATATGCTGGCTGAAATGGGCGTTGAATACGTTGTTCTCGGTCATAGCGAGAGAAGACAGTATTTCGCAGAAACCGACGAAACCGTTAACAAGAGAACAAAGGCTGCCCTCGCAGCAGGCTTAAAGCCTATCGTTTGCGTAGGCGAGCTTCTCTGGGAAAGAGAATGCAACATTACAGAAGAGGTTATCGCTCGTCAGATTAAGCTCGACTTCTTCGATATTTCCGCCGAGGACCTTAAGAAGTGCGTAATCGCTTACGAACCCGTATGGGCTATCGGAACAGGCAAAACCGCTACCGCTGACCAGGCTGAGGAAGTATGTGCATTTATCCGTGCTACCCTCGCTAAGCTTTACGGTGCAGAGGTTGCAGAAGCAATCACAATCCAGTACGGCGGCTCTATGAACGCAGGTAATGCTGCTGAGCTCGTAGCTAAGAAGAACGTTGACGGCGGACTTATCGGCGGCGCTTCCTTAAAGGCTGCTGATTTTACAACAATCATCAAGGCTGCTGAACAGGGCTGATTCAATCCCGTAAAAGCGGAAATAGAATATTAAGGAGAAATTAAAATGGCAAAACCCGTATTATTAGTAGTAATGGACGGTATCGGCTTTTCTAAGACAGGTCTTGGCGACGCCGTAACCGAAGCTAATACACCCACTCTTGACTGGATGATGAAGAACTGCCCTATGACCCGTCTTAAGGCCCATGGCGGCGCAGTAGGTCTTCCCTCCGACGACGACATGGGAAACTCCGAGGTAGGTCATAACGCTCTCGGCTGCGGACAGATTTATTCCCAGGGTGCTAAGCTCGTTAACGAATCTATCGAAAGCGGAAAAATGTACGAATCCTCCGCTTGGCAGGAGCTTTCTAAGAACGCTAAGGACAAGAACTCCACAATGCACTTTATCGGACTTCTTTCCGACGGTAACGTTCATTCCAATATCAGCCACCTCATCAATATGGTTAAGCGCGCTAAGGCTGACGGCGTAAAGAAGGTAAGAGTACACGCTCTTCTCGACGGCCGTGACGTTCCCCCTCTTACGGGTAAGGTATATATCAAGCAGCTTGAGGACGTATTTGCTGAGCTTAACGGCGCAGATTTTGACGGCAGAATCGCCAGCGGCGGCGGCCGTATGAAGATTACCATGGACCGTTATCAGGCTGATTGGCCTATGGTTGAAAGAGGCTGGAAGACCCACGTTCTCGGCGAGGGCAGACAGTTCCCTTCCGCAGAAGAAGCCTTCGACACTCTCGTAGCTGAAACAGGCGTTACCAGCGACCAGGATTTACCTGCATTTGTAATCGCTGAAAACGGCGAGCCCGTAGGAAAGATTGTTGACGGCGACAGCGTTATCCTTTTCAACTTCCGTGGCGACAGAGCAATCGAAATGTCTATGGCATTCGATATGGACGATTTCGACGCCTTCGACAGAGGCAAGAAGCCCGATGTATGCTACGCAGGTATGCTCCAGTATGACGGAGACTTAAAGCTTCCGGCGAGATTCCTCGTAAATCCCCCTGAAATTACAAATACCCTCTCCGAGGTATTCGTTAAGGCAGGAATGAAGCAGTACGCAATTTCCGAAACCCAGAAATACGGTCATGTAACCTACTTCTGGAACGGTAACAAGAGCGGAAAGTTCAGCGAGGAGCTTGAAGAATACGTTGAAATTCCTTCCGATAACGTAAGCTTCGACCAGCGTCCCTGGATGAAGTCCGCCGAGATTGTTGACGCTCTTATCGAAACAATCAAGAGCAAGAAGTTCGACTTTATGCGCTGTAACTTCCCCAACGGCGATATGGTAGGTCATACAGGCAGTATGGCAGCTACAATTATCGGCGTTGAGTCCGTTGATATCGGACTTGCCCGTTTAAAGGAGGTCTGCGACGAATACGGCGTAACAATGCTTATCACCGCCGACCACGGTAATGCGGACGAAATGCTCGAAAAGAACAAGAAGGGCGAGATTAACGTAAGAACCGCTCATTCCCTCAATCCTGTTCCTTTCATCATCTACGATAAGGACGTTAAGTACACTATCAAGGACGGCGAATACGGACTTGCTAACGTTGCTCCTACCGTAGTAAAGATGTTCGGTCTTGAAGCTCCTGCTTGCTGGGAAGCTTCTATGATATGATAGCTTAAATAAAGAATACCGTCGGGTGGCATTAAGCTGTCCGACGGTATTATGCGTATGAATAAAAATAGCGGCAGGATAAGGTATTGCGCCTTGCTCCTGCCGTTCGTTTTTAATACTGATAAAGCTTCTTGTGATGAATTCTGTGGATTACTACGGGAACGATACCGATAAGAATAAATGCGGCTAAAGCGCAAAGACCCGCAATTAGAATACCCTGTAAGCCGCCGCTCTTCTTGTCGGAGCTGTCGGTTACTGCCGCCGCGTCCTTATTGTCCTCGTCGGTTTCGTCCTTTGCAGGCTTTGTAGTGGGGGCTTCTGTTTCTTCCGTTGTAACTACAGGTGTTTCCTCCTCGGGAGCTATGGTAACTTCCGTAACAGGCTCGGTATCAACCGTTACATCCTCGGGCTCTTCGAAATCGGGGGCGGTAACAAGGGGCGCCGCTGTGGTTGTGGTTGTAACGACGGGAGCGGTTTTCGAGAGAAAACTGCTGAGAACGTAGCCTGTACCGCCGTAATAGTCTATCGCCATCCATTCGCCGATATAGCCCTTAACGGTAGTAGAACCGTCCTTATAGAGGAGACCGAGCTTATCGTAGTCTGTTCCGGGACCCTTACGGATATTAACGGTATCTAAAGCGTACATTGTAACATCCCCTGTGGGAGTATATACGGGCTCAACGAAGTCATCTCCGGGGTCTTCCTCGGCGGGGGGCTCGCCTTCCTCGTCCTCGTTTCCGTCTCCATCTCCGTCGGAGGGAGCTTCCTCGTTATCGCTTTCCTCGGGAACGATATCCTCGTCGGAGGTTTCCGGCTCCTCGTCCTCTGTGAATTCTGCCTCCGCATCGTCATCGTTATTTTCGTCAACAACCATATCAGGCTCGGCGTATATGCTTACTGCGGCAAAGGAGGACATAACAGCCGCCGCCATAAATGCCGCAAAAATCTTTCTAATATAGTATTTTTTCAAAGCAATCATTTCCTTTCGGTAAAGTTAAACATACTATTATAAGATACATTATACTATATTTTCTGACATTTGTAAACAGGAAAAGAGAATTTTTTCAAATTACTTTCAGTAAATTCGCTTAATTTCAGTTATAATCATTTATTCTTCAGATAATCCGCAATAATAAGGTCGGTAACTCTTCCGTAGCTTTTCGTTCCGTCCTCCTGCCCGTTAATTTTAAGGTATGTATCGTTGATTGCAGTAGCTATCTCCCCGAAATCGGTTTTATAGCTGTCCCAGAATTCGTTGTATTTTGCAAACTGATAGAGGGTAATGGGGTTAATAAGGCTGTAAACCTCGCCGTAATCCTCGGCTCTTGTTGAGGCGTATGCATTAAGGAGGTAGGAAAGAGCGTTGGAATAGCCGCTGTATCTCATATAGGGGTCGTCGCTCTCGCGGCAGGCAAGATAAGCGATAAAATTTGCTTCCTCCTCCTGCATAAAGCCGGTAAGGTGGGACAGTTCGTGGCAAAGGGTAAAGCCCCGTTCACCCGTCATATCCTTCGTGTTGTAGTTTGCTTCCATGGTGAAGGGGGTGAAAATCCCCGTAATTCTTCCGTAGCACATAAGCTCCGAGAGCATTACGGGCTTAACATTCGGATAGTAGGAATCCATAACGGGATATTTTTCTCCGAGACTATTCATAGCCTCTCTCGAAAGCTCCATTATATTTTCGGGCAGTATGCAGGCATATTCCTCGTTTAATTCTATCTCTTCTATAAGGCTGTTGGTTTCTTCGATAGTATAGAGGAGAGCTTCTCTTACCTCTTCTCTTGAATAGGGTCTTACCGTAAGTCCCGAAAAGTCGGAAAAGGGCTTGCGGTGGTAGTTGACGCCGCAGCTATATACAAAAATAAAGGAGGCAGAGGACAAAACGCAGAAAACCGTAGAAAGTGAAGAGAGTATAAAGGAAAGCCTCCTGCCCTTAGAGCGGATAAGCTTAACTATGAAGAAAACTATACTGAAAATAACGAGTAACACCGCTAAGATAACGATTATTTCAGCCAGCGAGAAGGGAAAAATATTACTTATCCGAGCAAAAATATTCACGAGCAGGGGATAAACGTTAAAGCCGTAGAGGTCGGAAAAGCCCTCAAAGTTCACCGCTAACTGCCAGCCCGTAATGGCGAGAAATAAGGCAATTCCGCCTATTATCAGTCTTTTTGTCGGAATAGGTATTCTCTTTTTTTCGTCCATTTCTTTCTTTTTCCTTTCAGTTATTTTATATGACAACATAGTTTTACTGTTTAATCAGTCTGATTTGGTCGAAATTTCACAATATAAGGGAGCTTATGTCACTTTTTGGCGCTATAATCGCAAAAATAAGAGTTTTTTCAGAAAAATGAAAATTTGTGTATTGACATTTATATAACATTGTGGTATCATTCTAAATGTAAACTAAATCAGGTGGACGCGGGAAGAAATTTCTGAGGAAAGTCCGAGCATCACAGAGCAGGATAGCTGTTAACGACAGCCGAGGGCGACCTTAGGGCAAGTGCAACAGAGATATACCGCCTGTTTTTACAGGTAAGGGTGGAAAGGCGAGGTAAGAGCTCACCGGGGCGATAGAGATATCGCCGCCATGTAAACCCTATCCGATGCAACGCCGATTGGTTCGGAGAATAATGTGCCTGCTCGGCGCACTTCGATTAAGGCGGCTACATTGCGAAAGCAAGACAAGCTTAACGGCGACGTTAAGATTAGATAGATGTTCACCCAACGACAGAACTCGGCTTATCGATTTAGTTTTCTTCTGATTTTACCGCAATTTTGCGTTTAATATGTTTGTTTCGGTAAATAGACTTACTCGGTCTGTTTATATATCCAAGTTGTTATATTCATTATTTCGCCCCTGTTTTTACAGGGGCAACTTTTTTTAGAAGTTACCTTAACTATATTTCATCGCCGCAGTCCGCTTTTCTTGCTTTTTTGAAAAGGGGCTCCTTTTTTGTTACGGTTATATCTTCGACGCCCTTATCGGTACAAAGCCGAAGCCCTATCCTTCCGCTTTCTATAGTGGGGTGTCGTAAAATCCTGCGTTCTGACTTTGAAGCAGGCTTCTTCGCTATAGCAATATAGCTGAACTTTTCGTCCTCGAAGGGGGCGTCGCCGCCCTTTAAAAGCTTATGCAGCCTTGTCCTTGATACCCTTGCGGTAAAATGACACCAGTCCCCGTTTTCCATAGGGCAGTCAGAAGTATGGGGGCAGGGAGCAACGATATAACCGCCCATTTCTATAAGCTGTTCTCTTATTCTTCTGATGTTATTGAAGCCCGTAACCGTTCCCGGCTCGATTATTACGAGAAGCTTTTCTGCCGTATCGAAAAGCCGTTTCACAAGCTTTTCTCTTGCGGTTTCCTCAAGCTCGTTAAGTACATAAGAGGCGGTTACAAGGTCGAAATGACCGTAATTTCCTTCGGCGGAAATATCCCCCTTTATCCATTCATATTCCACAGGAAAATCTCCCTCCGCCATATAGCTTTTACCGAGAGCTATCATATTTTCCTCACGCTCAAGGGCGGTAAGCCTTTCCATTTCGGGGAAAGCCTCAAAGGCTGCCCAGCCTGCCGCTCCCGTACCTGCGCCTACGTCAAGAACGGTGGCGATTTCTTCGTCGAAATGCTCCCTTGTCCATTTAAGAGCGGAGAAAACCGCACCGAAGGTAGCGGGCATTCTTACAACGGAATAGGCGGTAGTTTCGATATTGTCGCTTATAAGCCGCTTTCCCTTTCCACTATCGTTTTTATACTTGTCGGTTATGCTTTTTGAGGCGGCGATAAGCTTTTTTGTATCCAGCGCTCCTGCCTTTTCCTCGATTATATGCTTAAGGTTTATCGGTAATTCCATACTTATTTCTCCGTAAACAGAAAATGGGTGCAGTAGTAAGCTACTGCACCCTTATTATAACATTATCTGAGAGAATCTGCAATATCAAGAATGAGTTTTTCCGTTTTTTGCCAGCCGAGACAGGGGTCGGTAATGGATTTTCCGTAAACTCCCTCTTCGGGCTTTTGTGCGCCGTCCTCGATATAGCTTTCAATCATAAGTCCCTTAACGAACTTGTTGAGGTCGCTGTTGTGGTTCTTGCTGTAAAGAACCTCCTTAGCAATTCTTATCTGTTCCTCGTACTTCTTGCCCGAGTTGGAGTGGTTACAGTCAACAATAACCGAGGGGTTAACGAGGTTCTTCTTCTGGTACATCTCAAAGAGAAGGTTAAGGTCCTCATAGTGGTAGTTGGGGACAGTGTTGCCGTGCTTATTTACGTAGCCGCGGAGAATAGCGTGAGCGTGGGGGTTGCCTGTTGTGTTAACCTCCCAGCCTCTGTAGAGGAAGGTGTGCTGGCTCTGTGCGGCGATAATGGAGTTGAGCATAACGGTGTAGTCGCCTGCTGTAGGGTTCTTCATACCGCAGGGGATATCCATACCGCTGGCGGTAAGTCTATGCTGCTGGTCCTCAACGGAACGGGCGCCGATAGCTACATAGGAGAGAAGGTCGGAGAGATATCTGTAGTTTTCGGGATAAAGCATTTCGTCGGCACAAACAAGACCTGTTTCCTCGATTGCCTTAAGGTGGAGTCTGCGTACTGCGATAATGCCCTCGAGCATATCTTCCTTCTTTGTGGGGTCGGGCTGATGAACCATGCCCTTATAGCCCTCGCCTGTGGTACGGGGCTTGTTTGTATAGATACGGGGGATAATGAAAACCTTATCCTTTACCTCTTCCTGAATTCTTGCGAGGCGGGAGGTATAATCGAGAACGGGCTCTTCCTTATCGGCGGAGCAGGGGCCGATTACGAGGATAAACCTATCGTCCTTTCCGTCGAAGATGTCACGGATTTGCTTATCTCTGTCCTCCTTAACCTTAATAACCTTCTCGCTTAAGGGGTACATTTCCTTAATTTCCTTCGGGATAGGGAGCTTTCTGTTGAATATCATTCCCATGGCTTTATGTTTCCTTTCTTTATCTTGTTTAATGTAACAATCATTATAAGCACATAGCATTATACTATCATCATAAGTGTTTGTCAAATTTTTACGATATAACGCTTTTAAGTGCTAAACTGATATAAGCGTATTATAGCACAATCGATAAGGAATGTCAACTGCTTTTTATAAAAAATTCAACAATGTTTTACGGGAAAATATTGAAAAGTTTATGTATGTGTGATATACTAAAAATCGAAGTATTATATGAATGGTATAAAGGGTGAATAATATGAAAATCGTAATAACCGATAGCGATACATTAACCAACGGAGATATAGGCTTTGCCGAATTTGCGAAATACGGAAATGTAATACGCTATGATTATACCGAGCCGAGCCGAGCCGCCGAGAGAATAAGGGACGCTGACGCAGTACTCTGCAACAAGACGCCTATGACCGAGGAGGTGCTTCGGGGTGCAGAAAATCTGAAATATATAGGCCTTTTCGCTACGGGCTACAATAACGTTGACATTGAATACGCAAAGGCTCGGGGTATTACCGTCTGTAACGTCCCGGGCTATTCCACGAACGGCGTAGTTCAGCTTACCTTTTCCTTTATCTTCGAGCTTTTCGGTAATTTAGAAAAGTACAGAGCCTCGGTTAACAAGGGCGACTGGAAAAAGAGCAGGGTTTTCTCCTATTTCCCTTATCCGATTTATGAGCTTTCGGGAAAAACCATAGGTATCGTAGGCTACGGAAGTATCGGAAAAGCGGTAGCAAGAGCGGCTCTTGCTTTCGGAATGAAGGTTATCGTTTATACAAGAACAGTCCGCCCCGAATATACGGGCGACGGCGTTGAGTTTGTTGATTTCGGAAGGCTTCTGTCCGAAAGCGATATTGTAACCTTGCATTGTCCTCTTAATAAGGACTCGGAAAAGCTTATGAATAAGGACGCCTTTGATAAAATGAAGAAGGGCGCCGTGCTTATAAACACAGCAAGAGGTCCCGTCGTTGATGAAAATGCCCTAAGAGAGGCTCTTTTAAGCGGAAAGCTTATGGGTGCAGGACTTGACGTCCTCGAAACAGAGCCTA
>JAEDHF010000141.1 GCA_016297165.1 Oscillospiraceae bacterium | reverse complement strand
TTTGGGCAAATTCTGCGCAGCGCCGCCTGTGGCGGAAGAAGCAAGCAGAATTTGGCGCAGCGGTCGAAATTTTGCGACAGACGGAGCAAAAAATTTCGGGCACCGCAAGAGGCGACGAAGCCGAAGATGCCGTGGGTTCGAGTCCCGTCACTCCGACCAAAAAGAAAGTGCCCGTCGTTTTGCGACGGGTGCTTTGTTTTTGCTGACGGAATCGGGAATCGAAGCCACCCACCGCCTCGCCCTACTAACAATATCTACAGAAAACCGCCCTTCACAAAGCGTGAAAGGCGGTGTTTTTATACCAACGCAAGGCTCTTAGCAATTTCATAATCGAAGGGCTTGCCCCAGACGAAGCCCTGGATGAAATCGCAGTTAGTATCTCCCAGCTTACTAAGCTGCTGTTCATTCTCAACGCCCTCGGATATTACCTCACAGCCCATAAGATGACCCATGGAGATAATGGCGTTTACGAATTCGCATTTCTGCCGGTCGGTTTCGATGTTGTCGATAAGGCTCTTATCGATTTTCAGCAGGTTTACGGGCAGCTTGGCAAGGTAATTAAGCGACGTATAGCCTGTTCCGAAATCGTCGAGAGCAAACTGAACGCCGATTGAGCGTAATGCATTTATATTATCAATAGTAGTGTTAAGCGAACTTACCATACAGTATTCAGTAATCTCAATTTCGAGATTCTTTGCGGGATAGCCGGTATCACGGAGAAACTGCTTAATCTTTTCCGCAAAGCCCACAGCGCCGATATTTCTTGCAGATACGTTCACCGAAACAATTAAATCGGGCTTATCGTTAAGAACAACATCCCTGAACTCCTTCATAGCTCTCTGAATAACGTAATCATCTATGTAGATTATCTGCTCGCTCATTTCGGCTACAGGAATAAACTCTCCGGGGCTTACAAAGGTGCCGCCGGGCAGCTTCATTCTTATAAGGGTTTCAAAGCCACGGAGCTTCTTTCCTTCGAGAATATACTGAGGCTGGTAAACGAGGTAGAAGTAGTTGTTTTCTATTCCTTCCTTAATGAGGTGTTCGAGCTCAGCCCGACGCTTTATGCTCTTTTCCATCTCGGGCTTGAAAACGCAGGCGGACTGTGAGTTGGTATGAAGAGCCTCAACCATAGCCATATCGGAATATTTAAGCAGGTTTTCATAGCTGTCGCTGTCGCCGGGGAAGGAAACTATTCCTGCGAATGCAGTCACATAACAGTCGAGATAATCTCCCTCGGAGGAGATAACGATTTTCTCCTTTAATTCGTCGAGAAGCTTATTTACGTCCTTTTCGGCATTTTCGGTATCTTTAAGGATTACTACGAATTCAGCACTCGATTTACGGGCGATAATACCTCTGTCTCCGATATGGGACTTGATGCGTTCTGCTGCTTTCTTTAACAGCCTGTCTCCGTAAATATGGCCGAAGCTGTCGTTTAAAAGCTTGAAATTCCCTAATTCGATATCTACGAGATAAAAGGGCTTGTTGTCCTCGATTGAATCCCTTAGCTTTTTATGAAGTCCTCTTCGGTTAAAAAGCTCTGTAAGACTGTCTGTTACAGCAGCCTTTTCCTGCTTTGCGAATATATCGCCCAGCATAATTATGGTAATAAGGTAGAAAATCTGGTTTGAAAGACCTGATACTGCATTTGTTGCGCCCATTATGAAAATTGTCCTCACAAGATTGAGGGCAGAAATCGTAAGCAGAATAATCGAAGTAATTATGCCCCTCTTCTGGTTTGTTACTACGAGAACAAGACAGCAGGCATACTGAAAAGCGGAAAAAATGCCGCTGTACTGCGATAAGCCGGCTTTATTGAGGAAAACAGGGATAAAATGGAAAACGAAGAACAGCACGATGCAAAGGATAAGGTATATCATTCTTTTGGTTTTGTTTTTTATTTCTCTATTCATTTTTCTCACCGCTTTAAAATGTTTTATCTCCGTACAAGTTAAATATATCATATTTTTGTGCGTTTTTCAAGATAAAATTATGATATTAGTAGGATTTTATGAAAAATCATGTGTGCATTACACCTAATTTAGAGAATTATGTCATTAAATATGAAATAATGGTTTTCATAATGGGGATTTAAGTTATTTTGGCATAAGGCATAGCACAGTGAAGCTGCACTTTTTTAGTCGGCGGTCATATCAGAATCCGACGGAAATGAATATAATCTAACAGAATAATTGACATAACCGCCATTTAGAGGTATAATAAGATAATACCGTACAATCGGTGCGGTATTGTCTGGAAAGCGGTTATGTCCGTAAGGAGGACCCTATGGAGCCGCTGTTTTTCTTTTTGGATGTATTTTTCGGTATTTTCGGCGCAGCAGTTTTTATAAAGCTGCTTCTTCGTGAAATTGCTTCCTGTATAGAAAAAAGAAACAGAAAGAGGTGACGTAAAAGGTGGCGGATAAAGAGGATAATCTTATTGTTATCTGCGGTACTGCCGAGGAAATTATATATAAAAACCCTGAAAACGGGTATATTGTCCTTACCCTCAACTGTGACAATTCACCCGAAACCGTTGTCGGTACTCTTGGCGATATCGTTGAGGGCGAATCCCTTAAGCTAAGGGGCAGTTATATTTCCAATGCCAAATACGGCAGACAGTTCAAGGCTGTAACCTGCGAGCGTACCCTGCCCACAACTGCCGAGGAAATAAGGCGTTATCTCGGAAGCGGTATCATAAAGGGCGTAGGCCCTGCTATGGCGAAGAAAATAGTAGCCGCCTATGGTACGGAAGCCCTTGATGTAATCGAAAACGATCCGAAAAGGCTGGCTGAGCTTAACGGGATTACCGTAGATAAGGCGCTTTATATCGGTCACGAATTCCGTAAGCTTAACGGCATTAAGTCGGTTATCGAGTTCCTGCAGAAATACGATATAAGCCCGATAACTGCCTCGCTGATATGGAAGGAATACGAGGCGAAAAGCCTTGTTTTACTTAAGGAGAATCCCTATCTTCTATGTGACAGCGATTTTGAAGTAAGCTTTATGATAGCAGACAGAATAGCCTTCGACCTTGAGCTTTCACAGTACAGCGTAAATCGTATCAAGGCGGGAATCGCCTACGTTCTTCGGGAAAATGCCTTTGCGGGGCATACCTGCCTCCCTCGTGAAAAGCTTTCAGATACGGTCTGCAGGACTATCAGCGTAGGAGAAGACGATTTCGATAAGGCTCTCTGGGAGGGGATACAGGAGGGAAGTTTTGCGGAACTGCCCCTTACGAAGCGTACATATATCTATCTTTATGATTACTATTCGGCGGAAAAGTATATCGCCGAAAAAATCTCATTGATGCTTAAGCTTTCCGCCCCCCTCGAAAAGGACTATTCCGAGGAAATTGCAGGAGTAGAATGGTCGGAGGGAATACAGTACGAAGCGCTTCAGAAGGCTGCAATCAACGGCGCTCTCGGTAACAATCTCTTTATCCTTACCGGCGGCCCCGGTACGGGTAAAACCACTACCTTAAACGCAGTAATAAGGCTTTGCCACAGTAAGCGGAAAAGGCTGCTCCTTGCCGCACCTACGGGCAGGGCGGCGAAAAGAATGGCTGACCTTACGGGCTGTCCTGCGAAAACAATTCACCGTCTTTTAGAGGTGGATTTCTCCAACAAGTCGGGAAAGCTTAAATTCAAGCATAACGAGCTTAATCCTCTTAAGGCTGACGTTATAATTATCGACGAGATGTCGATGGTGGACGTTTTGCTCTTCGAGGCTCTTTTAAGAGCGATAAAGCCCGAAAGTACCCTTATTATGGTAGGGGACAGTAACCAGCTTCCAAGCGTCGGCGCAGGAAATATTCTCCGTGACCTTATGGCTACAGGGCTTATTCCTACCGTAGAGCTTAAAGAGATTTTCCGTCAGGCGGCAGAAAGCCTTATCGTTACCAATGCTCATTCTATCGTAAAGGGCGAAATGCCCGAGCTGGATAACAGGAAGAAGGACTTTTTCTTTATGCCCTCGGATAGCGACGAGGAGACAGCAAAAATT
The DNA here is from genome assembly GCA_016297165.1 of Oscillospiraceae bacterium. Taxonomy (GTDB): domain Bacteria; phylum Bacillota; class Clostridia; order Oscillospirales; family Ruminococcaceae; genus Ruminiclostridium_E. The sequence goes on along the minus strand of JAEDHF010000141.1, from coordinate 313 downwards.
GTTCTGGGACTGGCAAAAACCAGACTTCCTAAGACCTACGGCTATTCTCCTATCGACGATATCCAGATTCTTTCCCCAACAAAAATGAGTGCCGCAGGCACAAAGGAGCTTAACCGTTCCTTACAGCTTGCTCTTAATCCTCCCTCGGCTATGAAAAAGGAAATGCGTTTCTTTGACGTTGTTTTCCGTACAGGGGATAAGGTTATGCAGATAAAGAACGATTACGACGTTCTCTGGCAGAAGGGTGCAGAAAAGGGGACGGGCATATTTAACGGCGATATAGGTATAATAATGAACGTTGACACGAAAAATT
>JAEDHF010000140.1 GCA_016297165.1 Oscillospiraceae bacterium | reverse complement strand
CTTGCGCTTGGTGCAGCAGGCTCAACAATCGGAGCATTCACTCTGTTCAATAAGGTTGCTGCTGTATGTGTCTGTAACTTCTGAACATAAAAATTCCTCCTATGGCTTTTTTACATTAACCATAGGAGGAAATATTTTCTATTGTCCGTTTTTACCGGACTTGTGCAGTTAATCGGGAGGACTTTGGCATATTATTCAGTATCAGTATTCAACCCCGTATGCTGCTCTGTACTCCTTCATAGCGGGGAGGTATTCCTTTCCGGGGATAACCTCGTTTTCAATTGCGGAGATAATATCGTTGATATTTACGATTGAGTAAACCTTAACGCCGAAATCCTTATAAGCGGACTGAACGGCACTCATATCGCTGTCGAGAGCCTTTTCCATTCTGTCAACGGTGATAACCATGCCTGTAATGTTAACGTTGGCAGCCTCCTTAAGCTTAGGAAGAACCTCTCTTAAAGCCTTACCCGAGGTCATAACGTCCTCGATAATTACTACCTTTTCGCCGTCCTTAAGCTGTTTTCCTACGAAAACGCCGCCTTCGCCGTGGTCCTTCGCTTCCTTTCTGTCGAAGCAGTAGCTTACTTCAATGCCGAACTTGTCGTAAAGGGCAACAGCAGCGCTTACCGAAAGGGGAATACCCTTGTATGCGGGTCCGAAAAGGGTTTCAACCTCAATACCGTTTTCCTTGATGCATTCAGCATAGTATTTGCCCAGCTGGGAGAGCTGTGCGCCGGTCTTGTAGTTTCCTGTGTTGATGAAATAGGGAGCCTTTCTTCCGCTCTTGAGGGTGAATTCTCCGAAGGTAAGAACTCCGCAGTCAACCATGAATTTAATAAAGCTTTCTTTGTAGGTCATTTCCGAAAAAATCCTTTCATAAATTATTCTGAAACAATTATACCATAGAGAGAGATTTTTTGCAATACCTAATAATACAGGTCATCTCAAAAACCTATTGAAACATTTCAATAATTATGATATAATATACAGGCAGATAATTAAGGCATACACAAGGACATAAGGCAGTCTTTGTGCGGCGTTGCCTTAAAGGAAGAAAGGAAAACTACTATGGCTACTGCATTCAAGGCGGCGGATATTCTCCTGCCCAAGAATATTGATATGAATAAATGGGCGGTTGTGGCTTGCGACCAATATACAGGTCAGCCCGAATACTGGAAAAGGGTAGAGGACTACATAAAGGACGCAAAAAGCACTATTAGTCTTATTCTTCCCGAGGTATATCTCGAGGAGAAGGATATTTCGGAGAGAATAGAAAAAATTCACGAAAATATGAAAAATGCTCTTTCCGAAGGCATTTTCGAAGAATACAAAAGCTCTCTCATTTATGTTGAGCGCACCCAATCCGACGGAAGGGTAAGACAGGGTATCGTAGGCGTTATCGACCTTGAAGAATACGACTACCGAAAGGGCAGTACCTCTTCGGTACGGGCTACCGAGGCTACCGTTGTTGAACGTATTCCTCCCCGTGTTAAGATAAGAACGGGGGCGGAGCTTGAGCTGCCCCATATTATGATACTGATTGATGACGAGGGTAAAACAGTTGTTGAGCCCTGTGAAACCGCAGAAAAGACGGCGGTATATGATTTCGACCTTATGGAAAAGGGCGGACATATTAAGGGCTATGTTCTCGGCGAAAAGGCTAAGGCAGGAGTTTTTTCCGCTCTCGATAAGCTTAACGACAATAAGGCATTCAACGAAAAATACGGTATCAGCGGCTATCCTACGCTGCTTTTCGCTATGGGTGACGGAAACCATTCCCTCGCTACCGCCAAGGAATACTACGAAAGACTGAAAGCCGCTAATCCCGATAAGGATTTGTCCGACCACCCTGCACGCTACGCTTTAGCGGAAATTGTAAATCTTCATAGTCCCGCCCTTCAGTTCGAAGCTATTTACAGAATTGTAACGGGGGTAGATACGAATAAGCTTATGGCTGAAATGAAGGAAAAGCTTTCTCTTAGCGATACGCCCTCGGAGCAGAGCTTTACCGCTATCTGTAACGGTAATGAGACGAAATATTATGTCGGTAAGCCTACTTCACAGCTTTCCGTAGGCAGCCTTCAGGATTTCCTCGACGGGTATATTGAAAGAAACGGCGGTAAAATCGACTATATCCACGGTAAGGATGTTGTAAGACAGCTTGCCGCACAGGATAACAGCATAGGCTTTATCCTCGATGATATGAAGAAATCGGAGCTTTTCCCTACGGTAATAAAGGACGGCGCCTTACCCAGAAAGACCTTTTCTATGGGTCACGCAGAGGATAAGCGATTCTATGTGGAATGCCGTAAAATATCGGAATAATCAATATAGTTTTCCTATATCCTCGCTCCCGTAATCGTCCAGCAGCAGCCTCAGAGCTACAAAGCTCATAAGCGTATAGGTATCAATTCCGTTTTTTCTTACGGGGATTTCGAGGGGCTCGATTTCTCGTCCCGAAAGGGCAGTAATACTCCTGTTAAGGGAGATAAGTACGGTTTCCTCCGTCTCACTGGTAAAGGAGATTGTTGAGGTGGGCGAAATTCCGCAGGTTACCGTTTTTATCCCTGTTTTTTCGGCGGATTTGACCTGTTCTATCCTGTCGGAGTTGATAACGGCTATTCCCCGTGTATTTATACCTTCGGGAAGTATCCCTTCGCTTTTCAGTACGGCAAGACAGCCGTCACAGCTATCTATTTCGGGCTTTTCCGATTCAAAGAATAACAGCTCATAGCCTTTCCCGAAACGGGAGAGGCTGTTATTTTTCATATAGGTAATCTGATAGGTTTTCGAAAGCTGTTCCTTTATAAGCCTTTCGAGAGAATTATCCCACTTTTGTCCGATAATAGCGATAACGGTCAATTATATCACCTCTTTACAGTATTATTTCCCGTCAGAACAGAAAAATCCCGAAACGCCGCAAAAACGTTCCGGGATTATAGTATGTCTCATTTAACGCTTAATTAAGGATAGAGCCGCCCCATTCCACAACAGTAAAGCCCTTTCTCTCGGGTGCAGGCTTTAGCTCCTGCGCGGGAATTTCTACATAGCTGTCACAGGGAGTAAAGGTCATAAATACTCTTATTTCCGTATCGGGAGCCGGCGAAACGGTAAGCTTCGCATTATCGGTATAGCTTTCTGTCTGGAAGGAGATAAGGTTATATTCGTTATCCTGCATAAAGGGAAGCCAGAACACGATAAAGTCGTTATACTCCTTCGGCGTAAGTCCAAGGTAGGATAGCTTTTCTCTCAGGAACTCTACTGTATCCTCGCCTTTAACACAGAAGCCTTCGTCCGTGCTCATTCTGAAATTGCTGTCACCCTCCCAGAAAAGGTAGGAATACTCGTTACCGTCTTTATCGTAAAGAGTACCGTCGGGAAGAGCAGTAACCTCCCAGCCCTCCTTATATTCTGGGTAGGTTACGGTAAGAGTACCGTTATAATCGAGAGTAACCTTCGCCTCGGTTTTTTCCTCGGGATAAAGGTAGATAACAGGCTTATAGCATACGTCCTCCTCAAGCTCGAAATAGCCCATACCGATTTTTTCCGGATTAACGGTATAATCCCAGTCTGAGGTCTGAATCATACTGCTGTAAACAACCTCTACTGTGTCGCCTACGCAATATTCCGTTTCATCGCCGCAGGCTACGTGATATTTTGCAGGATAGGGCCATGGCAGACTGCACACATACTCTCCGTCCTTTATTTCGTCGATAACGAGAGTGATTACGCCGCTTTCCTCTATATAGGTATATTCGGGATTTTCGGGAACGGCGGTAGTATTCGATGAAACGGGTTCCGTTATTTCCTCGGTTGTTATGGGAGCGGTATCAGTTTCGGAAGCTTCTGCGGTAGTTATTTCTGTTGTAGTTTCTTCGGTAATTTCTGCGGTAGTTATTTCTGTTGTAGTTTCTTCGGTAATTTCTGCCGTAGTTTCGGCGGCGGTTTCGAGGGGCATTTTTGCCGTAGAAGAGTTTGGCGTAGTATCCTCTTTTTTAACTTTAGTAGTCTCGGCGGCAGTATCAGCAGGCTTATCGGCTTTTTCTGTTTCTGCCTGTGTTTTTTCTGTGGTATTTTCGGGTCTGACCCCGTTTTCTGCGCAGCCGCTCATTGTAATTATGCCCGAAAGAGCAAGAACTGCCGCTATTGATTTAATGTAACTGCTTTTCATAAATACACTCCTTTCAATATACTGATTATAGCACCGCTTGCCAAAGCTGTCAATGCATAATCCGCTTACATATATAACACTTTTTACTGTGGTAAATGGTTACAAAATTGGGCAAAAAATCCAAAATAGTATTATAGACAAAAAAAATAAAAGGAG
>JAEDHF010000139.1 GCA_016297165.1 Oscillospiraceae bacterium | reverse complement strand
AAGCTCCGGCTCTTTTCCCTGCTCGGAGTTAAGCTTTTCAATAAGCTCCGCAAAAACTCCCCTGTTCCAGCCCGAATAGGGTCCCAATTCATTAAGGGTCGTTTCATCAATAGCGATTATCTTAATCCGGTTTGAAATGGGAAAGGGATTCTGATATAAAGCGTCCTCAGCTATTATTTCAAGCTCCTTCGGAATCCGCAGTACCGTTACAAAAACGGCTAATACCGTCATCACAGCCGCAATTACAATTTTAACGTAAAGGCTTCTCCTGTTTTTATTCTTCATAAACGCTTATCTCCTTAGAAAAGGCAGTTATATAATAATAAATGTACGCTCATCTTGCAGATTGAGCACACACTAATTATAGCAGAATAAGGAAGAAATTACAAGTTTTCCGGCGAAAAAGCCAAACGAAGTCTGCATAATAGCCGAATCGCCCCACATCAGGAAATGTACGGCGGTTATTCTTACTTATTTTCGGCAGGAACGGTAATTATACTAAGCCGCAATATCCTTTTTAATATACCTTATATAGCCGATTGCGGCTCCAACCACAGAAATGACTGCGCCCACAGCAATCAGACCCATATCAAGCTTTCCTTCGGAAATGATATTGCTTGCCTCGGCATATCCGTACGGCGTAATATAACGGAGAAATTCCGCCTGCTCGCTTATGTTGCATACAATATTCATAAAGTAGAGGGCAAGCGCCAGACCTAAGCCTGTACCTATACTTCCCCGCTTTATAAAAGCGGAAATTCCGAAGCAGATACAGGCTATTTCTGTCTGCATTATAAGATACGCCGTATGCAGGAGAATAAACTCCTTCATTTCGAAGCTTTCTCCGATAGCTGCGGCTGAAATAAGGCTTACCGAAACCGCAACAAGGTTAAGGATAACAACCTGTGTAAGTACGGATAAAAGCTTTCCTGTAATTACCGAAAAACGGCTTACGGGGTGGGTAAGAAGAAATTCGGCAGTACGCTCCTTTTCCTCCTTTGCGAGAACAGAAATGCCTGCCAGCGCCGCAAAAAATCCACCTCCAAGACCCATTATATTACCGCACTCAATTCCGTAAAAGCCCATAAGCTCCCCGAAGCTAAGCTTATCCATACCGAAAGCGGCGGTAAAGCCGCCCATATTGGCGAATACGGCGGTTACGCTTTCCATTTCGTTTTTCATCTCGGGAAAAAGCAGTATGCACACCAGCATCATAAAGGCTATGGAGGCTGTCCAGATACAAAGAGATTTAAAGGACTGTTTTAGCTCTTTTATGTATATCGTCATCAAATTTTACCGCCTTTCTCGTAATAGTGCATGAATATTTCCTCAAGCTGTGGCTCGGTTATCGTCATATCGTTAATGGGGAGAGCGTTTACGGCGTTAAGCAGCTCCTTTATATCTCCGTTAAAGAGGAAGGAAACGCTGTCTGCGGCAGCTTCCACCGATTTTACCGAAAGCCCTTCGGGAACCTCGTTTACGCCATGAAGAACTACTCGCTTCGCACTGGTTTTCGAGAGGTTTTCTACGCTGTCCAGGGCTATTAGCCTACCCTCTTTAATAATTGCCGCTCTTGAACAGTTTTTCTGTATCTCGGAAAGAACGTGGGAGGAGAGGAAAATTGTCGCGCCATCCTTATGCCGCTCCTTAAGGATATCGAAGAATTCCCTCTGCATAAGCGGGTCAAGACCGCTTGTAGGCTCGTCGAGGATGCAAAGCTTCGGCTTATGCTGGAGAGCGCATACAATGGACACCTTTTTCCTGTTTCCGAGAGAAAGCTCCTCTACCCGTTTCTCCCTATCAAGGGTCAGCCTTTCGCAAAGCTTAGCCGCCTCGGCGGAGCAATCCTTTTTCCTTATTTTCGCCGACAGAGAGATAACGTCCTTAACCTTCATACCGCTGTAGAAGGTAGCCTCCGAGGGCATATAGCCGATATCGGAAAGAATCTCCGTCTTATTACGGTTAATATCCTTCCCGAAGATTGCGGCTTCTCCCGAGGTTGGGTAAATGAGCCCGAGAAGGGTTCTTATTGTGGTGGATTTTCCTGCGCCGTTAGGTCCGATAAAGCCGAAGAAATCTCCTTCCTTAACCGTAAGGTCAAGCTCCGTTATCCCTCGGCTTTTCCCGTAAAACTTAGTAAGCCTTCTTGTTTCGATAATGTTCATATTACTACTCCTTCCGCAAATATATTTTCTTCCAGAATTCTATCATTTTTTCGAAATCCTTTTCAACCTCATCAGCGTTAAAACTGCCCTGGTGGGATTTTTCCCAGAGATAGCCCTCCGAAGCTAAGTACATATCCATATACATCATCTTTAGATCGATTCCCTCAATAAACTTATCGGAGTTAATTTTCAGAAATTTTGCATTAGCGTCGAAGGACGCAACCTTTCCGATTATTTTCTGAATATCGTCGCAGATTTCGGGGTCTGTTTCGTAGTAAGCCTTAATAGTGAAGAAAGTCAGGTCGGGATATTTTTTCATAAGAGAAACCTTCGCCTTTAAGCCCCTGTGCATTATTTCAAAAATATCCTCCGACTCATTACAGCCGAACTCATGCAGACTTTTATAGGTAGTATCAGCGGCATTTTTAATAAGGAACAGATATAACTCCTTTTTATTACTGAAATAATGGAAAAGCAGGGATTTACTTATTCCCGCCTCGGCAGCAATCTCGCTTACGGGGCTTTTTTTATAGCTGTTACGGGAAAAGACCCGATAGCCTCCGTTAATTATTGCAAGCTGCTTTTCCTCGGGTAATGAAAAGAATTTTTCGTTCATATTTACCTCCTGACTGTATCGGTCAATAGTATTATAATACCGTTGACCGTTTTTGAGAAGACCCTTTTTTGAAAATTTCGACAATTTTCTTGGCAGCACTGAAAGAGGGAGAGCATATTACACTATCTTACCGAAAGATACAAATTAAAGGCAACACCACCCTCCGGGAATGACAGCCCTTTATCGGAAATAATAAAAAAGCATGGCAGCAAAATCGCTGTCATGCCATTTTTTATTTGTGAGGAATTGCCTTTATTTTTCCAGTTCCGCCTCTTTCGCCTGTTCTTTAAAAACCCCGGAAGCATAAGGGGCTCGTACTGTTTTTTTAATTCCTTTGCGATTTTGTTTATGCTTCTGTTATCCTTAAGAAGCGTAACGGTTTTTTCGATACCGTTTTCCCTGCATATATACCGGAGCAGATTTTCTCTGCTGCTGTTCTTGTTGTATATCTTTATATAGCTGTAGCCGGGATAGTCGGTAGAGGGATAGGTTATAATCTTAAGCTTATCCCCGAATTTCTCGAGAAGCTCGTAGTAAAGTCCGCTTATCCTTTCGCTTTCGTCCACAATCATAAGATATATAGATCTGTCCTCGTCGGGAGGAGTCCTGTTTACATAGCTTCGGTAGGGTGATTTTTTAAGAGAAGAATAGATAGCTTTTTCTGCGTCGTTTTTAAGCAGGTCGTAATATATCACAAGATTATCGTCGCAAAGGGCGTTAGTGAACATATTCATTCCTCTCTGAAGCACAATGCTGTGCACCTCTGCGCAGGTTTCGGGAGAAATAACATAGGCGAAAAGGAAGCTGTTCTCATTTATATCATAAAGCGCCGCTCCGTTCATAACAATAACGGGAAGCTTAAGGGGGAGTAATCCCCGAACAGGGCGCAAGATAGCCCTTTGAGATATACACGAAATCCTCGGGAATAACGCCGTCCTTTATGATTTTTCCCTCGGAGTATATATCCTTTAAGAAAAGGTATAAAGCGTCAACACGCTGAATAAGTCCCTTCTCCATAGAGGAAAAATCCTTTGCGGAAATAACTCTCGGAATAGCGTCGAAGGGGAAAAGCTGCTCCTTAAAGACGCCGTTTTTATAAATACCGAACTTTACCCCGTAACGGGCAAGCAGCTCGTTTATCGCCGCCGAATCTGCAACCGGCGTACCCGAAAATTTCATTAACTCCATAATAACATCTCTTTTCCTGATAGAAAAATAACAGAATAAAAGGACTGATAATAACGCTCAAAAGCCTTTATTCCTATACTTGAATCATAGCACTCACAGAAAAGACTGTCAACGATAAAAATGACGGTTGCTGTTATGAATTATTCGTTTTCAATGGTATTTATATACAAATATATGGCAATTTAAGGCATTTATGAATTTATTTTTGCAAATTCCTGCATATTTCGGCGTAATCGGTCCGTAAAACGGGGTCACTTTCTTTCGGCATAACCCTTATTTCTGTCGATTCTGTTTAAAAGTGGCATTCCATTAAGAAAACGTGAAATGTTTCCTGCGCAAAGCTCCGCTATTTTTCTTTCTAATTCAATATCCATCGCTATATCTTATAACGTT
>JAEDHF010000138.1 GCA_016297165.1 Oscillospiraceae bacterium | reverse complement strand
CCCTTATCGGGAGTAGCCTCGAATACGAGTGAATTCTGTTCACAGTTTACATATATATGGTGCAGAGTAAAGGTATTGCCCGACTCTTGACCCTTAAACCAGAGCTTGTTTCTCGACGTGCTCCAGAGGACTACCTTTCTTAAGCGTATTGACTCCCTAAGGCTCTCCTCATTTACATAAGCCACTAAAATTACTTCCTTTGTGTTCATATTCTGAACAGCTACAGGTATAACCCTGTTCTCGGGAGCAATTTTCGACAGCTTATCAAAATCCAGCATAAGCTCGCCTGTTTCTTCAATCATTCCCATATCAAACGCCTCTTACCGCAATATTCTTTTCATTAAGATGAGCCTTAACCTCGCCGACGGTAAGCTCTCTGAAGTGGAAAAGCGAAGCCGCAAGCGCAGCGCTTGAATTCGTTTTTTCAAAAACCTCGGAGAAATCAGTAAGCTTTCCACAGCCGCCGCTGGCAATAACGGGGATACTTACCCTACTGCATACGAAGTTCAGCATTTTTATGTCGAAGCCTGCCTTTGTACCGTCGGTATCTATAGAGTTAAGGCATATTTCACCTGCCCCACGTTCTTCGATTTCCTTAACCCAGTCCCCTAAGTCGAGGTTCATATCTACACGGCCGCCGTTGATGAAAACGCTGTAGCCGCCCTTATCGTTTCGCTTAGCGTCAATACCGATAACCACACACTGGCTTCCGAAAATCTCCGCCGCGTCGCTTATGAGCTTCGGATTCTTTACTGCCTGTGAATTGATTGAAACCTTATCAGCTCCGGCTCTTAAAGTATCTCTGAAATCCTCGATAGTAGCGATTCCGCCTCCGACGCAAAGTGGCACAAAAACCTGCTTTGCGGTTTCTCGTACAACATCAAGCATTACGCCCCTACCCTCATGTGAAGCGGTAATATCATAGAACACAAGCTCGTCCGCACCCTGTCTGTTATACTCCTTAGCGCATTCAACAGGGTCGCCTACGTCCTTTATACCCTTAAAATTTACACCCTTAACTACCTTTCCGTTACGTACGTCAAGACAGGGTATTATTCTTTTTGCAAGCATATTTTTTCCTTTCGTTATCTGCTCTTTTCGATAGCCTCTCTTAAGTCAAGAGTACCGCTATAAATGGACTTTCCGCAAATCGTACCGTAAAGACCCAGCTTTTTGCAGATAATTATATCCTCAATGGTTTTAACACCGCCGCTGGCGATAATGTTAGCGCTGCAGCATTCGTTAATCTGCTTAAGCTGCTCCGAATTCACTCCCGAAAGAGTTCCATCCTTAGAAATATCGGTGAAAATAATGTACTTAACGCCGATATCCGACATAGCCTTAGCAAGATTGGTGAAATGGACATCCGAAGTTTCGAGCCAGCCCTCGGTAGCCACATAGCCGTTTTTAGCGTCAATACCTACGGCAATTCTATCGCCGTATTCCTTAACTGCGTCCTTAACGAGCTGTGGGTTCTTTACAGCGGCAGAGCCGATAATTACTCTTGATATGCCACCGGAAAGGTACATTTCAACGGTATCAAGAGTTCTTATACCGCCGCCGACCTCGACCTTAAGCCTTGTATTTTTCGCTACGTCAAGGAAAATATCCTTATTCTGCTGTGAAGCGTCCTTCGCTCCGTCAAGGTCAACCATGTGAATCCATTCTGCACCGCAGTCCATAAACATACGGGCGGTATCCATATAGCTTTCGGCAACCTTTTCAACGGTATTGTAATCGCCCTTAAAGAGTCGGACGCAGTTTCCGTCCTTAATATCTATTGCAGGTAATATTATCATCCTATTATAAATCCTCCGAACATGAAATTTCCGTTCTGCTGTGTGCCTGCATAAAGCTCAATCTTGCCACAGGTTTCGCATACGAAAGGGATAACCTGATAATCCTTAGGAAAATTATAGCCGTCGGGAACTCTTACGGAAACGCCGCTAAAGGACAGCAATTCGCTTTTTATCATATTTCCGCCGCAGGAACACTTCTTTTCCATTTCAGCTCTCCTTAAAGCTCAGCAAAGTTTCTGAGAATACGAAGTCCTGTTTCACCGCTCTTTTCGGGGTGGAACTGACAGCCATAGACATTCCCTTTCATAACGCAGGCAGTAACTCTTCCGCCGTAATCGGTATAAGCCGCAACATCCTCGCTGTCGCATTCTGCTGCGTAGGAATGAACGAAATAAACGTAGGGCTTTTCGCCGAGATCTTTAAGAATCGGGCATTCCTTATTCATAATCAGCTCGTTCCAGCCTATCTGAGGAATTACAAGATTTTCGGGCGTCATAAGCTTTACGCTTCCGCCGATAAAACCGAGACCCTCAGTTTCGCCGAACTCGTAGCCCTTTTCGAAGAGCATCTGCATACCGAGACAGATACCGAGAAGAGGTTTTTTCATAGCTTCCTCTTTAATTGTTTCAATAAGTCCCGTTTCGGCGAGCATTTTCATAGCGTCGGGAAAGGCTCCTACGCCGGGAAGAATAAGCTTATCCGCTTTTTTCAAATCATCGGCACTATTCGTAAATACATTCTCATAACCGAGGTAGTCAAGAGCATTTTTTACGCTGAAAAGATTACCTGCGCCATAGTCGATTACTGCAATCATTATAAGGTTCCTTTCGTAGAAACGGCTTTTCCGCTTTCGTTTTTCTTAACGGCAGTACGCAAAGCGTATGCTAACGCCTTAAAAAGCGCTTCAGTGATATGGTGGTCGTTCTTTCCGTATTCACTTTTAAGATGTAAGGTAATGCCTGCATTAAAAGCGAACGCTCTCATAAATTCTTCCGTAAGGCAGGAATCATAATCGCCGATTTTTTCGTTGGTAAATTCCGCATTAAATACGAGAAAGGGACGGGCGCTTATATCAAGAGCACAGAAGCCGAGAGCCTCGTCCATGGGGATAAAAGCCGAGCCGTAACGGGTAATACCCGATTTATCGCCGAGAGCTTCCGCGAAGGCCTTTCCGAGAGAAATTCCCACATCTTCAACAGAATGATGACCGTCAACGTTAAGGTCGCCCTTACAGGATATTTCCATATCAAAGCCGCCGTGAACACAAAGAGCGGTAAGCATATGGTCGAAGAAGCCTATTCCCGTATCAATTACGGGTGTTCCGCTTCCGTCTATATTCAGCTTTATCTTAATATCGGTTTCCTTTGTTTTTCTTGTAATTTCTGATGTTCTCATAGACTATCCTTTCAGAGTATTTCTCTTAATGCATCAAAAAGCCTGTCCATTTCCCTGTCCGTACCGATTGAAATTCTGAGGTGATTGTTGATAAGGGGCTTGTTCCAGTATCTGACGAAAATCTTTCTTTCCTTTAAGGCTTCGAATATTTCCTTTGCAGGCTTACTCTTATGAGAAGCGAAGATAAAGTTGCTCTTTGAATCGGGGAAAGTAAAGCCGAGAGCGGAAAGCTCATTTTTCGCTCTTTCTCTCGTAGCAATAACCCTTGCTACAGTTTTATCAAAGTACTCTCCGTCCTTTACCGCTTCTGCTCCGCAAAGCTGGGTAATGGGATTCATCGTATATGAATTTATGGAGAATTTTACGTCGTTCATATACTTAATAAGCTTTTCGGAGCCCATAGCGAAACCGATTCGCATTCCTGCCATAGAACGGGATTTTGAAAAGGTCTGTACTACCAGTAAGTTTTCGTACTTATCTATAAGCCCTAAGGCGCTTTCGCCGCCGAAATCAATATATGCCTCGTCAATAATAACTACCGAAGAAGGATTAGCCTTAATTATTTCCTCAACCTTTTCGAGGGGCTCGAAAACACCTGTCGGAGCGTTAGGATTCGGGAAGATTATTCCGCCGTTTTCGGTTTTATAGTCCTCGACATTTATACGGAAACCCTCGGTAAGCGGTATTGTCTTATAGGGTATTCTATAGACATCTGCCCATACATCATAGAAAGAATAGGTTATATCCGGGAATAAAACGGGCTTCTCGGAATTGAAAAAGGTCATAAAGGCAACCGAAATAACATCATCGGAGCCTACTCCAACGAAAATCTGTGAAGGCTTTAAACCGTAACGCTCCGCTAAAGCGTCAACGAGAACGGTAGCGTCGGGGTCGGGATAAAGTCTCATTCTTCCGCTTTCGTATTCACGGAGTATCTTATCTGCCCTCGGAGAAGGGGGATAGGGATTTTCATTTGTATTAAGCTTTATTATATCCGTTTCCTTAGGCTGTTCTCCCGGAACATAGGGGGTAACCTTACGGACATTATTTTCCCATAAGTAAGACATAGCTATTAACTCCTTAAATCTTCAACTCTTACCTTAATAGAATTAGCGTGAGCTGTAAGCCTTTCTCTTTCAGCCACAAGAATTATATCGTCTGCGGCGCTGTCGAGTGCTTC
>JAEDHF010000137.1 GCA_016297165.1 Oscillospiraceae bacterium | reverse complement strand
ATAAAACCTTTAGAAAGGGGGACATTTTATGACTCTTGATATGTTGAAAATCGGTGAGGAAGGGGTTATTACTGCTGTTAACGAAATGAGCGATAATAAATCCCTTCGTAATCATCTTCTTGATATGGGGCTTATCCCGAGAACGAGGGTAATGGTACGAAAGGTTGCACCTATGGGGGACCCTATAGAGATTCATCTTCGGGGCTATGAGCTTACCTTAAGGCTCGATGAGGCAAGACAGATTGAGGTAGTCTCCGCTAAGGAGGAAAAGCTATGATTTTTGCTCTTGCAGGTAATCAGAATTGCGGAAAAACAACTCTTTTCAACCAGCTCACAGGCTCAAACCAGCACGTCGGAAACTTTCCCGGCGTAACCGTTGAGCAAAAAAGCGGCATTATCCGTTCCGCAACCAACTGTACGGTTGTGGACCTGCCCGGAATATATTCTCTTCGTCCCTATTCGACGGAGGAAATCGTTACAAGGGATTTTCTTGTAGATAGCCGCCCCGACGGTATCATAAATATAGTTGACGCTATGAATATCGAGCGTAATCTCTATCTCTCGTTACAGCTTCTTGAAATGGGAATACCTATGGTAATCGCCCTTAATATGATGGACGAGATGAGAAATAACGGCGGCTCGGTAGATATAAAGGCAATTTCCGAGGAGCTTGGCGTTCCGGTAATACCTATTTCTGCGGCTAAGAATGAGGGCGTTGACGAGCTTGTAAAAAGTATCGTGGAGGTATCTAAGAATAAGATAGCCCCGAAAAAGACGGACTTCTGCCGTGGTGCGGTTCACCGTTGTATCCATGCGGTACGCCACGTTGTGGAGGACCACGCACAGCGTGAGGGAATGTCCCTTCGCTTCGCCGCAACAAAGCTTATCGAGGACGATAAGGATATCATAAATCGCCTTGAGCTTAACGAAAACGAGCTTGAGCTTATCGAGCACAGTATCGTTGAAATGGAGCATGAATGCGGTATTGACAGAAACGCCGCCCTTGCGGATATGCGATACACCTACATAGAAAAGGTCTGCGGAAAAACCGTAGTTAAGGCTAAGGAAAGTAAGGAGCATATCCGAAGCGTAAAAATAGATAAAATCCTTACGGGAAGGTTTACCGCTATCCCTGTATTTATCTCTATAATGGGGCTTGTTTTCTGGCTCACCTTTAACGTTATCGGCGCTTTTTTAAGCGACCTGCTTTCTATGGGCATAGATTCACTTACAACAGTAGTGGATAATGCGCTTACGGACTACGGGCTTAACCCTATCGTCCATTCTCTCGTTATCGACGGTATTTTCTCGGGTGTGGGAAGCGTGCTTAGCTTCCTGCCCATAATAGTAACCCTCTTTTTCTTCCTATCCATACTGGAGGATACGGGATATATGGCTCGTGTAGCTTTCGTAATGGATAAGCTTTTACGAAAGCTGGGTCTTTCGGGCAGAAGCTTCGTTCCCATGCTTATAGGCTTCGGCTGTTCCGTTCCTGCAATAATGGCAACGAGAACGCTTTCCAGCCAGCGTGACAGGAAGATGACTATCCTGCTTACGCCCTTTATGAGCTGTTCGGCGAAGATACCGATTTATGCAGTATTTACCGCCGCCTTTTTTAAGGAGCATCAGGCAATAGTAATGATTCTCCTTTATCTTATCGGTATTGTAATAGGAATTTTCGCCGCTCTTATTCTTAATAAGACAAAATTCAAGGGTAAGCCCGTGCCCTTCGTTATGGAGCTTCCCAACTATCGTTTTCCCTCGCCGAAAAGCGTTCTTCTCCTTATGTGGGATAAGTCCAAGGACTTTTTACAGAAGGCCTTTACCGTTATTTTTATAGCTACCGTAATAATATGGTTCCTGCAAAGCTTCGACTGGCGCTTAAATCCCGTAAGTGACAGTGCCGACAGTCTCCTCGCAGTAATCGGACAGGCTATAGCACCGATTTTCGAGCCCTTAGGCTTCGGCGACTGGCGTGTATCTACTGCACTAATAACTGGCTTTTCCGCTAAGGAAGCGGTTATAAGTACCCTCTCGGTGCTTATGGGAACGGATATGGAGAATCTCGGAGCTGCGCTGTCAGCTATGTTTACTCCCGTTTCCGCCTTTAGCTTCCTCGTTTTTACCCTTCTTTATACTCCCTGTGTAGCGGCGATAGCGGCAATAAGACGAGAGCTTGGCTCCGGGCTTAAGGCGGCGGGAATAGCTGCTCTGCAGTGTGCAATAGCCTGGATAGCTGCATATCTTTTCCATAGCCTTGAAATGTTTATAATTGCTCTTGTGGCGGCGATTATTATAGTAGGAATAATTACAATCACCGATAACAGGAAAAAAGGAAAATGTATCGGCTGCAGTGCAAGCTGTAAAAACTGTGAAAAGCTGAAGGGAAATGCTGCTGAGTCCGAAAAGGAAAAGGAGCTTATCGGAAAGAAATAAGCGACAATAATGATATGACTGCCGAGAAGTCTGCTTTCTGAGCGGCTTTTTCGACAGTCTCAATTTTTGAAAGGAGGCAGGATAATGCTTACAAGGCGTCAGAAACGCTCGATTAAAGGCTTTGTGGGAGCTTTATCCTGCTGTTTAATTCTTTCGGCTATTCTCGTATATTTCGAGATATCCGAGGGCATAACCCCCGAGGTTGTGGTAGTATCCGATATCCTTGACGGCGCCATGGTTTCCTACAACGAGGAGGATACTATAGAATACAGCGGCACCACCTTCGGCGTAGAAGAGCTTTACGAGAGTATGTATTCCGATGAAATACTTACTCTTTCCACAACTCCCGTATATGAATATTTCGCCGAAGGGGCAGGGGGTACTTTACTGATAAATACGACACCTACAGGCGAGGTAACAAAAGCTCCCGTTTCAACGACAACGACTAAAAAGCCTGCTGTTACTACGGCGACAAAAAGCGAAACGAGCCGTGCTACTACCGTTAAGACAACAGCAAAAACTACCTCGGCAACAAAAAGCACCACAAAAACCACTACCGCAAAAGCAACCTCGAAAACTACGAGCAAAACTCCCTTCATTAACGTAGGCGGCGGTAAGCTTTATGAGGGGGACGATTACTATATGCGGCTCCTTACTCTCGTAAATCAGGCGAGAAAAGCCAACGGTCTGAATGAGCTCTGGTATTCTGCGAGAATACACGAGGTCTGTGAGGTGAGAGCAACCGAGCTTTCCTCTTACTATTCACACAGCCGCCCCAACGGAACGAAATTCGCCACCGCCTTTACGGAGCTGGGAATCAAATATGTTACGGTAGGAGAGAATATTGCATACGGAAGAAATACCTTTGAAACGCCGGAGGAGGTATTTGCCGCCTGGATGAAATCCGAATCCCATCGTGACAATATTCTCTATCCCGATTATGAATGCTGCGCCTTCGGCCTCTCGGTTTTAAAGGTAGGGAAGGATACCTACTACTACTGGACCCAGGAGTTCGGAAAGCTTAAATAAAAAACGCCGCACATTTCTGCACGGCGTTAGTATTTTTCTTACGGCTCTGTTACCGTATATTCAAGGTTTTCGTAATGAAGCCTTGTCCCTATATCAATAAAGGGAGGGAGGAGGGCGGCAGCTATAAAAAGCTCTTCGCCGTTTTCGTCCTTAAGGGTTACGTATTCGCCCTCAATTTTTATTACTTCATAATCGTGAGGGGTCATAATCAAGACTCCTTTATTGTTTTTAACGAATACTTACTCCTGTATTCCTCGACGCTCTTGTCGAACTGTTCTCGATGCTCCATCTTCAGCTTCTGTACGTAATCGTGCATATCGAAGCTGTCGTGAGCAATTTCAATCATACAGATAGCGATATTTGAGCAGTGGTCGGAAACTCTCTCTAAATTCGTAAGAATATCGGATAGTACGAAGCCCATTTCGATAGTACATTCGTTCTTTCTCAGACGGTTGACGTGAGAGGTTTTAAGCTGCATTTTAAGGGTATCAACAACCTGTTCGATTGGTTCGACGAGAACCGCCTTCTTAAGGTCGTTATTTTCGAAAGCTGCAAGAGAAAGGTCAAGGGTTTCGATTACTGCACTTATCATAACACTTAGCTCTGACTTAGCGTCATCGGAGAAGGTAAGTCCCTTATCCTTTATTTCCTCGGCGGATTCGATTATATTTACGGCATGGTCGCTTATACGCTCGAAATCTCCGATAATATGGAGAAGCTTTGAAACCTCGTGGCTGTCCGCTTCGCTCATGCTCTTGCTGCTTACCTTTACGAGGTAGGTTCCGAGGCTGTCCTCGTATTTATCAACCTTATCCTCGTCCTCACGTATCTTTTCAGCAAGCTTATCGTTAAAGTCGAAGAAATTCTTTAAGGATTCCTTTATTGATTCTGCTGCTAATCTTGCCATTTTAACCGCAACTGTACGGCTGCGCTCG
>JAEDHF010000018.1 GCA_016297165.1 Oscillospiraceae bacterium | reverse complement strand
CGTAAGCCTTCATAAGCTGTCTGCGCTCAACGGACATGGTATCGGGCATTACGATAATGATACGATAGCCTCTTGCCGCTGCAACAGCCGCAAGACCTATACCCGTATTTCCCGAGGTAGGCTCGATTATTACGGAATCGGGCTTAAGCTTTCCGCTTGCCTCTGCGTCGTCTATCATAGCCTTAGCTACTCTGTCCTTTACGGAACCTGCAGGATTGAAGTATTCGAGCTTTGCGAGAATTTTCGCCTTAAGTCCTAACTTCTTTTCAATATTTGTGAGCTCTAAAAGCGGTGTTCTTCCGATAAGCTGATCTGCCGATGTAAAAATCTTTGCCATAATAATCACTCCTTACTTGACTGCATTGAATGCCTGTTCGAAATCTGCGATAATATCGTCGATATGCTCTGTACCGATAGAAAGACGGATTGTGTTGGGCTTGATGTCCTGCTCCTTAAGCTCCTCTTCGGAAAGCTGGCTGTGAGTTGTGGTTGCAGGATGAATTACCAGGGATTTTGAGTCTGCAACATTTGCAAGAAGAGAGAAAATCTTAAGGTTATCGATAAAGGTATGAGCCTCCTTAACGCCGCCCTTAATCTCGAAGGTAAAGATTGAGCCGCCGCCGTTAGGGAAATACTTCTGATATAAAGCGTGGTCGGGATGGTCGGGGAGAGAGGGGTGGTTTACCTTTTCTACGAGAGGATGCTTCGTAAGGTATTCTACCACCTTCTTTGTATTCTCTGCGTGTCTGTCGAGACGAAGAGAAAGGGTCTCCACGCCCTGTAAAAGCAGGAATGCATTAAAGGGAGAAATTGTAGCGCCCGTATCACGAAGCAGGATTGCCCTGATATATGTAACGAATGCCGCAGGACCTGCCGCCGCAGTAAAGGAAACGCCGTGATAGCTGGGATTGGGAGCGGCGATAGCGGGATAATTTCCGCTCTTTCCCCAGTCGAACTTACCCGAGTCAACGATAATACCGCCGAGGGTTGTTCCGTGACCGCCGATAAACTTTGTGGCGGAGTGAACTACGATATCTGCGCCATGCTCGATAGGACGGATAAGATAGGGAGTACCGAAGGTATTATCCACTACAAGAGGTAACCCGTGCTTATGAGCGAGCTCGGCGAGAGCGTCGATATCGGGGATATCGCTGTTGGGGTTTCCGAGGGTTTCTATGTAGATTGCTCTTGTGTTGGGCTTTATAGCTGCCTCAACCTCGGCTAAATCGTGGATATTCACGAAGCTTGCGGTAATGCCGAAATTGGGGAGCGTATGAGCGAGGAGGTTATAGCTTCCGCCGTAGATGGTTTTCTGGGCTACTATATGGCCGCCGTTCTGGGCGAGGGCTTCTACTGTATAGGTAATTGCCGCCGCGCCCGAAGCAAGGGCAAGAGCAGCAACGCCGCCCTCTAAGGCTGCAATACGCTTTTCAAGTACGTCCTGTGTGGAGTTGGTAAGTCTGCCGTAGATGTTGCCTGCGTCGGTAAGTCCGAAACGGGCTGCGGCGTGTTCGCAGTTGCGGAAAACGTAGGAGGTTGTCTGATAAATCGGAACTGCACGGGAATCGGTAGCGGGGTCGGGAGTTTCCTGACCAACGTGGAGCTGTAAGGTTTCAAATCTGTATGACATAATAAATATTTCCTTTCATTTATAGAATGTGTGATGTTGATTACTTTAGGCAACACCGCACAAAGACCGCCTTGGGCTTTGCGTGTGCCTTGCTTGCATCTTTTCCGTCATATTGCACAGAAATTCCTTGACATACGCCAGTATGCCTGCGAAATTTCTATACAATCTGACGAAAAATCTGACGGCGCAATCCACACGCAATCTTTGTGCGGTATTGCCTTTATTCTTACTTTGGCATTAAGCCTGATAAAGGACGCCGATAATTTTTCGGCAGTAAAGCTAAACTTCAACATCGGCGCATTCGCCCGAAACGGAAATTCGCTCTTACGAGCCGCTCAAAACTATTCATAATATAACCGCCTTATATGTATTTTCCTACCTCTTCGGTATGTTGTAGTCATTATAACATAGTTTACCTACTTTGTCAATAGGTAAAATGGAATTTTTTTGAAAAAAGTTTTATAAAAGCCGAAAGGGGCTTTGTTACGCTGTTTATTGAATATATCAAGGCGGAGAAAATTTTCTGTTAAAAAACTCTTGACAAAAAGCAGAACTTGGTATATAATAAATTAGTAAATTTTGAGCGCCAGTAGCTCAGCTGGATAGAGTATCTGGCTACGAACCAGAGGGTCGGGGGTTCGAATCCCTCCTGGCGTGCCAAATAAATCATCTTTCCCACTATGTGGGGAAGGTGATTTTTTTGTTACACGCCAAGGACAGTCGAACCCCCAGGGTTAGGCGTAAGCCGTCGAATCCCTCCCGGCAGGTGCCTCTTTGTTACACAAATAAGAAGGCTAACAATAAAGCGACAGCGCCCGATTTTCGGTGTGCTGTCGCTTTTTCCTTTGGTAAGCTTAGGGCTGTCCTGCGGAAATTACCCCTTCTGTGATTATAAGACAACCTTTCTCACTCTCTTTTCTTTTCCCTCATATAGCTCAGTATAAGCCCCACGCCTGCCGCCGAAAATAGCAGAACACTGATAAACTGCGAGGTAGAAAGCCCGAAAATAAAGCCTCTGTACTCGTCTCCTCTGAAAAATTCGAGAATAAACCTGCCTACGGGATATATGAGAAGATATAGAAGGAACAGCCTGCCCTTCAGCCGCTTAGCCTCAAGGAGCCGCCATAATACAATAAAGAGAATAAGCTCAAAGCCTGCCTCAAAAAGCTGAACGGGAAAACGTCTTACCCCGTTGGCGGATTCTATAAGAGCGTTATGATAAATAAAGCCGAAATCGCTTTCTACCCCATAACAGCAGCCACCGAGAAAACAGCCTACACGCCCGAAGGTATGGAAAAGCGCTACGGTAGGCGCGGCACAGTCGGTTATATCAGCGGCAGGATACTTTTTCACCTTAATGGTTATCATTCCTGCGATAATTCCGCCGATAAGCCCGCCGTAGAACACCGAGCCACCGAAAACGTAGGCAATATTATTTATAAGCTCCTCAAAGGTATCAAAGGAAAAGATATATTGCCAGTATCTTATATTGGTAATTCCATAAAGAAGGGAGCCGCCGACACCTACCCCTATCGAGGAAAAAAGTAACGTTATAAGCATTGGGTAAGAATTCCCCGTCCGCTTTTTATATTTCAGTATAGCAAAAATACCTGCGGCAAAAACGCCTGAAAGCGCCGCTAAGGTATAGCTGCTAATAAATTTTCCGAACAAATCAAAGCCGGGAAACATAGTATCCTCCTGAAAACCAAAAAACTAAAGGATAGCGCAGAGCACTATCCTTTAAGTTTCCTTAATTATTCCGTAATATGTATTCGCTTATGCGATAAACATACCGATAGAATTTGCATACTCGTTAAGAGCATTCTGTAATTCGCCGCCAACTGCACCAAGAGCAACGCATGCGCATACTGCGCAAAGAACGCCGATAAAACCGAATACAGTACCAACGATACCGCAAACAAGACCTGCAACAGCCATACCCTTTTCGTTACCCTGGGGCTTATCCTTAAGCGCCATGGCACCGAATACTAAACCAACAATAGCAAGAACTGTTGTGAAATAACAAACAATAGGGAACCAACCGCCTACGATACCGAGAATACCGCAAACTAAAGCTACAATGGACTTATTCTTTGTTGTCATATTGAATTTCCTCCTGAAAATATTTGACTACATTTTACCACACAGTAAATCAAATGTCAACGCATTTTAAGGAATTTCTGAAAATTTGTGATAATTAGGTTAAAATGAAGTGAAAATTGCAGAAAAATCTGTTTCATTTGCGAAATAAACTATTGATAGATTAACCCGATATTGCCGCTTTCATTTCCTTAACGTATTCGCCTACCGCTTTGGGTGCATTTTCTCCGCTCTTTTCGATAAGCTTGATAATTGCCGAGCCGACTATTACGCCGTCGGAAAGTCCTGCCATTCTCTTAGCCTGTTCGGGGGTAGAGATACCGAAGCCGATAGCGCAGGGTATATCCGTATTCTCCCGTACTACCTTTATGATAGAAGCGAGGTCGGTGGTGATTTCGCTTCTTGTTCCCGTAACGCCGAGACTTGAAACGATATAGAGGAAGCCCTCCGCTTTCTTCGCTATCATGGCGATTCTCTTATCGGAGGTAGGCGCAATAAGGGAAATAAGGTCAACACCGTATTTCTTGCATACAGGCTGAAACTCTCCCTTTTCCTCGAAGGGCAGGTCGGGCAGGATAATGCCGTCAATTCCCGTTTCGGCACAGGTGGAAATGAACCTTTCCGCACCGTAGGAGAAAACTACGTTAGCGTAGGTCATAAACACAAGAGGAATTTTTACGTCCTTTCTCAGTTCTCTTACGAAATCGAAAATCTTATCGGTAGTAACCCCTCCCGAAAGAGCGCGGATATTTGCCCCCTGAATAACGGGGCCCTCCGCCGTAGGGTCTGAAAAGGGAATACCGAACTCAATCAAATCGGCGCCGTTTTCTACTGCTGCACGGACAATTTTTCCCGTTGTTGTAAGGTCGGGGTCGCCGCAGGTTACAAACGGAATAAACGCTTTTTTATTCTCAAATGCTTTTCTTATATTACTCATAAATATCCTCCCCTCTGTAACGTGCAATAGCCGCACAGTCCTTATCTCCTCTGCCCGAAATCGTAATAACGATTATCTTATCCTTACCCATTGTGGGGGCAAGCTTTACCGCATGGGCTACTGCGTGAGCCGATTCTATGGCAGGAATAATGCCCTCCGTTTTCGATAAAAGCTCGAAGGCTTCAACCGATTCCTCGTCGGTTACGGGAACATATTCCGCTCTGCCTATGTCGTGCAGATATGCGTGCTCGGGGCCTATTCCGGGGTAGTCGAGACCGGCGGAAATGGAGTAAACGGGTGCAATCTGACCGTATTCATCCTGACAGAAATAGGATTTCATACCGTGGAAAATGCCAAGTCTGCCCGTATTTATTGTAGCCGCAGTTTCAAAGGTATCTATACCTCTTCCTGCCGCCTCACAGCCGATTAAGCGGACGTCCTTATCCTCTATGAAGTGATAGAAGCTGCCCATAGCGTTTGAGCCGCCGCCAACACAGGCAATAACCGCGTCGGGAAGCCTGCCTTCCTTTTCCAGTATCTGGGTCTTTATCTCCTTTGAAATAACCGCCTGGAAGTCACGGACAATGGTAGGAAAGGGGTGAGGACCCATAACCGAGCCTAAGCAATAGTGCGTATCGTCAATTCGTGAGGTCCATTCTCTCATAGCCTCGGAAACTGCGTCCTTTAAGGTAGCGGTACCGCTTGTTACGGGGATAACCTCTGCGCCGAGAAGCTTCATTCTGTAAACGTTGAGAGCCTGTCGCTTCGTATCCTCCTCGCCCATAAATACCACGCATTCCATATTCATAAGAGCGGCGGCGGTAGCGGTGGCTACGCCGTGCTGACCTGCTCCGGTTTCGGCGATAAGACGGGTCTTACCCATTTTCTTGGCAAGAAGCGCCTGACCTAAGACATTGTTTATCTTATGGGAGCCTGTATGGTTTAAATCCTCTCGCTTAAGATAAATTTTCGCTCCGCCCAGCTCTTTCGTAAGCTTTTCGGCATAATAGAGCCTCGAGGGGCGGTTAGCGTAATCGTTAAAAAGCTCTGTAAGCTCCCTGTTAAAATCGGGGTCGTTCTTATAGCGGTTATAGGCGCTTTCAAGCTCAATTACCGCATTCATAAGGGTTTCGGGGATATACTGTCCTCCGTGAACGCCAAATCTTCCGTTTGTCATAAATCTATTCCTTTCTGACCGCTTTAACGAAGGCGGTCATTTTTTCCTTATCCTTAAAGCCCTCTGTTTCGAGGGAAGAGCTTGCGTCAACGGCAAAGGGCTTAAGCTCCTTTACGGCAGCTCCCACATTTTCGGGGGTAAGTCCTCCTGCGAGGAAATAGGGACGGTTAATTTCCTTTAAAAGCGAATGGTCGAAGGTTTTCCCTCCGCCGAGCCCCGAATCGAGAAGTACAAAATCAGCCTTACTGATGTTGGCTTCTATAACGTCCTCCTCGCTTTTTATAAGGTACGCTTTTATTATGGGGCAGGCTGTTTTCCTGCGCAGTTTCTCGATATATTCCTCGTTTTCCCTTCCGTGAAGCTGAACAATATCAATAACCCCGTCTTTCACAAGCTTCGCTATTTCTTCTATTTTTTCATCGACAAATACCCCTACGGGAATTATCTCTTTTCTTAGCTTATTTCTGAGCTCCCTCGCCCTTTCGGGAGAAACAAAACGCTTACTCTTCTCCCAGAAAACGAAACCAATATATTCGGGTAAAAGCTCGTTTACATAGTCAATATCACAGGGTCGGCTAAGACCGCAAAGCTTTATCTTTGTCATAGGTTATAACCCCTTAAGTTCTCTTAGCTTCGCCTTTTTATCCTCCGCTCTCATAAGAGTTTCGCCGATAAGAACGGCGTCTGCGCCTATTTCACGAAGCTTTTTTATATCCTTGGCTGTTCTTACGCCGCTTTCCGATACGAAAACCACGCTGTCGGGGACAAGTTCCCTCATTCGCCTGCTGTTATCCGTATCTACGGAAAAATCCTTTAAATTGCGGTTATTTACGCCGATAATACGAGCGCCGCAGTTAAGAGCGGTCTTTACCTCGTTTTCGTCGTGCGCCTCTACAAGGGCGGAAATACCTAAGCTGTCGCAGATTCCGATATACTCCCTTATCTGCTCCGCCGAAAGGATTGAGCATATCAGAAGTACCGCCTTAGCGCCTAAAAGCTTCGCCTCGTAAATAATATACCCGTCAACGGTAAAATCCTTTCTTATACAGGGGATAGATACCCTTTCTGCAATTTCTCTAAGGTATTCGTCGCTGCCTAAAAACCATTTCGGCTCGGTAAGTACGGAAATGCAGTCTGCTCCCGCTTTTTCGTATTCCTCCGCAATTTTAAGATAAGGAAAATCCTCCGCTATTATCCCTTTAGAGGGAGAAGCCTTCTTACATTCGCAGATAAAAGAAATATCGGGCTTTTTAAGAGCTTTTTCAAAAGCGAAATCACCCTTCGGGAGCGAAAGCGCCTTACTCCTTACCTCATCGAAGGGTACTGCCTTTTCTGCCGCTTTTATGCGCTCAAAGGCGTGCTCCGCAAGCTTATCAAGTATCGTCATACCGCACCTCAGGAGTTGGAAACGCGGATAAGCTCTTCTAAGGTTTTCGTAGCCTTACCGCTGTCGATTGTTTCAGCGGCAAGCTTAATTCCCTCTGCCATAGAAGCCGCCTTATCGCCGATATAGAGGGCTGCGCCTGCATTCATAAGTACTGCGTTTCTCTTATGACCCTTTTCGCCGCTAAGAATTGCTCTTGTGATTGCGGCATTCTCTTCGGGAGTACCGCCCTTCAAATCCTCTTTTGTACAGCGTTCGAAACCGAATTCCTCGGGAGTAATTTCGTAGGTCTTGAACCAGCCGTCCTTGAATTCGGAAACGGTTGTAGGAGCGGAAAGGGAAATTTCGTCCAGCTTATCCTGCCCGAAAACTACCATACCCTTATTGACGCCGAGCTTCATAAGCACCTGTGCAAGGGGCTCAACAAGAGAGCCGTCATAAACGCCGAGAAGCTGTCTTTTCGGGCTTGCAGGATTGGTGAGGGGTCCTAAAATGTTGAATACGGTACGGATACCGAGCTCCTTTCTTATACCGCCCACATATTTCATTGAGGTATGGTATTTCTGGGCGAAGAAGAAGCAGAAGCCTACTTTTTCGAGAAGCTCAACGCACTTTTCGGGCTCAAGATTGATATTTACGCCTAAAGCTTCAAGGCAGTCCGCAGTTCCGCAAGCCGAGGACGCCGCACGGTTGCCGTGCTTTGCGATTTTCATTTCTGCCGCCGCACAGACGATAGCGGTTGTTGTGGAAATATTGAAGCTATGAGCGCCGTCGCCGCCTGTTCCTACGATTTCCATAACGTCGAGGTTATGCTCTACCTTCGTAGCCTTATCCCTCATAGCCGCCGCACAGCCTGTTATTTCTTCGATTGTTTCCGCCTTTGTGCTTTTTGTGGAAAGCGCCGCTAAAAAGGCTGCGTTCTGGGTAGGGGTTGTTTCGCCGCTCATAATTTCGGTTATTACGGCATAAGCCTCGTCGTAGGTTAAATCCTTCTTATCTACGATTTTTACTATTGCTTCCTTAATCATATCAAAAACCTCCGTTAATAAAATTGTCGAGCATTTTTCTTCCCTCGGGAGTTAAAATTGACTCGGGGTGAAACTGTACTCCGAAAATGGGGTATTCCTTATGCTGAACTGCCATAATCTCGCCGTCCTCGGTTACCGCCGTAGCCTTAAGGCAGTCGGGAATAGTATCCGCCTTCGCCGCAAGGGAATGATAACGGGCTACGGGAGTTTTTTCCGTAACTCCTTTAAATAAGGGGCAGTCCTTCTCCAGGCTTACCACAGATTGCTTTCCGTGCATAAGCTGCTTTGCGTATGTTATTTCAGCACCGTAGGCGGCACATATTGCCTGATGTCCGAGGCAGACTCCGAGAGTCGGAATCTTCCTTGAAATTGTCTTAGCGACCTCGATTATTATACCTGCGTCCTCGGGGCGGCCGGGACCGGGAGAAAGAATTATCCTTTCGGGATTAAGCCTTTCAATCTCCTCTATCGTCATCTCATCGTTTCGTATAACCTTTATATCGGGGTTTATTTCTCCGATAAGCTGAAAGAGATTGTATGAAAAGCTGTCGTAATTATCTATAAGTAAAATCATACTTCCGCCTCCTCTCCCATTTTTAAAGCCTTGACTACCGCCGCCGCTTTATTTATGCATTCCTGATATTCCTTTTCGGGGTCGGAGTCCGCTACGATTCCTGCGCCGCTTCTTACGAAAACCTTTCCGTTTTTCTTGTAGGCTATTCTTATAGCTATACAGGTATCGAGATTGCCCGTAAAGTCGATATATCCGATTGCGCCGCCGTAGATTCCCCTCTTGTTGTTTTCGAGCTCCGCTATAAGCTGGCAGGCTCTTATTTTCGGCGCTCCCGATAAGGTTCCTGCAGGAAGCACTGCGCTTACTGCGTCAATGGCGTCCTTATCCTCTCTTATTTCGCCCCTTACCGTTGAACCTATATGCATAACGTGGGAATACCGCTCAATGCTTCTTAATTTCTCTACCGAAACGGTACCGAATTTACTGATTTTTCCTAAGTCGTTTCTTCCTAAATCTACTAACATATTGTGCTCGGCGAGCTCCTTTTCGTCCTTTAAAAGCTCCGCCTCAAGCGCCTTGTCCTCCGACTCTGTTTTTCCTCTGGGACGAGTTCCTGCGAGAGGGAAGGTATGAAGAATACCGTTTTCAAGCTTCACAAGAGTTTCGGGAGAAGCTCCTGCAATTTCCACGTCCATACCCGAAAAATAGAACATATAGGGGGAAGGGTTAAGGGTACGAAGAACTCTGTAGGTGTTGAGGAGACTGCCCTCGAAGGGAGCGGAAAGACGGTTGGACAGGACAATCTGGAAGATATCTCCCTCTCTTATATGACCCTTAGCCTTTTCTACCATTTCACAGTAGCTTTCCTTATTGAAAAGGGGTGTAACCTCTCCCGTAAGTCTGCCTGTCTGCTCCTTCTGCGCCCCGTTCTTTAAGAGGGACACAAGGTTATCAAGCTCCATTTTCGCCTTATTGTACCCTGTTTCATAGTCCTCAAGGGATATATTCGCAATAAGGATAATCTTCTGTCGGAAATTATCGAAGGCTATTACCTTATCGAAGAGCATAAGGTCGATATCCTTGAAATTCTCCGTATCCTCCGTTTCGATATCAACGGTAGGCTCGCTGTATTTAAGGAAATCGTAGGAGAAATAGCCTACAAGTCCGCCTGTAAAGGATGGCAAATAATCGAGCTTCGGGATTTTATATTCCGCTAAGATGCTGCGAAGCTGCTTAGAAGGGTCGTCGGTTTCTATCTTAACGTCTCCGATTTTCATATTTCTTCCCGAGCAGGTTATTTCAAGCTTAGGGTCGAAGCCTAAAAAGGTGTATCTTCCCCATTTCTCCCTGTCTGTTACCGATTCAAGCAGATAACAATGGGAAGAAACATTCTTAAGCTTCTTAAGCGCCTCAATCGGCGTACAGATATCCGACAGGATTTCACAGCTTACGGGAACAATGCTGTATTTTCCGCTTTCTGCAATTTCCTTAACTTTTTCAAGGCTTGGTAAATAATTCATAAAAACACCTCCGTTGTAAGGCTCTGCCGAAGGCTATAAAACAAAAACGCCCTTGACAGAAATTCAGCTTCTGTCAAGGACGAAAAATACTATTTCCGCGGTGCCACCTTGATTCACAGCTTTGAGGCTGTGCCCTTGCAGGATACCTACATATCCCCGACAACTTACGTATGTCCCACGTCGCAGAATACTCGGCATATAACAATACGCCTTTGACTGCGCCCTCAGCGGTCCATTTGCTAACCTGGGGTTTATCCGGCTTTCACCTGCCCGGACTCTCTGTAAAATCATAATTAGCTTTATCTCCGCCTCAACGGTTTACAGGTCATTTACAACGACCCTATTCACTTGTTTTTCACAGTATAGCACTATCGCTTTAATTTGTCAATAGTTTTTTGAAATTTTTTGCATCGATTTAAAGCGGCAGAAAAAAGACTGCCGGCAGAAAACAATACCGGCAGCCTTAATAATCAGATATGGAAGCACTTATGTAAAGTCTTATAATCGCCGACAACGAGGAGAGATTTATCCTCTGTAAGCATTGTTTCGGGGGTTACGGAAACGCTCATTTTTCCGTTCTGCCTTACTCCCATAATGTTTACGTTGTATCTTCTTCGGATATCAATCTGTCCTACGTTTTTTCCTATCCATTCCTTAGGAACCTTTATCTCGAAAATAGCGTGATCCCCGTCGATTTCGATATAATCGAGAACGTGGTCGGAGGTATAGCGTATAGCCATCCAGCGTGCAATCTGGTTTTCGGGGTAAACTACCTCGTCTGCGCCGTTTCTTAAAAGGAATTTCTGCTGCACGTCCCTTTCAGCACGGGCAACAACAAGCTTTCCGCCCAGCTCCTTTACAAGAGAGGTGGTTTCGAGGGAGCTCTGAAAATCGCTGGCGATAGTGATAATGCAGACGTCATAATTGGGAATACCGAGAGTTCTGAGAAAAGCCTCGTTTCTGCTGTCCCCTATCTGCGCATTGGTAACAAAGGGAAGAACCTTATTTACTCTTTCCTCGTTATGGTCTATCGCCATTACCTCATGTCCGAGGGAGTTAAGCTGTTCGGCGATATGGCGGCCGAAACGACCGAGACCTATTAGTAAAACCGATTTCATTTCAATTCTCCTTTATCCTACTGTAATTTTTTCCTGAGGAAGCTTCGAGAGGTTCTTGTTTATACCCGAAATTGTAGCGAAAATAAGAGTTAAGCCTCCTACTCTTCCGAGGAACATAAGAATCATAAGAATAATCTGTGAGGCGATACCGAGGGATGTAGTTATTCCGAGGGTAAGCCCCGCCGTACCTACCGCCGAAGCGGTTTCGAAAACGCATTCCCCGAAGGGTATGCCCTCTATGGTGCTGATTGCGACTGCGCCGCTGAAAAACAGGGTGATATACATTATAAGAATGGTAGCAGCGCTTCTTACGGCGCTGTTATCTACTCTTCTGCCGAAGAACTGGGTTTCCTCCTTGCGGCGGAATACTGCAATAACATTAGCGAAAAGCACGGCTACAGTAGTAGTTTTCATACCACCTGCCGTTGAACCGGGAGAGCCGCCGATAAGCATAAGCACGGTAATAATACCCTGCCCCATAGGGCTCATGGCAGCGAGGTCGGCGGTGTTGAAGCCTGCTGTTCGGGGGGTAACCGACTGGAACAAGGAAGCGAAAATCCTTTCGTTAAGGGGCATATCGGAAAACTCGAAGAAAAAGAAGATAATAGCGGGAATAAGTATAAGAAGTCCCGTAACAAGGAAAATTACCTTGCTTTGCATACGGTAGTTTTTAAAATGAAGCCTGTGTGTATAAACATCCTCCCAGGTAAGGAAGCCGATACCGCCTATAACGATAAGGAGTATTACCGCAACATTTATTACAGGGTGAGCCATATAATAGGTAAGAGAAGCGAAGGGCGCTTCGGGAGTACCCATAATATCGAAGCCTGCGTTGCAGAAGGCTGAAACGGAATGGAATATCGCCATCCATATACCCCTTACTCCGAAATCGGAGCAGAATACAGGCAGCATAATAAGCGCTCCGGCAAGCTCGAAAATAAAGGTAGCCTTAAGAATAAAGGCGGTAAGCTTAACTATTCCCCCTACCTTCGGGGCGGCTATTGCCTCCTGCATTGTACTGCGCTGGGCGAGGGAAATATTCCTGCCCGAAAGAAGGGCGAAGGAAGCGGTAACGGTAACTACTCCGAGACCGCCTATCTGTATAAGGATAAGAATAACCGCCTGTCCGAAGCCCGACCAGTAGGTAGCGGTATCCTGTACCACAAGTCCCGTTACACAAACCGCAGAGGTAGCGGTAAAGGCCGCCTCGTTAAGGGGGGTTACTATCCCCGAATTTGTAGATATCGGAAGCATCAGAAGAAGCGCTCCCAGAAAGATCACCCCGAAAAAGCCGAGAATAATTATCTGAAAGGAATTAAGATGCCTGCGTTTTTTTAAGCTTAAGTTATCGGGCATAATGCGCCTCCGTAATCATAGAAAATTCAGCCCTTTAAGCCCTGCTCCTGCCGCTCCATATTCTCTACCACAACGTCGTAGATTTCCCCTAAGGAAGCGCAGTATTCAAGTACCCTCCAGGGCTCGTTGGTATGGTAATGAATCTTTATAAGATCCTCGTCGCCTACGGCAAGAAGGCTGTCGCCCTTAAAGTTTTCTACGAAATAGTCGTAGATTTCGTCCTCATCAAGACCTGTTCCTTCTATAAGAAGCTGTGTATCAAACTTGAATTCCAACATTTTCTTTCTCCTTAATTTATCAGAATATTTGTTGAAATTATACCACATAATACTTTTAAATGCAAGTAATTTCTGCGTTTATTATTATTGAACAGCACGTCATAATATGATAGAATAGACTGAACAAGAAAACGGACGTGATTTTATGGAGCATTACAAATACTTCTGCAACAAGGACTGTGAATTCTTCCCCTGCCATAAAAACGTAAATGAGGAGGATTTTAACTGCCTGTTCTGCTACTGTCCTCTTTATAGAACGGACTGCGGCGGAAACTATACCTTAATAGACGGAATAAAGGATTGCAGTAACTGCATAATCCCTCATAACAAAAGGAATTACGACTATATTATCGGTAAGCTTTCGGAGGAATTTAAAAATTCTGAAAAAATTTTAACAAATTTGTAACCGAATTGTTTTTTGCGGAGTGTATATTACAGTGGCGTTCAGAAAAGCTTATAAAAACAAATAAAGGAACGTCCGGACATAACGGTAAAACCGTATAAAAGAAAGGAAAATTATTATGAAAAAGTATTTAGCAGTTATTCTCACAGCAGCAATGATTCTTTCCGTTGCTTCCTGCGGCGGTAAGAAGGAAGAAACAACAACTACCCCCGAAACAACTCCTGCAGTAACCGACGCTGAAACAGAGGCAACAACCGAAGCAACTACAGAAGCAACTACAGAAGCCGCTTCCGAAGAAACCTCCGAAGAAGCTCCTACCGAGGAAGAAGCTCCCTCTGAGGAAGAAAACGGCGAAGAGACCGAAACAAAGCGTCTCGCTAACGTTATCCTTAACTGCGGTATCGAATTCCCCGCTAACCAGTTTATGGAAGGCACCAAGGATGAAATCAAGGAATTCCTTGGCTACGATTTAACCGACGCAGAGGAATACAGCATTGTTACAAACCTTATGAGCGTTCACCTTTTAGAAATCACAGTCATCAAGGCTCAGGACGGAAAAATGGACGCAGTAATGGAAATGCTTGAAGCCCGTAAGAAGGACCTTATCGAAAACTACGCCTTCTATCCTGCACAGGAAGAAGCAGCAAACGCTACAGTAGTAGGCAACAAGAACGGCTACGCTTACCTTATCTGCGACGCTAACGCAGCACAGGCTGAAGCGGCTCTCTTAGAGGCTATCGCATAATCGTAATACTATATAAAAAACAGGTTGGGCGCTTGTCCAACCTGTTTTTTCGTATAACCGGTATCCGTTAAAATGCAGGGCGCAGGCTCTGCGTTTTTGCTTAGTCTCTTTTGGGTAAATGCTGACCGAAACGGGCGACAGTTTTCCTGAAAAGCTCGTAATCCGCCTTATAATAGGGAGTTTCGCCCTTCGGACGGTCGTTATCGTAGTATTCTACAACGAAATAAATCTCGCTGTAATCCTCGTTATAGAAAAATGTGCATTGTAAATAGGTTTCCTTCGAGGCGTAATAGTTTACGGGTGTGAGCTTAGTCAATTCATATAAATCGCTATCTAAAAGCCCGGTTATCTCCTCTATTTTCTGGGGCAGGAACTGCACCTTCTTAGTTTTCGGAAGCTTTTCCGCCGCCTTCTTCTCCGGGGAAGAAATAAGGGGCTTTTTCTTAAAAAATAACATTGTCTTTCTCCTTATTTAAGACAACATCGCCCGATAGCTTAGCCCCGAGCGGTTGCAAATTATTTTCCGATTATGCTCCGAGAGCCTTATAGCTCTTATAAAGGTAAATAAGGTAGAGAATTGTACCTATAATCTCAACAATCGCAATCATAGCGGAGAATGCAGGCGCAAGCAGATTTATAACAGGGATAAGCGAAATCAGGGATAAGGCAGCACGAGCAACCGTACACAGCATTACTATCCACCATACTGTTCTTCCCCTGTCGGCTACATCATTAGCGCCGATTTTTCTGAGAACTCCTGCTATAGTTGTGATAATATAAAACTTAACGATAAGTCCGAAAATTGATGTTAAAACGCTTATAATCGAGGATAAAATTCCTCCGATAAGGGGTATAAGTCCTAATATAACAGCAATAACAGAAAAAACGAGTGAAACAATGGTAAGAATGAACGCTTTCTTGAAGCCCTCGTCGTCCTTACCGGCTACATATACACCGGCAATAGTAATCAAGTAGCAAACCGCAGTTCCACAGCTACCGATAACTCCGATAAGCGGAATTGCCGAGAATACTGCGGCAAAGATTGATACAATCTGCGCCCAGAACATCATTTTAAGTCCCTTGGCAGCATTGGATAAATAACTCATAACAAATACCTCCGAGCAAATTTTCTGTTACCTGCTATTATAGTATGACAAGCCGCTTTTGTCAATATTTCCGTATTTATTCCCCTATCCAACAAACGCCCCTAAATTTTGGTTAAATTTTACAATTTACGAAGAATTTACGGGATTTATTTATAAAACTATTGCAATTTTCTGAAAATATGGTAAAATTAAATTGAGCTATAAAAGCTCTTAAATGTTACCGAAAGGAATGATAGGATATGAAGATAATGTATGTTGCCAGCGAGGCACAGCCCTTTGCAGCTTCCGGCGGTCTTGCCGATGTTGCAGGCTCTCTCCCCAAGGCTCTTGTTGAAGAGGGTCACGAATGTATGGTGGTTATGCCCTATTACATAAATACAATAAAGCCCGAGGTACGTGAAAAGTTCGAGTACATCACAAACTTCTATGTACCCGTAGGCTGGCGTTCACAGTATTGCGGCATTTTCACCACAACCGTAAACGGCGTTAAGTATTATTTCATTGATAACGAGTATTACTTCAAGCGCGATTTCGGTCTTTACGGCTATTACGACGACGCAGAAAGATATGCTTTCTTCTCCCGTGCCGTTCTCGAAATGATGGAGCATCTCGACATAAAGCCCGACATCATCAACTCCAACGACTGGCAGTGTGCCCTTATCCCCATTTATTACAATATTTACTATAAGTACCACCATAATATGTGGGGCGTAAGAAACGTATTCACAATCCATAATATAGGATATCAGGGTCAGTACGGTCTCGAGCTTACGGAGGAAATCTTCTCCATTCCCCGTCACCTCTCCTCTATTATTGAATACGACGGCGACGCTAACCTTATGAAGGGCGCTATCGAAATGGCGGATAAGGTTACAACCGTTTCTCCCACCTACGCTACCGAAATTCTTAATCCCTGGTTCTCACACGGTCTCGACCGCTGCCTTAACAACAAGCAGTACAAGACCTGCGGCTTCCTTAACGGTATTGATACCGATATGTATAACAGCGCAACCGATAAGGCTATCCCCGCTAACTTCAGCATAGGAAAAATGGCAGGAAAGAAAACCTGTAAGGAAAAGCTTCTTGAAGAAGTAGGACTCCCTAAGACAGACGTTCCCGTTATGGGTATTATCTCCCGTCTTGTTGAGCATAAGGGCTTCGACCTCATCAAGTGCGTTCTTGACGATATTGTATGCTCGGGCATTAAGGTTGTTATCTTAGGTTCAGGCGAAAAGAAATACGAGGACTTCTTCTATTATATGCAGAGTAAGTATCCTCAGGCTGTAGCCTTCAGGTGCGGATATATCCCCGACCTTGCAAAGAAAATCTATGCAGGCGCCGATATGTTCCTTATGCCCAGTAAGAGCGAGCCCTGCGGTCTTGCACAGATGATAGCCCTTCGCTACGGTACTGTTCCGATTGTCCGCGCAACAGGCGGCTTAAAGGACTCCATTATGGACTACGGCGACCCCAGCGGAAACGGCGTAGGCTTCACCTTCCAGTCCTACAATGCTCTTGATATGCTCGGCGCAATCAACAGAGCAAAGGCAGTTTACGAGGATAAGAAGGCATGGAACAAGCTTATCGAAACAGGCATGAAGGCAGACTTCAGCTGGAAGCAGTCCGCTAAGCTCTATATTGGTCTTTACGAAGAGCTTTGCAGCTGGGAAAACTGAAAAAGTAATCGAAACTAGTAAATAAGATGTATTACAGACTGCCGAGAAGCCGCCAGATGCTAGGAAACCGCACAACGGCTAGGCTTTGTGCCTGCCATTGTGTGGTTGACGACGCAGATGGTGGTTTATCGACAGTCTGAATTTTATACGCCCATTGTTCTTACAGTGGGCGTACAGTTTGATACAGGATAAAATATGACCTACGAAGAAATAAAGGCGAATTCCGCCATAAACACATACATCACCCGAGCAGACGAATCCCTCGTGGCTCTCGGTTTTACCGAGCATAGCTTCGCCCATGTTACACGGGTAGCCGAAACCGCAGGCTATATTCTCTCGGAGCTTGGCTACAGCGAGCATGACGTAGAGCTTGCAAAAATTGCAGGCTATATGCACGACCTTGGAAACCTCGTTAACCGTATCGACCATTCACAAAGCGGTGCGGTTATGGCTTTTCGTATCCTCGATAATATGAATATGCCGCCGGAGGATATAGCTACTATAGTTACCGCCATAGGCAATCACGACGAGGGTACGGGAGTTCCCGTTAACGCCGTTTCCGCCGCCCTTATCTTAGCGGACAAGTCCGACGTAAGACGGAGCAGAGTCAGAAACAGCGACATTTCCGCCTTCGATATCCACGACAGGGTTAACTACTCCGTTAAAAAGTCGAAGCTGAAAATAAACGAGGAGCATACTATCGTGAAGCTGAAGCTTGAAATTGATACCCGTTACGGCTCAATAATGGACTATTTTGAGATTTTTCTCGGAAGAATGGTTATGTGCAGGAAGGCGGCTGAAAAGCTGGGACTGCAATTCAGGCTCATCATAAACGAGCAGCAGCTTATCTGACGAAAGGACGTAGAATATGAAAATTACCATACTGGGCTGCGGCTTCGGAACCGCCCTTGCCGTACTCTGGAACAAGGCAGGGAACGAGGTTACCGCCTGGACCAATAACGAGCAGGAAATCCTGGATATACAGCGTTACGGAGAGCATAAACGGCTTCTTCCCGGCGTTCCCGTTTCAAATAAGATAAGCTTTACTACGGATATTTCCTGCGTAAAGGGTGCAGATATCCTCGTTTTCGCTATCCCCTCCCCCTTCGTAAGAGAGGTAGCCATAAAGGCGTCCAAGCATATCGACGAAGAGACCGTTATTCTTAACGTAGGTAAGGGCTTCGAGGAGCAGACTCATAAGCGCCTCTCGGAGGTTATCGGCGAGGAAATCCCCCATAATCCTATCGCAGTTATGGCAGGCCCCTGTCATGCAGAAGAGGTAGGAAGAGGTATGCCCACCACTGTTGTTGTGGCTTCTAAGGATAAGTCCTGCTCCGAATTCATACAGAATGCACTACAGACAGACACCTTCCGTATATATATCAACGAGGACGTGGCAGGCTGTGAAACCGCCGCCGCTCTTAAGAATCCTATCGCCTTAAGCTGCGGAATAATAGAGGGTATGAAGCTCGGCGACAACACCACCGCTTCCCTTATGACAAGAGGACTGGCGGAAATAACCCGTCTCGGCGTAGCTATGGGCGCACAGTGGGAGACCTTTACGGGGCTTGCGGGAGTTGGGGACCTTATAGTAACCTGTACCTCCGTCCATTCCCGTAATCATAGGGCAGGAATCCTTATCGGCGAGGGTATGGAGGCAGCTAAGGCAGTTGAAAACGTAGGTACCGTTGAGGGCTACGGCTGCTGTCGTATCGCTCACGAAATAGCTCAGTCTCTTGGCGTAAAATCCCCTATAATTGACCAGCTTTATGCGGTATGCTACGAAAACGTTACCCCCGTTGACGCTCTTCTCCGCCTTATGGGGCGGCCACAGACCTCGGAAAAGGAAAAATACTGGAATAACCAATAAGGCTATATAAAGATGGGTAGTAAAAACTACTATAAAAATGTTGTTTTCTGCCTTTTTATAATGCAGAAATATACA
>JAEDHF010000136.1 GCA_016297165.1 Oscillospiraceae bacterium | reverse complement strand
CATAAGCATAGCTCACATTTGGCTTAACAAAGCCTTTTGTGGGCTTTTCTTTTTGTCCAGAAACTGCCATTGGGTCTTATTTGGGTCTTATTTTTCTCAAGCCCCTCTTTTCTTGAAATCCAGAGCCTCCGCAACAGCGTTGCAAGCCTTGACTTGATTCTCTCGGAACATATGCCCGTAGATGTTCAGTGAAGTGCTCACCTGCGAATGTCCGAGGATACCCGAAACGGTTGTCGGGTCAATGCCTGCGCCAATCAGTAAACTGGCGTGCAGATGTCGAAAAGTATGAATACCATAAAATGGGAAATTGTGTTCTTCACAAAACTCTTTAAGCCAACCGTAGGGTGTTTGCGGGTTCATAGGAAGCCCGTTCCACTTTGTGAACAGACGGTCGTTCTCAACCCACTTGCTGCCGAGCCGCTGTTTCTCGCTTTCCTGCTCGGCTCTGAATTGCTCAAGGATTTCAAGCACTTCGGGCGGCAGCTTGATGAAACGCACCGAGTTCTCGGTTTTTGTAGTGTCCGTGTAAATGCCCCTCGCCTTTGTGTAGTTTGAAGTGCGCTGAATGTGAACTACACCTGTTTCAAAGTCAATGTCCTTCCACTCCAAACCCAGCATTTCGCCACGGCGCATACCGCTGTAAATGTCCAGCGTGAAGAATGTCCGCCATTTCAGCGGTGCTGTTTCAAGCAGCTTCAAAAATTCCTCTGTTTCCTGTATTGAGAGGATTTTACGCTCTTTCTTACTGCCTTTCGGGATTGTGACACGGCGGCAAGGATTGTCCGTAAGCAT
Organism: Oscillospiraceae bacterium; assembly: GCA_016297165.1. GTDB lineage: Bacteria > Bacillota > Clostridia > Oscillospirales > Ruminococcaceae > Ruminiclostridium_E. Next base: position 3,672 of record JAEDHF010000136.1, on the reverse strand, counting down.
ATCCATCTTGATTGCATAAGGATACAAAGTGGAACACCATTATGCTTGCATTTACAAATAAAGAAATGCAGAGGTTTATGGACGAGGTTATGCCCTGTCCTTACAAGGATATGAACGCTCTTTTTTCCTTCCTTTCTCAGAATATCCAGCACATAGGCTATCATCTGTCTTGCTATGCCCTTATTCTGCATATCCTTGCGGACGCAAAGCCTCGAAAACTCGCCGCCGGGAGAAAAACCTCTGTCCCAGCAGGGAAGCTCGTCCACTTCTTTGTCCTCGTCTATGGAAATCGCTGCGATAATTTCTCCCTTGTCGTTTTTCATTACGAAAAGAGCGTTTCTTGATAAATCAAATTCTATAGACTCCTTATTCGGATAGTATTCGTTCCAGTCGGCAGCGCCGTTGATAAAGGTCCTGTAAAGCGCGAGGATTTCCTCGCTGTCCTCCTTTACGGCGGTATATATTCTATTCATAGCGACTTCCTTAGCTAACGTTCGTTTTCTCAATTATAATCCTTCCTGCGCCTGTTGTCAATAGTATAAAGGAAAATTTCCTTACATATTGACAAAAGCGGCGTAAGGTGATATAATCTTAGAGAACGTTCGTTAGCCCAATTTAACAATTATTAGCAATAAAGAAAAGAGAATATATGATGAATATGGATATAAAAATCCGTCCCGAGGAGCATAAGGATTATAAGGATATTATTTCTCTTATTCTCCGTTCCTTCAGGGAGGGAACGGATTATTCCGACGGTACGGATATAATTGCATTGGTAGAGGAAATAAGGGATTCAAAGTTCTATATTTCCGAATTATCCTTCGTAGCGGAGCTTGATAATAAAATAGTAGGGCACTTTTTATTCTCCCGTTTTCCCCTTTCGCCCACCAAAAAGGGCGGTCATAATAATGATACCTCAGATGGGATAGTAATGTTAGCGCCCGTTTCGGTTCATGCCGATTACTTACGCCGAGGAATAGGCACAGCTATGCTTAAGCTCGGTATCGAAAGGGTAAGGAAAGCCTGTTTTAAGGGCATAACCGTTGAAGGGAATTTCAGGTTTTATAATACGGTAGGATTTCGTACATCATCGGAATTCAATATTTTCCCCACAAGCGGAATACCAATGGATGAGCCCCGTTGTATGATGTGCATGGAGACAAGCAAGGGCTCTCTTAACGGAGTAAATGGCTATATTGTTTACGATATGTATTATAATGCATAAAGAGGTGATAAGCTTTGAAATGCAATAAGACTGCTGTATCAGCCGCAGCCATGATAACGGTGCTGTTATTCTTTTTTGCACAGGGCGCCGTTATTATCGCTTTTGAATTAGAGGGCGCCATGGCAAGGCTCATACCTGCGCTTATACTTTTTGTCCTTACCGCTGTTGGCTTTATTATCCTAAGAATTATAAAAATGCCCCTTAATGAGGCCGGCTTCAGAAAGCCACGGGAGGGCTCCCTGAAAAAGCTGAACTACCTGTTAACTCTGATTGCTGTGGCTTTATCGGGGCTTACAGGGGGAATAAATCTTTCGGGCGGGATAGGTTATATTTTCGCTTGTCTTTTATATGTACTGGCGATAGCGTTATCGGAGGAGCTCTTTTTCAGAGGGATTATCTGTAGTATTCTGAAAGAAAAGGGCAGTACCCGTGCAATTCTTATTTCGGCGGCGCTCTTCGGAGTCTGCCATGTTCTTCAGGCTATAGGAAACCCCGACCTTATAGGGACTATACTTGCAATATGCTTTGCCTTTTTCTACGGTATTGCCTTTGCCCAGATTTTTCTTATTACGAAAAGCATTTTTCCGGGAATACTTATCCATGCCCTTCACGATTTCTGTTCCTTTATCGGTAACGAGCTTTCAGCAGAGCTGAATCTTATCTTAGACTTCTGCCAGACTGCGCTCATTCTTATTTTTATAGTTATTGTGCATTTAATTGCAGGAAAAACGGAGTTATTAAGGTGTGAAAATGAAAAAGCAGATAAATAAAAGGAAATTGATAATTATTATTGCTCTTGTGGTTGCGGCGGCGGTTGCTGTTGGGATAGTTCTTTTTCTTAACTATCAGATGAGCCTTATTCCGAAAATGTCCTCGGAGGAAATACTAAGCTACACCTTAAAGGATAACGAAAAGGGCATTATTACCATAGGAATAATCAAGGACGGCGAGGCTTCCTATTCGGTATATGGAAAGAACGGGGAAAAGCTCGGTAATGAGCTTCATACCTACGAAATAGGCTCCCTCACAAAAACGGTAACAGCTTCTCTCATAAATAAGGCGGTGCTTGAGGGGAAAATAGATATAGACGGCTCTCTTGATAAGTATATCGAGCTGCCCCCTAAGGAGCATTATCCCACAATACGGGAGCTTATTACCCATACCTCGGGCTACAGCGCCTATTACCTTGACGGGCCTATGATTAACAGCCATTTTACCAAGAAAAACGACTTTTACGGCGTAGGCGACAGCGATATTATAAAAAGACTGGGTAAGGAAAATATCGCCGGGAAGGATTACGCCTATAACTATTCAAATTTCGGATACGCCGTACTGGGACTGGTGCTCGAAAAGGTGTATGCTACCGAATATACTACTCTCGTCAACGATTATCTCCGGAATGAGCTTGGAATGACGAAATCTAAGCTTTCCGAGGGAGACGGGGATTTAGAGAACTACTGGGAGTGGCAGCCCGGCGATACATATCTTTCAGCAGGAGGAATTACCTCAGATATAGAGGATATGCTTCTCTATGCGAAGCTTCAGCTTGATGAGGAAGGTGAGTGGGAAAATGCCCATAAGCCCCTTAAGCTTTTCGACGCAAACAACGATTCCTACAAGAATATGGGAATACGTATCGACGGAACAGCCTACGGCTGGATATGCGATACCGAAAGCGGTATATTATGGCATAACGGCGGCACCACCGTTTATAACGCTTATCTCGCCTTTTCTAAGGAGGATAATACTGCAGTAGTGGTACTTTCCAACCTTTCGCCGAATTACAGGATTCCCGGTACTGTTCTCGGCAGGAAGATAATGGCGGAGCTTACGGGAAAATAATACGCTGCTGCAAAACGTCGTCAGCTTGCTTGCGGTTTTAATGGCTGCATACAATAATCAAAAGGATAGTAGAAATGGAAATAATAGAGTATTTCGAAAGCGACAGACAGGAGCACTGGCTTAATGAAATCGGAAAATGTGATTGGAATGGCGGTGAATTCCTGTATAGCCTTATAAAGGACGGTGAAATAGGAAAATGCCTCGGCGAAAAAACAAAGGTGCTTATGCTCGTAGAGGGGGACGAGCTTATTTCCTTCTGTACCTATGCTGAAAGGGATGATATCCAGCCCACCGACCTTACACCCTGGGTAGGCTTTGTCTATACCTTCCCCGAAAGAAGGGGCAGGCATTATTTCGGTTTATTATTCGATGAAATCGAAAGGCTTGCGAAAGCTGAAAATATCGGCCGTGTGTATATCTCTACCAATCATACCGGCTTGTATGAGAAATACGGCTGTGAGCTTTATGGAATTATGAAGGATATAGGCGGAGAGGATTCAAGAGTGTATATAAAGCGTTTCTGAGCCGCTTAAAAGCTAACCCCCGAAAACCTGTGAAACGGGTTTTCGGGGGTATTCTTGTATGCTGTTATTGCTGTATTATAG
>JAEDHF010000135.1 GCA_016297165.1 Oscillospiraceae bacterium | reverse complement strand
ATCACACGAAGTGCGATTTTAAGGCAACTCAAAGCCTGCTTTTCAGGCTTTGAGGGGTAACTGTCCTGCGGACAGTTACCCAGCACACACTACTTATACTCTTCCATAAGAGCCTTAAAGGCAGGCATAGAGTTTACGATAGTTTCGGTAGCTACGCAGTAGGAAATTCTTACATAGCCGGGGCAGCCGAAGCCGTCTCCTGCCACAAGGAGAAGCTCATATTTCTTAGCCTTTTCACAGAAAGCGTTAGCGTCAGCCTCGGGAGCCTTTACGAAGAGATAGAAGGCGCCGTCGGGCTTTACGCAGTCGTAGCCAAGCTCGGTAAGGCCACCGTAGAGAAGGTCACGATTCTTCTTGTACTGAGAAATATCTCCCGTTTTTCCAACACATTTAGCCACAACCTGCTGGAAAAGAGTAGGAGCACAAACGTAGCCGAGAACTCGACCTGCACCACAAACGGAAGCGTAAACGTTCCTGCTGTCCTTTACCTCGTCGGGCACAAGTATGTAGCCGATACGCTCGCCGGGGAGAGAAAGAGACTTACTGTAGGAATAGCAGACTATTGTGTTATTGTAATACTTCGTAACGAAGGGCACGAAGGTATCCTTATCATAGACAAGCTCTCTGTAGGGCTCGTCGGAGATAAGATAGATTTCGTGGCCGTATTCCGCAGACTTTTTGTTCATAATTTCAGCAAGCTTTTTTATGCAGTTCTCGGAATAAACCACGCCGGAGGGGTTATTGGGGGAGTTGATAAGAACCGCCTTTGTGTTTTCGTTAATGGCAGCCTCGAACTTCACAAAATCAAGCTTAAAGCCGTCGGTATCTACGGGGATAACGGTAAGCTTACCGCCCTGTCCCTCTGTGAAAACCTTGTATTCGGGGAAATAGGGAGCGAAGGTTATAACCTCCTGGCCCTTTAAGAGAATGGCACGGAGAGTAATGCAAAGAGAAGCCGCCGCACCGCAGGTCATATAGAGGTTGTCGGCATTAAAGCTTGTACCGTGGGTCTTGTTGAGGTAATCGGCGATAGCTTTTCTTACGTTAGCGTCGCCCTGTGCAGAGGAGTAACCGTGGAGTACTATAGGGTCGGCGGTTTCGATAAGCTCCTTAATGGCGGTATTTATACATTCGGGTGCAGGAATGCTGGGGTTACCGATACTGAAATCGAAAACCTTATCCTCGCCTATTTCGCTCTTTCTTTTCTTTCCGTATTCAAAAAGCTCTCTTATTGCAGAACGCTTTAAGCCGAGAGCGAGAGGTTCTTCTGGTAACATAATAAACTTCCTTTCAAAATAAACTGGTTATATTCTATCACATTTTGTCTGATTTTTCAAGACGTTTTAGAAGAATTAGTCCGATTATCATAACGAAGGGGAAAATAACCGAAAGAGAAAGACCTGTCCTTAAATCGCCGCCCGAAGCGTCGGAGATAAGCCCCACAAGAGCCGGACCGCTCATACAGCCCATATCACCGGCAAGGGCAAGGAGAGCAAACATTGTCGTTCCTCCCTTCGGGCATACAACCGAGCTTCGGCTGAAGGTACCGGGCCACATTACGCCCACCGCAAAGCCACATACGCCGCAGCCGATAAGTCCCGTAACGGGAGAGGGAATAAAGGCGGAAAGGATATACCCGAAAATACAGATAACCGAGCAGATAATCATATATTTAGTAATATCCACCTTTTCAGCAAGACGGGAATGGATTATTCTTGCGGCACCCATACAAACAGCAAACATACAGGGACCGAGAAGATCCCCCATAGCCTTAGGGATACCGAGAGCGCTTTCGGCGAAGGCGGACGCCCATTGGCTCATAGAAAGCTCGGAGGCACCTGCACAGAACATAAGCAGAACAAGGAGGAGAAAGGTTTTCGCCCTGAAAAGCTCTCTAATACCCATACTTTTTCCGTCCTCGGTAAGGCTTCCTATAGGTACGAGGGTGAAATATACTGCATTAAATAAAGGGATAATCGCCCAGAGGCAGGATAGAATCCGCCAGTTTTCAATGCCAAAGGCATAAATAAAAAGGGTCGAGAAAAGGATTACCGCTACGCTTCCCCAGCAGTAGAAGGAATGAAGAAGGCTCATCGTAGCGGATTTATTCTTAGTTGGACAGGCTTCCGCAATAGGGCTCACGAGAATTTCGGTAAGTCCGCCGCCGATTGCATATACAATTACCGAAATAAGCAGGCCTATGTAATGGTCACCGAAAAGATCGGGCAGGAAGCTAAGTCCCACAAAGCCCAGTACTGCGAAAATATGAGCGAAAACTATAGAAATCCGATAACCGATTTTATCAATAATCTTGGCTCCTAAGCCGTCAACGCAGAGCTGCACCCCGAAATTCACCATTATAAGAAAGGATATTTTCTCGAGACCTATGCCGAATTCCTTTCCGAAATGGATAAAAAGAAGGGGGATAAAGTTGTTTATCGCCGCCTGCGTTATGTATCCTATATAAGCGGCGGCTAAGGTATATCTATAATCGGTTCTTACGGACATTTTCAATCTCCTTTTGTGGTTTTGTTGCCAAGGTCGCCTCTGAAAACCTATGCCATTTCTCTGCACTATGCCTTTAGCTGTCATATTACACAAATTTTTCTTGAAATACATCAGGTATTACTGCGAAAATTTTGTGCAATCTTACACCTGAATTCACAGCACACATAAACGGCATAGGCTTTCAGAGGCGACCTTATGCATTTTATCACAACGGGAGGAGAATGTCAATAGAAAAGCTGCCGCTAAAAAACTGCGGCAGCCTTAAGCATTATTTACTTACAATATAGGGTCCAATTGCGCCTGCAAGGACATTCTTCGGAATAGTCTGGAGCCATACCTTACCGGGACCTGTTACTACGGTATTGAATAGTCCTTCGCCGCCGAGAAGAACGTTTCCTACACCCTTAACGGTCTGAACGTCAACTGCTACGGAAGCTTCCATAATCGCAAGATTACCCGTGTCGATTACGAGGGACTGACCGGGAGCAAGGTCGTATTCCACAACGGCACCGTCAATCTCAAGGAAAACAAAGCCGCTGCCTGTGAATTTCTGGAGGATAAAGCCTTCGCCGCCGAAGAAGCCTGCCATTCCCTTTTTCTGGAAATGAACCGAAACATCAACCCCTGCTTCGCTGGCGAGAAAAGCGGATTTCTGAGCGATAATAGGCTTGTCGGGCTCGATTCTGAAGGGGAGGATTTCTCCCGGGAAGCTTGAAGCGCAGGCAAGTAAGCCGGGACCGCCCATGGCTGTATAGGTATTCTGGAACATGGCTTCGCCGCTGAAAAGTCTGCCGAAGGCCTTTCCTATGCTTCCGCCGCCATTAGTAGCCATCTGCATATTTGGTGACATCCAGCTCATAGCGCCCTTGTCGGTCTTGATGGTTTCTCCTGCCTCTACGTTCATAATAACTACGGGCAAGGGGGTACCCTTAATTTCATAATTCATAGAAAAACTCTCCTTTTTGAATATGTGGTTTAATTCTATCACATAATATTCACATTTTCAATAATTATGAAACTATTTCCCTCTTTTGCATAAAATAAAGCCGCCGATTTAGATATTCATCCATACATAGTTACATTTCGGTTATGAAAGGTGCATATTCCGGAAGATTTTACAGATAATTATACCGAAGAAATTATTTCTCACCAGAAAGAAAGGAAAAATATATATGAATACATTCTATAAATTAGCGGCAGCTTTTCTCGGACTTATCACCTGCACAGCCATTATGAAAACAACGGCAGATATCCCCGTATATTCACAGAACGGCTCTACGGGAGTTGAGGTTGAGGAAATACAGAGAGTTCTTCAGGAAAGAGGTCTATTTAACGGAAGTATCACAGGCTATTACGGAGCACAGACGGAAAAGGCGGTTTTAGCCTTCCAGAAGCAGCAGGGATTATCCGCTACAGGAATTGCCGACGACGCAACCCTTAAGCGCCTCGGTATCACAATAGGCTCTCTCCCCAGCGCAACAGAGGCGAACATCGACCTTCTTGCCCGAATAATTTCCGCCGAGGGACGAGGAGAACCCTATATCGGGCAGGTAGCAATAGGGGCGGTAATCTGTAACAGAATCGAGCATCCCTCCTTCCCCGACACCTTAGCAGGAGTAATCTACCAGAACGGCGCCTTTGACGCAATTTACGACGGTCAGTTCAACGAGCCCGTAGCGGAAAGCGCATATTCCGCCGCAAGGGACGCCCTTTCGGGCTGGGATCCCAGCGGCGGCGCTATCTACTACTACAATCCTGCCAAAACCAGCAACGGCTTCATCTATTCCCGTCCTGTCATCAAGGTTATCGGAAATCATCGCTTTTGCTCCTGACTTTTCGGAAAGTCTCTGCCTCTTATAGGGTCTTTACAGCCTACGGCGCGGGACGCCCTGCGTTTTGCTTACGCAAAACCGCCCCCGACCCTTCGGGTCGGGGCGCATACCGCCCTGCTCCGCAGGGCGGTAT
>JAEDHF010000134.1 GCA_016297165.1 Oscillospiraceae bacterium | reverse complement strand
CTTCAGGGACGGTTTATTATACTACCGACGGTACAAAGGCAGATAAAAACGATAAAAAATACAAATCGGGGACAAAAATAAAGTTCACTAAGCCCTCAACCCTCCGTATGACGCTTTATATCGGCGGTAAGGCGGTAAAAAGCTTCTCTAATGAAATAGGGGTAAAGCTTAAAGCGCCAACAATTACATTCACAGAGAAATCAGACGGGAAATATACTGCAAAAATAACCGCCACAAGCAACGCGACAATCTATTATACCACCAACGGAAAACAGCCCACCACAAGCAGTAAAAAGCTAAGCGGAAGCTCTGTTACCGTAAGCTCGGGTACTACCGTAAGGGCTATCGCGGTTAAAAAGGGTTGGAAAAACTCGTCTATAGCGAAGAAAACAGCGCCGAAAAAAGCTTCGGGAGCCTCCGATAATTCAGGCAGTACAGAAGCTTCGGAAACGTTAAGCTTTGAGGAAGAGGTTCTTCGCCTTGTAAATATTGAGCGTAAAAGCCGCGGCTTATCGGAGCTTACTTCCGATGATAAGCTGGACAAGGCGGCGGCGAAGCGTGCAGCAGAAATCACAATGTATTATTCCCACAGCCGCCCTGACGGAAGCGACTGCTTTACCATTCTGGACGAGTTCGGTATTTCGTATTTCATGGCGGCGGAAAATATAGCGGCAGGCTATGCTACGCCGAAGGCTGTTGTTGAAGGCTGGATGAATTCCCCGGGACACAGAGCAAATATCCTTACACCGGGGCTTAAAAAGCTGGGCGTAGGCTATACAACGTCTAATGACAGATACGGTCATTATTGGGTACAGCTATTCATAGGATAAAAAGGAGACAAATATGGGTAACGCCGTTTTATTACTGGCGGGAGGCTCTTCCTCCCGAATGAAGGGAATAGATAAGCAGTTAGCGGAAATTAACGGTATTCCCGTAATAATAAGAAGTATGCTCTCTTTCGAGAAAGCTCCCGATATTGAGGAAATAGTAGTAGCCGCAGGAGAATCCAATATCGAAAAAATACGGGAGCTTTCGGAAAAATTCGGTATTAAAAAGCTTACCGCTATTGTCGAAGGGGGAGAAAGTCGGAGCAGCTCCGCTCGTAATGCCTTTAAAGCAGTAAAAGCGAGGGGGATTGTCCTTATCCACGACGGAGCAAGACCCTTTATCGATGGGGAAACTATAAAAAGAGTAATCGCCGCCGCTAAAGAATACGGGGCGGCAATTCCCGTTATCCCCGTAAAGGACACCATAAAGACAGTTAAGGACGGCTTTGTGGCGGATACTCCCGAAAGAGCCTCTCTTTTCGCCGCCCAGACTCCACAGGGCTTTACCTATGAGGTTTATGATAAAATGCTCCTGTCGGAAAGGGAAGCTACCGATGATTCGGGCTTGGCGGAAGCCCTCGGCATAAGGGTTAAAACCGTAGAGGGAAGCGAAGCCAACATAAAAATCACAACTCGGGAGGATTTGGAAAGACTGCCCGTTATAAAGGAATAAGGAGCTATTTATGATAAGAATAGGTCATGGCTATGATGTGCACAGGCTGGTTGAAAACAGGCGGCTCGTTCTCGGCGGAGTGGAAATCCCTTATGAAAAGGGACTTTTGGGGCATTCCGACGCAGACGTACTTATCCACGCCGTTATGGACGCGGTTTTAGGTGCTCTCGCCCTGGGAGATATCGGAAAGCTTTTTCCCGATAACGATATGAGCTTTAAGGATATTGACAGTATGCTGCTCCTTAAAAAGGTAATCGCTATTATGGAAGAAAAGGGCTTCGGGCTTTCCAATCTTGACGTAACGGTAAATGCCGAAAAGCCGAAGCTTTCGCCCTATATAATGAAAATGAGAGAGAATATCGCCGCCGCCTTTAAGGTATCGGTAGATTATGTAAGCGTAAAGGCTACCACCGAGGAAGGTCTCGGACTTAAGGGCGAGGGAATAGGGGCAACCTGCGTGCTGATACTTGAGGAAAAGACAAAATGAAATTCATAAAGGAGCTAAAAACTCTTAAGCTTAAAAAATTCCTGCTTATAACCCTTGCAGGTATCATAAACGCCTTTGGCATTACTATGTTCCTTTCCCCCGTCAATCTCTACGACAGCGGCATTTCGGGAACCTCCATGCTTTTAGAACGGATTACTCCGGAATTTATGAGCCTGTCCCTTTTTCTTGTACTGCTTAATATCCCTCTCTTTATTTTCGGGTATAAGCGGCTGGGAACCGCCTTTACCGTATATGCCATTTACTCGGTTATCGTCTATTCTCTGTCTGCCTGGGTGATAAATGATATACTGCCCATAGACGTTTCCGTTTCCTCCCCCTTTGCAGGGCAGGATTTACTCCTATGCTCCCTTTTCGGCGGAGTTATCTCGGGGCTCGGAAGCGGTCTTACCATAAGGGCAGGAGGCGCTATGGACGGTATCGAGGTTATGGCGGTAATCTTTGCGAAAAAGCTGGGGCTTACCGTAGGAACCTTTGTGATGATATATAATGTGGCGCTTTATCTTCTCTGCGGAATTATATTTCAGAGCTGGATACTGCCCCTTTATTCCGTAGTTACATACTGCGCCGCCCTCAAGACCGTTGACTTTATGGTTGAGGGTATCGACCGTGCTAAGGCGGCTATGATTGTTACCGTTAACCCCGAGGAGGTATGCCGTGCGGTTATGTCCGCTTTCGGAACGGGCGCAACCACTATCGAAGCCAAGGGCGGCTATTCGAATTCCCCACGGACTGTCGTCTATTTCGTAGTAAACCGCTTTCAGATCGGACGTCTCCGCTCGATAGTGCAGGAGGCAGACCCTACGGCTTATGTTACTATAAGCGATGTGGCGGATATATTTAAGGCGAATAATTAGCGGCGGATAGGCTTATCAGCCGCTTTTTTGTTATATCAGAATTTTTTTGAGAATTATATTGTAAAAAGGGGGAAAATGTGGTAAAATAATCCGTGTGTAAACAAATTCTATTATATGAAAGGATTTATTATATGACTAAGTACGAAACCTATGAAAGCCCCTTTTGCACAAGATATGCCAGCGAGGAAATGCAGTATATCTTTTCCGCACAGAAAAAGTTTTCTACCTTCAGAAAGCTCTGGGTCGCTCTCGCAAGAGCAGAAATGAAGCTCGGTCTTGATATTACCGAGGAACAGGTTAAGGAGCTTGAAGCCCATATCGACGATATCGACTTCGCCGCCGCCGAGGCTCACGAAAAGGAAACCCGCCACGATGTTATGGCTCACGTTTTAACCTACGGCGAAGCCTGCCCTAAGGCTAAGGGCATTATCCATCTCGGCGCTACCTCCTGCTACGTTGGCGACAATACAGACGTTATCATTATGAGAGACGCCCTCGAGGTCGTAAGAAGAAAGCTCGTTAACGTAATCGCTAACCTCTCCGCCTTTGCGGATAAGTATAAGAGCCTGCCCTGTCTCGCTTATACCCATCTCCAGCCTGCACAGCTTACCACTGTAGGCAAGAGGGCTACTCTCTGGACCCATGAGCTTCTTATGGATTTAGAAGAAATTGAGTACAGAATGAGTAAGCTTAAGCTCCTCGGTCAGAAGGGCACAACCGGCACACAGGCAAGCTTTGTTGAGCTTTTCGGCGGCGACAGCGAGAAGATAAACGAGCTTGAGCGCCTTATTGCCGAGGAAATGGGCTTTTCCGAATGCTTCCCCGTAAGCGGTCAGACCTATTCGAGAAAGCTTGATTACCAGGTTGTTTCCGCTCTTTCGGGAATTGCGGAAAGCTGTTCTAAATTCAGTAACGATATCCGTATTCTTTCAAGCTTCAAGGAGCTCGAGGAGCCCTTCGAAAAGAAGCAAATAGGCTCCTCCGCTATGCCCTATAAGCGTAATCCTATGCGTTCCGAGAGAATTACTTCTCTTTCGAGATACGTTATGATTGATTCCCTTAACCCCGCCTTTACCGCAGGAACACAGTGGTTCGAGAGAACCCTCGACGACAGTGCAAATAAGCGTATCGCCGTAGCCGAAGCCTTCCTCGCTACCGACGCTATCCTCAACATTATGCTTAACGTAACCGCAGGACTTGTTGTTTACGAAAAGGTAATAAGAAAGAGAGTTATGAACGAGCTTCCCTTTATGGCTACCGAAAATATTATGATGAAGGCAGTAAAGAAGGGCGGCGACCGTCAGGAGCTTCACGAAAGAATAAGACAGCATAGTATCGCCGCAGGAAAAATCGTTAAGGAAGAGGGCGGCGAAAACGACCTTGTAGATAGAATCGCAGCAGACCCCATGTTCATGACCACAAAGGAAGAAATCCTCGCAACCTTACAGCCCGAACACTTCACAGGCAGAAGCAGGGAGCAGGTTGATGAGTTCCTTTCTCGCTGCATAAAGCCTGTTTTAGAGAAAAATAAGGATATTCTCGGAGAAAAGGCTGAGCTTTCGGTATAATACTAATAACCATTTAAACTCAGGAAATCTTTGCCGAAATCCGGCACCGCTAT
>JAEDHF010000017.1 GCA_016297165.1 Oscillospiraceae bacterium | reverse complement strand
TTAAATAAATTTTACGGAAATTTATATTCTGTATTTTTACAGTTGAGAAAACCGAAGCCTTAACGAATAACCCCTTAATCCTGCCCGTTGTCACAGGAACAGTTCACATATTCGCCGCAGCAGTTATCCTCGTCCCTTGAATTCCTGTCGGGGATAAGGTTAACCAGCCAGTAGAAAAGGGGAACTGTAAGAAATACTATCCAGAGTGGGTGCCATAAGTTCGAAATTAAACCGAAGAGCAGAAATACATACGCTACAAACACAGGATAACAGAAATGCTTTATATGCTTCTTTTTTATGACGTCAAGAACGCTGCACAGCACAGGTATAAGCAGGAATACCGTCCAGCCTATTCCCCATAAATCATGGAAAAAACCGTAATAGAAAAATACGATAGTACAACCGAATACAATAGGAGCGCCAAGCTCTCCTATATCTCTCTTAACGATAGATTCAATTATTCCCACAAGTACAGGAATACCTAAAAGGCAGAGCCAGCTCCAGCCCCAGCCGTTGCAGAATGCGCCGAGGCATATAAAGCAGACAAAAGCCACGAAAATGACGGGAGCTACGATTCCAACGTGCTGCTTTACGCATTTACCGATATCCTTTTTCTCTCCGTTTACGAAAACCCCGTTCTCATCAACAGAAACGTTATCTACGCCATGCTCGTTAACGTGAATTCCTCTGTGGTCGATATCAACCTTATCGCCCTTGTGCTCGTTAACGTGGATACCGCCCCAGCCTACATGAACCTCGTCGCCGTTCTTCGAGGAAACGTGGATACCGTCAAGTCCTATATGTACCTTATCCTCCCCGTCTCCGTAGTTATAGTAGTTGTCGCCGTACCCGGAAGAAGCCTCCCCTGTGTTTTCCGCCGTATTTTCGGCAGTTTCTTCTGCACTGTCAAATCCGCTTGCTTCGGGCTCTTCTGTATTCCCTGCGCTTTCGCCCGTAGGGATTTCGTCCTCTGTGCTTAAAAGCTCGTCAAGGGAAACGTTATAAAGCCTCGCAAGAAGAATAATATTATCGGTATCGGGGGAAGCCTCGCTTCTCTCCCATTTTGATACAGCCTGTCTCGATACTCCGATTTTTTCAGCAAGCTGCTCCTGCGAGAGACCGCTTTGTTTTCTTAAATTAACTAATCTGTTAGCAATTTCAATATTCATTACTTAACCGTTCCTTTCTGATTTTTGTTTTTTTGAATTGACCCGGTCGTTTTTCCTCTATGCCCCGATTGTATCAGAAATCGGTCGGTTGCGCTACATATTTTGGTTTTCATTTTGAAAAAATTGCCGCAACTATCGGTTGCATTGGCTTAACCATGGGCTTTACGGGCATTTTTTCCTGCGAATTTTTCTCAAAAACAGTACTGCTCGAAGCGCCTGTTTTTTCAAAAATCCTGCCGACTTATACCCGAATTGTCAGCTCATAGGAAGAAAACCTATAAAAACACTAAGGCAGGAGAAACCAACAGAAAGATTATGTTCTGTTTCTCCTGCCCGTAAAAATTATTCAGAAATAGTTAAAGGATATCTTCGGTTGAAATAAGCCCGATATTATTATCACGAAGAAGCTTTTCAGCCTTTTCGGTTTCGTTGGTCTTTATTACGATATCCGCCATATTTTCCTTCTTGCCCATAAGAGAGTAGCAGTATTCGATATTAACGCCGTTATCGTCGAGAAGCTTTACTACATCGTACATAGCGCCTGCTTCGTCCTTAATTGTGAAGGCGAGAACCTGTGCTACGGAAGCGATACAATTATTCTCCTGGAAAACCTTAAGAGCGTGGTCTGCGTTGCTTACAATCATTCTTACTATACCGAAATCTGTGGTATCTGCGATAGTAAGGGCACGGATATCAATACCGCTGTCGTTGATAAGCTTCATAATTGCTGCAAGTCTGCCCTTTTTGTTTTCTGCGAATACGGAAATCTGATTTAACATAGTAAAACCTCCTTATACCGCTCTTCCGAGAGCGAACGCCTTCTTGTTTATTTCTAAAGCCTTAGGAGGAACACATTCCTCTAAAGCCTTCTGCCATACTTCCTCGGGAAAGCCTGCGGACTTCGAGATAAGCCCCATAAGCACCACGTTTACGGCTCTGCTGCTTCCTGCCTCCTCGGCGAGAGCGAGAGCGTCAACAGCGGTAATGTCCACGCCCTTAGCCTTTATCTTTTCGATAAGTGCGTCGGGATATTCCTGAACGCCCATAATAACGGGCATAGGGTTAATCTGCTGGGTATTGGTAATAATCTTTCCGCCCTTTTTGAGGTAGGGGAGCCATCTTGCGGCTTCAAGCTGTTCAAAGGCAACGATAATATCCGCCTCACCCTTTTCGATAACGGGGGAATAAATCTTTTCGCCGTACTTTATGTATGTTACTACGGAACCGCCTCTCTGGGACATTCCGTGTACCTCGCTAACCTTAACGTCGTAGCCCTGGGAAAGGAGGGCGTTGCCTAAAATTCTGCTGGCGAGAAGGGTACCCTGACCGCCTACGCCTACGAGCATAATGGATTTAGTCATTTTCCTGTCCTCCTTATTCCTTGATAGCGTCGAACTTACACATCTGCATACAAAGGCCGCAGCCTACGCAGAGAGTGTTGTCGATTTTCGCCTTGCCCGTTACGGAAATAGCGGGACAGCCTATCTTCATACAAGCTTTACAGCTCTTGCACTTTTCCTCGTCAATCTTAAAGGGCGGCTTATGCTTAACCGTCTTAAGAAGAGCGCAGGGCTTTCTGCAAATAATAACGGAGGGTGCCTTAGCGTTAAGCTCTTCCTTAATGGTCTTTTCGAGGGCAGCAAGGTCGGAGGGGTCAACCACCGTTACCCTGTCGATACCTACGGAGTGACAGAGGGCTTCGAGATTAACCGCCGCCGCAGGGTCGCCGTAAATATTCTTACCGTTGGCAGGGTTATTCTGATGACCTGTCATGCCTGTAATACTGTTATCAAGGATAAGAACGGTAGAATTTGTACCGTTATAGGCGATATCGATAAGCCCCGTAATACCCGAATGGATAAAGGTAGAGTCGCCGATAACGGCTACCGCCTTACCCTCGTATTCGCCCTTCATAGCCTTGTTGAAGCCGTGTAAGCCGCTTATGGAAGCGCCCATACAAACGGTAGTATCCATAGCGTTAAGGGGAGCGGCGGAGCCGAGGGTATAACAGCCGATATCGCCGCTTACGAATACGCCGAGCTTTTTAAGGGTATAGAAAACTCCTCTGTGGGGACAGCCTGCACACATAACGGGAGGACGAACGGGAATAACGTCTTCGAGAGCCACGAACTCGTTCTTTTCTCCGAGGATTTTCTCCTTTATCATAGTCTGTGAATATTCGCCAAGGAAGGTGAAAAGCTCCTTGCCTATGGGATTTAAGCCGATTTTGCGGCAGTGCGTCTCAATTATATCGTCAAGCTCCTCAATAACGTAGAGCTTCTTTACCTTAGAAGCGAAATCCTTTATAAGCTTTACGGGTAAGGGATTTACCATACCGAGCTTAAGATAGCTTGCCTTATCACCGAGGGCTTCCTTAGCGTACTGATAAGCTACGCCGTTGGTGATGATACCTATCTCGTCGCTTCCCATCTCAACCCTGTTAAGGGGACAGTTTTCCGCATATTCGGTAAGCTTTTTCATACGCTCCTCTACGAAGATATGACGAGGCTTAGCGTTTGCAGGGGTCATTATGTACTTTGTTGGAGTTTTTTCGTAGGGCTTATTTACTTCGGTTCTTTCCTCTGTCTCAACAGAGCTCTGGGAGTGAGCTACCCTTGTGGAAAGGCGTAAAAGAACGGGAGTATCGAACTTTTCGGATATTTCATAAGCAAGCTTTGTAAATTCCTTACACTCTCCCGAATCCGAGGGCTCAATCATAGGAAGCTTTGCGCCCTTTGCGTGATTTCTCGAATCCTGCTCGTTTTGTGAGGAGTGCATACCCTGGTCGTCTGCCACAGCAACCACAAGACCGCCGTTTACGCCTGTATAGGAAGCGGTATAAAGGGGGTCGGCGGCAACGTTAAGACCAACGTGCTTCATAGCGCAGAAGGCTCTTTTTCCTGCGATTGAGGCGCCGATAGCTACCTCACAGGCTACCTTTTCGTTAGGCGCCCATTCGGAATACATTTCGTCCTTATTGTATGTGGACGCGAATTCCGTAATCTCCGTGCTTGGAGTTCCGGGATAACTGGAAACTACCTGTACCCCTGCCTCATAAAGACCACGGGCAACAGCCTGATTTCCGAGCATAAGCTTTGCCATTTTAAAATCCTCCTGATTCGTGGCAACACCACACAAAGACCGTCTTACGTCTTTGTAGTATTGCCTTAGTTTGTAAAAAATGCAAAAATTAGTAGTTGTATTAAGTTATATTATACCACATTCTGTAGAAAAAAGCAACCATTATTTAATGTCTGCTTGTAGAAAAAGCTATACTACAGACTGGCGAGAAGCCGCCAGATGCTAGGAAACCGCACAACGGCTAGGCTTTGTGCCTGCCGTTGTGCGGTTGACGACGCAGATGGTGGTTTATCGACAGTCTGGGGGTAACTGTCCTGCGGACAGTTACCCTGCACGCACTATTTACAAGCCTTCTGCCGCCGCCATTCCTGCGGCATAGCCCGTCGAAAAGGCAATCTGAAGATTATATCCCCCCGTAAAGCCTGTAACGTCGATTATTTCTCCTGCAAAATAAAGCCCTTTTATAAGCTTCGATTCCATAGTTTTCGGGTTTATTTCCTTAACTGAGATGCCGCCGTCGGTAATAATAGCTTCCGCAATAGGTCTGTAGGCGGTTATCGAAAGGGAAAAAGCCTTTATACAGCTTAAAATTGCTCCTCTCTCCGCCTTTGTAACGGAATTGACCTGCTTTGTGGGTGAAACCTCTGCCCTTTTAAGTAAGGGCAGTATAATCTTCTCGGGAAGAAGCTTTCTGAGAGCATTATCAAGCTGCATATTCTTCCGCTCGTCGAAATCCCTCATTATCCTTTTTTCAAGCTGCTGCATATCAAGGGCAGGCTTTAAATCTATAAGGGCGGTGTATTTCCCCTCGGATATCCTGTCCATTCGCGAGCTTGCGCTTAATACGAGGGGTCCCGATATGCCGAAATGGGTAAAGAGCATTTCCCCCATTTCCGAAAATACATTCTTATTCTTCTCGTTATCCCTTAATGTAAGAGTAACGTTCTTAAGGCTAAGCCCCATCATTTCGGCGCAGTTTTCCCTTGTTTCGAGGGGCACAAGAGAGGGCTTAAGCTCCGTTACGGTATGCCCCAGCCTTCCGGCAAGCTTATACCCGTCTCCCGTTGAGCCGGTAACGGGATAGGACATTCCTCCCGTTGCAAGAATAACCCTGTCGCCATAGATATTGCCACTTTCGGTTTTTACTCCCTTAACGGCGTTATTTTCGGTAAGAATATCCGTAACTCTGCCTCTTATAAGCTCCGCTCCCTCGTCCTTCATAGCGAAGAAAAGAGCGTCAACGATATCGTAAGCCTTGTCCGAAACGGGAAAAACCCTGTTTCCCCTTTCGGTTTTAAGCTCTACCCCTCTCCATTCAAAGAAATTCATAGTATCCTCTGCGGAAAACATAGAGAGGGCGCTATACATAAATCGGGGATTTCTCGGTATATTCTTCAGTATATTCTCGTTATCGGAATTGTTGGTAAGGTTACAGCGTCCCTTTCCCGTAATGGCGAGCTTTCTCCCAACCTTTTCGTTAGGCTCGATAACTGCGGTTACTGCGCCCTTTCCTGCCGCCGTAACCGCCGCCATCATACCTGCGGCGCCTGCCCCGATAACGATAACGTCATATTTATCCATTTTACACCTCATAGCGTGAAAGCTCCCGAAAAGGAGCTTTCAGCGCTTAATTTTCTCTTATATCCATTTTAACACAATACAAAGCTTTATGCAAGACCGGCGGCAATTTTTCCTACCGCCTTAAGGAGAGCGTTAACCTCAGAAGCGGTACTGAAAACCGAGGGTGAAAAGCGGACTGCTCCCTGGCTCGCCGTACCTATCTTTCTATGGGCAGGATAAGCGCAGTGAAAACCGCCTCTTAAAGCGAAGCCCATACCGCTTAGTCTTTCTGCCGCCTCCTCCGAGGGCATTTCCCCTATATTAAAGGGTATTACGGGAGCGTATCTCTCGTCGAAGCTGTCGCTATATAGCCTTACCCCCTTGATATTCCCCATAGCGTTAAAAAATCTCTTCGAAAGGTTCATTTCATGATTTCTTATAGTGTCTAAGCCTTTCTGACTTACGAAGCGTACTCCCTCGCCGAGAGAGATTGCACCACAGGTATTTATCGTTCCGCTTTCGAAGCGGTCGGGAAGGAAATCAGGCTGAGCCATTTCCTTCGAAAGGCTTCCCGTTCCGCCCTCTACGAGGGTTTTAAGCTCATATTTTCCGTCGGTTATCATAAGCCCCGTACCCATAGGTCCGTATAAGCCCTTATGCCCTGCGGTACAGATAATATTGATATTATCGGAAAGGGTAACGGGTACGGCGCCTACCCCCTGTGCGCCATCTACAATAAAGCATATTCCACGCTTTTTACAAAGCTCCCCTATCCTCTTTACGGGCAGTATTTTCCCCGTTACGTTTCCTGCAAGAGTACAGACTACTGCTCTCGTATTGGGTGTTATCCGCCTTTCGAATTCCTTAAGGGTAAGGTCGTCGTCCTCGCTTGTTTCGGCGAAGGAATAGCTTACTCCTATGGCTTTCGAAAGGGCATAAACCGGTCGCAGTACTGCGTTATGCTCAATATCGCTCATTACGATATGGGACTTAGGGGTAAGAATCCCCTTAATCGCCGTATTAAGAGCGTATGTGCAGTTCGGCATAAAAACCGTATTTTCCACCTCTGCTCCGAAAAAATCGGCACAGCTTTCTCTTGCATTATAGACCGCCTCCGCTGTTTCAAGGGAAAGCCTGTGCCCTGCCCTTCCCGGGTTCGCTCCGTAGCGAACAAGCGCCCTCGACATAGCGGATATAACCGAAGGCGGCTTCGGATAAGTCGTCGCCGCATTATCAAAATATATCATTTACACCCGTCCTTTCCTTTTTCTAAATAATATCCCGATAGCGTATTCCTGCTCTGCCGATAATTTCCTTTGCCCTTTCGACGTCGTCGTTTATCCTTACCCCGTAGGCACAGCCGCCGCCCTTATAACCGCTTATTTTGGTAATTCCCGCCTTAATTCCGTTGTTAATAAGCTGTTTTGCTGCCTTTCTTGCGGCTGTATATGAATAAAGAATAATAATGCTTGTTCTCATAATAAAGCTCCTTTCATAGACCAACTCTAATACATTTTATGCCGTGGGCAGCATTTTTGCCTGTTTAAAAAAACGAATTGACTCCCATAATATTATCAGCTGAAAAAAGGAAAGGATGATAAAATGAAAGCTGTAATTCTTGCAGGCGGCGAAGGCACAAGACTCCGCCCTCTAACCTGCAATCTGCCTAAGCCTCTTGTACCCGTCTGCGGAAAGCCCGTACTGTTTTATATTCTTGATTTACTGAATGATAACGGCTTTACCGAAGCAGTTATAGCTATACATTATAAGGGCGGTATGATAAGGAACAGGATAGAAAATGGCAGCTATAAAAACCTGTCCGTAGCCTTCTCCGAGGAAACCTCTCCCTTAGGCACAGCGGGCTGTGTAAAAAAGGCAGCAGGACTTTTCGGCAAGGATTTCACCGATGATTTCCTTGTAATAAGCGGCGACGCAGTATGCGATTTCAACCTTAAAAAAGCTATGGAATTCCATAATATCCGAAAATCGTCGGCAACCATTATAACGAAGCAAATGGACGACCCGAGAGAATACGGCGTAATCCTCGGGGAAAAGGGCTATGTAACAGGCTTCTCCGAGAAGCCCTCCTTTGTTAGCTGCCGAAGCGATAGCGCCAATACGGGAATATATATTCTCTCCCCCTCTGTATTAAAGCTTATCCCCTCGGAAACGAAGTGGGACTTCGCAAAAAACCTCTTTCCCGAAATGCTGGAAAACGATATTCCCATAAGCTATTACGAGGAAAAAGGCTACTGGTGCGATATCGGCGACCTTTCTTCATATAAAAGCTGTAACGCCGATATGCTGGAGAGAAAAATCGGGCTTAAAGCTCCCGAAAGCGCCCCTATATCAGCTAAAACCTCCGTAAATGCAAAATTTTGCTGCGGAAAAAATTCTTCTGTATCGGAAAGCGTTTTTATAACAGGGAATACGGTTATCGGCTCAAACGTCTTTATCGGAAAAAATACAAAGATAAGAAGCTCCGTAATAATGGACGGCGCCTATATCGGCGAGGACGTGACCCTTAACGATTGTATTATATGCAGTAACGCAAAAATCGGAAGCGGCTCCGCCGTTTATGAGAATGCAGTAGCAGGCGAATCGGTGAGAATAGGCGAAAATGCGGTAATAAGCGGCGGCGTAAAGCTCTGGCAGAATAAAACCGTTCCCGATAACGCCTTTATAACCGAGGATATAAAGTATGGCTCAGCAGAAGACATAAGAATCAGCGAATCGGGTATTTCCGGCGAAACTAATATGGAAATAACCCCCGAAACAGCAGGAAAAATCGGTTGTATTCTCCCCGAATTAACCGACGGAGCAATAGCGGTAGGCAGTAACGGCGAGCCCTCGGCTATAGCCTTAAAAAGCGCCCTTTTAAGCGGAATTTCCAGTACGGGCGGTACCTGCTTCGACTGTGAAAGCCTTACTCTTCCCGTTCTTTCCTATACGGGAAGGCTTCTTAACTGTAAGCTTCTTGTTTATATAAATTCGGGAAACAAAACCGATATAATCATAAAAAACAGGGGGCTTCTCCCTCTTACCCGAAGTCAGGAGCGGCTTTTAGAGGGCGGAATTAAAAGGGGAGAGTTTCTTTCCGTAGGCTGGGACAGCTTCAGCCGCATAAACCGCTTCAGCGGCTCACTGCCCCTATATACCGCCTTTCTCGACAGTATAACCGATTTCACCGTACCCTATCTGATACGGCTTACTGCCTCGGGGAAATCGGGAACGGAGCTTTATCTCCCCTATACCCGAAAAATCGGAACAGGAAAGGAGCCCCTTACAATATCCTTAAGCCTCGACGGATTGAGGTCTGAGATAACGACCGAGGACGCCTGCCTTAGCTATAACGAAATGCTTTCCGTAGCGGCTTTAAAGGCGGCGGAAAGGGGAGCTGAGGTAGCTCTCCCCTTCTCCTTTCCCCGAAGTATAGATAAGCTTCTCTCCCTCTACGGAAAAAAATCCCTCCGCTATTATAGCAGTTCAATGGACAACAGCGACAGCAAAGCCCGTCGTATAGCCGCAAGGCAGACCTTTCTTACCGACGGCTTCGCCCTTGCCCTTTCGGTGCTTCGCTATATGTCGGATAAAGGGCTCGGCATAAAGGAGCTTAAGGAGCTTCTCCCCCCTTCGGACACAGAAAACCGCTTTATAAGAATAACCTGTCCGCCACAGAGAATTATAAAGCGCCTTAAGGCTTCTCCCGAGGAAAATGAAGGTGCAGTCCTCTCCTCCGACGGGGAAAGGGTTTTTATCCGCTCGAATCGTGACGGTACGGGGCTTTTCCTCTTTGCGGAAAGCTTTACTGCGGAAACCGCCGCGGAGCTCTGTGAAAAAACGGAAAGGCTGATAAAGAAGGCTATGGAGGAGGAAAAGTACGGCGCCGATATATAAAGACGGCCTCGAAAGATTGACATTTCACTCAATTTGATATATAATATACAGTGAGTTGTTTTGTCCCGTTATATCCTCTGCATTACCGCAGACCCCAAAAATGAACCTTTACCGGAATATCCGGTACAAATATATCTGTCCTGCAATTTTTTTGCAGGATACATAAGCCTTTCCTCTGACCCGTCACCGAGGAAACCACTTTTTTGAGCTTTAAAACTATGAAAGGATACTATGTAATGACACAAGAAAAAGAGAATAAGAATAACCGAAACAATACTACTGCCCAGACAGAAAAAAAGCGCACAGCAAGAAAACGCTATACTATAAAAAATAACGAGAAAGCCGCCGATAAAAAGCCAGGGGCAAAATCGGTACGCAAGCCCTCGGAAAAGACCCGTAAACAGCCCGTGAAGCAGACTGCAAAGGCTAAGACAACGCCTCAGAAAACCACAACGAGAACTAAAAAGACGAAAACACAGTCTCCCTCGGGAATTCTCGTCCCTCTTAATAAGGGAAAAAATGCGTCGCCCTTAAGAATTATCCCCTTAGGCGGCCTTAACGAAATCGGAAAGAATATGTACCTCTACGAATACGGCAGCGATATGATTATTATCGACTGCGGTCTTGCCTTTCCCGATGACGATATGCTGGGGGTTGACCTTGTTATCCCCGATTTTACCTATGTTGTAAAGAATAAGGATAAGCTCCGTGGTATTTTCCTTACCCACGGTCATGAGGACCATATCGGCGCCCTCGCCTACCTCCTTAAAAAGGTAAAGGCTCCCGTTTACGGTACAAGACTTACCTTAGGACTTGTGGAGGGTAAGCTTACCGAGCATGGCATTCTGAACGAATGCAATCTTATAGTTGCACAGCCCGGCGAGGTAATAAACGCAGGAGCCATGAGCGTCGAATTCATAAGAGTAAACCACTCTATCCCCGACGCCTGTGCCTTCGCTATCCATACTCCCGCAGGAGTAGTTATCCATACAGGCGACTTCAAGGTTGACTATACCCCTATCGAGGGCGGAATTATCGACCTTGCCCGTTTCGGCGAGCTGGGGAATCAAGGGGTTCTCGCCCTCCTCTCCGAGAGCACAAACGCCGAGCGTCCCGGCTATACAATGTCGGAAAGACGAGTAGGCGGCTCCCTCAGGAACTTCTTCGCACAGGCAGAGGGTCGCCGTATTATCGTCGCAACCTTCTCCAGCAATATCCACAGAATACAGCAGATTATAGATAATGCCGCCGCTACGGGAAGAAAGGTAGCCGTATCGGGCAGAAGTATGATAAACGTGCTTCATAAGGCAATCGAGCTGAATTATATCAAAGTGCCCAAGGGTATGATTATCGATATCGATAAGGTAGGAAAGCTCCCTCCCGAGGAGGTCGTAATTATTACTACAGGCAGCCAGGGCGAGCCTATGTCCGCTCTCTCCCGAATGGCGAACAACGAGCACCGACAGGTTACCATCACCCCCATGGATTTAATTATCATTTCCGCTAACCCTATTCCCGGAAACGAAAAGCTTGTGGGAAGAGTTGTTAACGAGCTTATGAGGGCAGGAGCCAACGTAATCTACGAAGCTATGTACGATGTACACGTTTCGGGTCACGCCTGCCAGGAAGAGCTTAAGATGATGATATCCCTTACTAAGCCCAAGTATTTTATTCCCATTCACGGCGAATTCAAGCATATGTTCAAGCATACCGAGCTTGCCCGTCAGCTTCATATCCCCGAGGAAAATATCTTTATTGCCGGAAACGGTACGGTAATCGAAACCGACGGCGAGGAAATGAAGATATCGGGCCAGGTTACGGCAGGCAGAGTGCTTGTTGACGGCCTCGGCGTAGGCGACGTAGGCTCCGTAGTCCTCCGTGACAGAAAGCATCTTGCACAGGACGGACTTATTATCGTGGTAACCGCTATCGAAAAGGCTACGGGAAAGGTAGTTTCGGGTCCCGATATAGTTTCCCGAGGCTTCGTCTATGTCCGTGAATCCGAGGAGCTTATGGAGGAATCGAGAGAACGAACAAGCGCCGTTCTCGAAAGAGAGCTCCAGCCCAATATGAGGGAATGGAACACAATAAAGGGCGATATAAAGGACGCCTTAAGCGGCTTTATCTTCTCGAAAACGGGAAGAAGCCCCATGATTTTACCCATTATAATGGAAGTATAATTCTTATTCATTTGCTCATCCGATACTAATTTACCGAAAAGAGGTGGTCTGTCTTGAAGAATAATTTCCGCGACGGAGGACTTGTCCTCTCTATAATCGCACTTCTTTCAACAGCTCTCGTTATGCTTATTTTTACCTATTCCTCGTCCTTACAGGCGTTTTGTATCTTCGCCCCCATTCTATCCGTAACAGGCGGCTTTACGGTAGCGAAGCTTATATCGGTAACAAGACGAAATTTCCAATATTTCGCCCATATCGACGCCGAGATAGACCACATGGAAAAGATTTCCATGAACAGCATGCCTCTTTCGGTAGCTATTATCGACGACGAAAACAGGCTTGTCTGGTTCAACAAGGAATTCAGCGAGAGCTTCGGAGATGAAGCGGAATACGGAAATTCTATCGAAATGATAACGAAGCTGCCTCTTGAAAAGCTGCTGCAAAAGGAAGGCTACGAGATAAAATATAAAAGCTGTTACTATAAGCTTTATCCTTATGTCCCTGCCGACGACGACGCAAAAGAGGTATATATAATCTATTTCTGCGATATTACGAAGCTTCGTACCCTCGAGGTAGAAAAAAGGCTGGCACAGCCCGTAGTAATAACCTTCGTAATAGACAGCTACGACGAGCTTTTCCGTGAAAACTCCGAGAGCGAAACCGCTAACGTAACGGTACAGATTGATAAGCTTTTAGAGGACTTCATAAACAGCACCAACGGTATTCTTAAAAAATACAGTAAGGACCGTTTCTGGGCAGTAATCGAAGAGCGCCACGTCCGCGCCCTTATCGAGGATAAGGTAAAAATTCTCGATAAGGCAAGAGAAATTCAGGCAAGCGACCGTATGAACGTAACTCTTTCAATCGGTATAGGAAGAACAGGTAAAACCCTCGCCGAAAGCGAAAGCTTCGCTAAACAGGCTCTTGATATGGCACTGGGCAGAGGCGGCGACCAGGCGGCAATAAAAACCGAAACGGGCTTCGAGTTCTTCGGCGGCGTATCTAAGGGAGTTGAGCGCCGTACAAAGGTAAAAACCCGAATTATTGCAAGCTCCCTTATCGAAGCAATCGAGCAGTCGGAGGACGTTTACATAATGGGTCACCGTTACAGCGACCTGGACAGCGTAGGCGCTTCTATCGGTCTTGCGGGGGCAATAAGGAAGCTGGGTAAAAACGCTTATGCGGTAATAGATAAGGCTACGACCCTGTCCATTAAGCTTTATAACTATATCTACGATAACGAAAAGGCGTATCAGTGCATTCCCGCACAGGAAGCCACGGAGAAATTCACAGAGAATTCTCTCCTTATAGTGGTGGATACCCATAATCCCCAGATTGTAGATGTTCCCGAGCTTCTTGAAATGGCGCATAAGGTAGTAGTAATCGACCACCACAGAAAAATGATAAATCATATTGATAAAGCTATGATTTTCCACCATGAGCCCTACGCTTCAAGCGCTTCGGAAATGGTTACCGAGCTTCTCCAGTATTTCGGCGACGCAGGAAAAATCTCCTCCTTCCAGGCGGAGGCTTTACTTGCAGGTATCACCCTCGACACCAAGAATTTCACCTTAAGAACGGGTGTACGAACCTTCGAAGCGGCTGCATTCCTCAAAAATCTCAATGCCGATACAATTAACGTAAAGAGCTTCTTTACCAACTCGATAGAATGTTACAAATCCAAGTCCGAGCTTGTTTCCTCGGCTATGGTTTACCGTAACTGTGCAATAGCCGTAACCTCAAAGGTTATCCAGGATATAAGGATAGTAGCCTCACAGGCGGCAGACGAGCTTCTCGGTATTTCCGACGTAAAGGCGGCATTCGTAATAGCTAAGACCTCGGGTGACGAAATTTCCTTAAGCGCCCGTTCCCTCGGCGCAATAAACGTACAAGTCATAGCGGAATATCTGGGCGGCGGCGGCCACCAGACCATGTCGGGGGCGCAGTTTTCCGATATGGATACGGAGGCGGTAACCGACCTTTTAAAGGAAGCAATCAACAAGTACTATAACAGTCTCAATTCATAATCAAACAAAAGAAAGGAAGAAGTTAAAATGAAGGTAATCTTATTACAGGACGTTGCAGGAACAGGCAAAAAAGGCGAGGTAAAGGAGGTTAAGGACGGCTTCGCAAGAAACTGCCTTATAAAGAAAAACCTTGCCGTTGAAGCTACAAATGCAAATATGAACATCTTAGACGGTCAGAAGGCCCATGCACAGCACAAAATCGACGTAGAAATCGCTAACGCAAAGCATATCGCCGAAATTATCGAGGGAAAGACCTTCTCTACAAAGGTTAAGGCAGGCGCCAACGGAAAGCTTTTCGGCTCCGTAACCGCTAAGGACATCTCCAAGCTTATCAAGGACGCCCACGGACTTGAGGTAGAAAAGAAGAAGATTCTTCTTAAGAACGACATAAAGACCTTCGGTGTTTTCGAGGTTGAAGCCCGTCTTTATAACGGCGTTTCCGCTAAGTTTAAAGTGCAGGTAACAGAACTGGAATAACATAAGGTCGCCTCTAAATACCTATGTCGTTTATATGTGCTGTGAATTTAGTTGTAAGATTGTACTAAATTTTCGCAGTAATACTTGATGTATTTCAAGGAAATTTAGGGCAATATGACAGCTAAAGGCATAGTGCAGAGAAATGGCATAGGTATTTAGAGGTGACCACACCAAAAGGAAAGGAACCGGGAACAATGGCAGAGCTTAGTATCTCCGAGAGTAATCTCCCATTCAATATTGACGCCGAGCAGATTGTTCTCGGCTCACTTATTATAGAACCCGAGCTTGTTACGAAAATTTCCGATAAGCTTACCCCTGAGCATTTCCACATAAAAATGCACAGCGGCATTTATGCGGTTATTCAGAAGCTTTTCGTCTCGGGACAGGATATAAATATCGTAAGCGTTACGGAAAACTGCGTAAGACAGAGCGTTTTCGATTCACAGGAGGCGGCGAGAACCTATCTTTTTAAGCTTACCGAAACCTCCGTAGAAAAATCCAGCATCGAAAGCTACGCAGAAATACTGGACGAAAAATATCTGATGCGACAGCTTATCCTTGCCTCAAAGGATATCTTCGAGCTTGCCTCTTCGGGAACGGAAGAACCCCAGAGTATGCTTGACTACGCAGAAAAGAAGATATACGATATTCGTAACGAGAAGGAGATAAAGGGACTTGTCCATATCGGAAATACCGTCCGTGATACTCTCCGTAATTTAGCCCATATTGCCGCTCATCCCGAGGAAGCCAATAAAAAGGGCATGAGCTCGGGCTTCCCGAATCTCGACCGCTATATCTACGGACTTAACCCCTCCGACCTTATACTTATCGCCGCCCGTCCCGGTATGGGTAAAACCTCCTTCGCCATGAATATAGCGGTAAATGCCGCAAGAATGAACAGGGATAAGAAGGTAGCGGTGTTCAGCCTTGAAATGTCGAGAGAACAGCTTGTATCCCGTCTTTTATCCTCCGAGGGCAGGATTTCCTCCGACCAGATGAAAACGGGAAAAATCGAGCATTCCCAGTGGCGCGGTCTTTCCGAAGCCGCTGAAATGCTTAATATGATTGAGCTTTATATCGACGATACAGCAAGCATAAGCAACGGCGAAATGAAGGCGAAGCTTCGCCGTATGAATAATCTCGGACTTGTAGTAATCGACTATCTCCAGCTTATGTCAACAGGCAGAAAGGACGGAAACCGAGTACAGGAAATTTCCGAAATAACACGAAACCTTAAGATAATGGCTAAGGAGCTTAACGTCCCCGTTATTACTCTTTCACAGCTTTCCCGTGGCCCCGAATCGAGAACGGATAAAAGACCTCTGCTCTCCGACCTTCGTGAATCGGGCTCAATCGAACAGGACGCCGATATCGTACTTTTCCTTTACCGTGACGCCTACTATACAAAATCGGAAGAAAATGCCACCTCCTGTGAATGTATAATCGCTAAAAACCGTCACGGTGAAACCGATACGGTAAATCTCCGCTGGGACGGCCAGTTTACACGCTTCAGCGATATAGAACAGCGCTATGGACAATAAAATCAGGAACACAATAAACCGCTACGATATGCTCCGAAAGGGCGATACCGTAGTAGTTGGACTTAGCGGCGGCGCAGACAGCGTAGCCCTTCTCCATATTCTCCTCTCCTTAAGGGAGGAATACTGCCTTACCCTTTTTGCCTGCCATATCAACCACAATTTACGGGGCGAAGAAAGCGACAGGGACGAGGCTTTTGTTAAAAACCTCTGTGAAAGCCTTAGCGTTCCCCTTGAAGCAGTCAGTATAAACGTAAAGGAACAGGTTTCTCCGCACGAAAGCCTTGAAGAAACAGCGAGAAAGCTCCGCTACAGGGAATTTCAGCGTATCTGTACCGAAAAAGCCGCTAAGCTTGCCACAGCCCATACCGCTTCCGACAATGCGGAAACGGTGCTTATAAATATGCTTCGGGGAACAGGAACAAAGGGACTTTCGGGAATCCCTCCCGTAAGGGACAATATTATCCGTCCCCTTATCCGCTGCAGCCGTGAGGAAATCGAGGGATACTGCGAAAAGAACAGCCTTACCTTCGTAACGGACAGCAGCAACCTCACCAACGACTATACCAGAAATAAAATCCGCCATAACATTATCCCTCTCTTAAAGGAGATTAACCCCTCCTTTATCGGGGCAGCAGCCCGAATGACCGCAATAGTGGGCGACGACGCTGATTATCTCGAAGAATGTGCAGCCGAAAAAGCTAAGGAATGTCTTATTGACGGAAAATATGATTCTAAGGCATTAAAAGCTCTCCCGAAAGCCTTGAAATGCCGCATTATCGCCTCTGCCCTTAAGGAAAAAGGGGTAGAGCCCAGCACTCTTAGAATAAACCGGTGTGAAGAAATTATCGAAAAGGGCATGGGAAAGGTTAATCTTTGTAAGAACAGATTCGCCTATGTAAGAAAGAAAAAATTCTATATAGCCGAAGAAATACAGAATTATCGGAATAAAACCACATAATTTTCACTATTTGAATATTGATTTTTTCGCCCGTATATGATATACTTGTTAAACTAAAAGAAAGTAAGGTAAAATGAAGTGCATAAGGATCTGGAAAGAATTCTCTTCTCCGAAGAAGAGCTTAAGGAAAGTATTAAAGCCCTCGGAAGACGGCTTACCGAGGATTATAAGGGAAAATCCCCTGTAATAATAGGAATTCTTAAGGGCTCGGTTATTTTTATGTCGGACCTTATAAGAGAAATAAATCTCCCCTGTTCAATAGATTTTATGGTTGCCCGTTCCTACGGAAACGAGGCGGTTTCCTCGGGAAAGGTAAATATAGTAAAGGACACCGACAGGGATATATCCGGTAAGGACGTAATAATAGTAGAGGACATTCTCGATAGCGCAAGAACCCTTTACGCCGTAAGGAATCATCTCCTCGGAAAAAATCCTGCCTCCGTAAAGATATGTACCCTTTTAGATAAAAAGGTTGAAAAAGCTGCCGACATAACCGCAGATTATAAATGCTTCGATATTGAAAACGAATTCGTCGTGGGCTATGGTCTCGATTATGCCGAGAAATACAGAAACCTGCCCTACATAGGCGTACTTAAAAAAGAAATATACAGTTAACCCTAAAAATAAATAGAAATAATTTTCGGAAAGGCGGTCTAAATGCAGTCTAACAAATTCAAAGGAGCGGTAATTTACCTCATAATTATCCTTGTTCTCGTATTCGGAATGATATTCGTTCTGAATAATATGATACCGAGAACAAGCGGCGAATATACGGTAGTACGTCCTTCCACCTATTCGGACGTTCTTAACGATTTCGACAGCTTTACTGTAAGCGAATATACTCTCGACCTCGGAAGCGGCGCATTGAACTATAAGAAATCTACCGAGGAAAAGAATCTGTATGTATATACGGTACCTAACGTTAACGTTTTTCTTAACGATACTATGGATTACCGCGAGGAATATAACGAGAAAAACCCCGACGCACCCTTAAAGCTCGACTATTTCCCGATAAGCGATAACTCCTTCCTTTTAAGCTTTATCCCCTACGCTGTTCTTATCGCTCTTATGATAGGCTTTACTTTCGTAATTATGAGACAGGCTAACGGCGGCGGAAAAATGAGCCAGTTCTCAAGAGCTCAGACAAGAAACCAGCCCTCAAACGGCAAGAAGGTTACCTTCGCCGATGTTGCGGGCGCTGACGAGGAAAAGCAGGAGCTTGCCGAAATCGTTGATTTTATGAAAAATCCCGGAAAATATCAGGAGCTTGGCGCAAGAATCCCTAAGGGCGTACTTCTTGTTGGCCCTCCCGGAACAGGTAAAACCTTACTTGCTAAAGCGGTTGCAGGTGAAGCAGGCGTCCCCTTCTTCTCCATAAGCGGCTCCGACTTCGTGGAAATGTTCGTAGGCGTGGGCGCTTCGAGAGTCCGTGACCTTTTCGACCAGGCTAAGAAAAAGACCCCCTCTGTTGTATTTATAGACGAAATCGACGCAGTAGGCCGTCAAAGAGGCGCAGGTCTCGGCGGCGGACACGATGAGCGTGAGCAGACCTTAAACCAGCTCCTCGTAGAAATGGACGGCTTTACCGATAACCAGAATATTATTGTTATGGCGGCTACAAACCGCCGTGATATTCTTGACCCGGCTCTTCTCCGTCCCGGCCGTTTCGACCGACAGATTACCGTAGGCTATCCCGATATAAAGGGCCGTGAGGCTATTCTTAAGGTTCATACAAGAAATAAGAAGCTCTCTCCCGATATCGACCTTGCCACAATCGCAAAATCTACCGCAGGCTTTACGGGCGCCGACCTTGAAAACCTCGTTAACGAGGCTGCTCTCCTTGCTGCACGCAATAACAGAAAGGCTATTATCCAGCCCGATATTGAGGAAGCGGCAATCAAGGTTGTTACAGGTCCCGAAAAGAAGTCGAGGGTTGTTACCGAAAACGAAAAGCGCCTTACCGCCTACCATGAGGCAGGACACGCAGTATGTACCTACTACTGCCCCACACAGGATAAGGTTCATCACGTCACAATTATTCCGAGAGGCTCCGCAGGCGGCTTTACAATGTCCCTCCCCGAGCACGACAAGAACTATGTAAGCAAGCGTGAAATGGAGGAACAGCTTATCGTCCTTCTGGGCGGCCGCTGCGCTGAAAAGCTTGTGCTTGAGGATATTTCAACAGGCGCCTCCAACGATATCGAGCGTGCAACAAATGTTGCGAGAAGCATGGTTACACGCTACGGCTTCAGCGACCGTTTAGGCCCCGTAGTTTACGGTACTAACGACGCCGAGGTATTCCTGGGCAGGGATTACTCCCACGGCAGGAACTACTCCGAGAATATCGCAGGAGAAATCGACGCAGAAATCAGAAGAATCATCGAAACAGGCTACGAAGCCTCTATCGGTATTCTTAAGGAACACCGTGACGCTCTCGAACGTGTGGCTCAG
>JAEDHF010000133.1 GCA_016297165.1 Oscillospiraceae bacterium | reverse complement strand
ACCGTCGGAAATTTTCGTTTCAGCTACAAGCCTTAGCTCAGGGTCAATAACGAGAGCTCTTATTTCCTCATTGTCCGTACCGAGAAAAACACCCTCGAAGTATTCCCTTAGCATATCGGTATTCCTGAATTTCCTCGTTTTTTCATCCTCGAAGCAGGAAGCTTTTACATATCGCTTTGCTACCTCTTTTATGAAGCCTATAAAAAACGCCGAGCCTTCGCCCATTCCTTCAACGGAGGAAAGCTCGTCATAGTCGGCGTCAAGAACATTCTTAAGGGAGCCGAATCTGTTTATAAGTTTATGGGCAAGTGGGTTTGTATCGCCATTACGAAAGCATTGATACAGCAGAATTTCAAGAATCTGGTGGTCGTTCAGTCCGTCGGCGCCATGCTCTAAAACAGCCTGCCGCATACGGTTTCTGTGTCCCTTGTGTACGCTTTTTTCCATATAAAAAGGCTCCCTGTCGGCTTATAAATGCCGAAGCTATCTTAATCTTATTATACCTGTCTAATTGTCGGTTATCACATTCCGAAAACAGATTTCAGAATATTTCCCTCGTTCATTTTTCCAAGCATTGCCGCTCCGATAATACCTGCGTCGTTTCCAAGACTGCATATACAGATTTCGGTATTCTTAGCGCTGTTCTTCGAATAAATACCCTTAGCAACTTCTTTTTTAAGGGGAATCAGAAGATTATCCCCCTCGTTGCAGACTCCGCCGCCGATACAGAGGATATCAGGCTGGAAAATGTTGATTGTATTGGTAATTCCGCAGGCTAAGTGCTTTATGTATCTGTCAACAACCGCCTGTCCCACATCGTCAAGCATTTTCGCCGCATTAAAGGCAGTTCTCGCACTTATTTTTCCGTCAGCTTCAACAAGCTGGCAAATCTTACTTTCGGGGTGGTTTTCTGCTGCTTCCTTAGTCATACGGATAAGTCCCGTTGCCGAAGAATAAGCCTCAAAACAGCCCTTTCTTCCGCAGGAGCATTCATAGCCGTCAACAACAATTACAGTATGACCGATTTCGCCTCCTGCAAAATTAGAGCCGCTGAAAATCTTTCCGTTAATTATAATGCCTGCGCCTACCCCTGTTCCGAGGGTGATTATAATGGCGTTCTTTGCGCCCTTTGCTGCACCTGCAAGATATTCGCCGTAGGCTGCAACATTAGCGTCGTTATCGAAATAGGTTTTCTTACCGAAGGCTTTTTCGATATCAGCCACTAAGGGTACGTTGTTCCAGCGAAGGTTGTTCGAGTACTCGACAATTCCTGTTTCGGTATTACAGGTTCCCGGACAGCCTATGCCGATTGACTTAACCTCTTCAAGGTCAATATCAGCGTCAGCAAGAGCAAGACGAACGGTTTCAATAATATCAGCCAGAATTTCCTCGTAGCTTCTTCCTATTCCCGTCTTTATTTTGCCTCTGCCTACGATTTTATATGTCTCGTCAACAACGCCTGTGGAAATATTGGTTCCGCCGATATCAATTCCTACAAAATATTTCATATAACTGCCTCCTTATGTCAATCCATCAAATTATGTCTGTTACAATAACCTCTCCCGTGCCCTTAAGGGTATAACTGCCGTAGCCCGAAGGAATAAAACAGCTTTCGCCCTTAGTCAGGCTTACTCCGTCAAGGTCGAAATTTCCCTCTAAAACGAGAATGGAATTAAAGGATTCTTCGCCTGCATTAAGCTTAGCCTCCCCGGTTATAACAAGCTTATTTACATTAAAATATTCACAGGTAGCAAGAAGAGTTTCCTTATAGCCGCCCATATCCTTTTCCTCGCCCATAGGCTTAGGAGCGCAAGGCGGCGGAGTAAGCTCCGTTACCTCGCAGGCTTTTTCTACATGAAGCTGACGGGGTTTTCCGTCTGCTCCTACCCTTCCGTAATCATAGATACGGTATGTGGTGTTGGAATTCTGCTGTATTTCCGCAATAAGAATACCCTTTCCGATAGCGTGGAGAGTGCCGGACTTGATAAAGAAAACGTCGCCCTTATGTACGGGAACGTTATTTGTAACCTCTAAAAGAGTGTTGTTCTTTATTCTTTCGGCAAATTCTTCTTTTGTAATTTCATGCTTAAAGCCGTAAAGAAGCTCCGCTCCCTCGTTACAGTCCACGATATACCACATCTCGGTTTTACCGTATTCGCCCTCTACCCTCATGGCATAGTCGTTATCGGGATGAACCTGCACTGAAAGGTTATCCTTAGCGTCTATAAGCTTAATAAGTATAGGAAAATACTCGAAGCGCTCACAATTTCTTCCAAGAACACCCTTCCCTTCTTTTTCTATGTATTCATCAAGGGTAAGCCCCTCAAACTCTCCGTTTCCGATAATGCTTTTTCCGTCCTTATGGCAGGATAACTCCCAGCTTTCGGCAATCTTATCTTTATCGGACTTCTTACCGTATTCTTCTCTTAATCTTGTTCCGCCCCAGATATAATCCTTACAAGGGGCGATAAGCTTCATAGGATACATATAAACACCTCCGAATATCATTTAGTCATATTTTCTCATATAACATTATAGCACAACCATATAAAAAAGTAAAGCCTGAAAAGACCTAAATCTTTCCGGGCTTACTATGATGTCATATATTTTTTTCAGACTGTTTCTTCCCCCGAGCAGTACTCCTCCTCCGCTCCGATTATCTTTACGTTTATTATATCGTGCTTTTTTGCATTACTGCCGTAAATTCGGACACTCGTATAGTTCGGGGTAAGTCCCGAAGCATAGTCGGGAGAGGTTCTTTTTTGAACGAGAACAGGCTGAATTGTTCCAACCTGCGAATTAAGGAAACGACTGTGCAGCTTTTTATCCAGCTCAGTCATTTCCTTGTAGCGCTGCTGCTTTACTGCTTCGGGGATATGGTCGGTACGCTTTTCGGCAGCTGTTCCCTTTCTTATCGAATAGGTAAAAACGTGGATTTTACCGAAGCCTACCTTTTCGGCGAAGGCTAAGGATTCCCTGAATTCCTCTTCGGTTTCCCCGGGGAAGCCAACCATTATATCGGTAGTAATAGCAGGATTATCAAAGGCTTTTCTTAAGTTGCATACTATTTCGTAGTATTCATCAGTCGTATAATGGCGGTTCATTCTTTTAAGAGTTCCGTCTGAACCGCTTTGCAGAGATAAATGAAAATGGGGACAGAGCTTCTTAACCCTTGAAAGGCGGTTTATCATAGCTTCATCAAGAAGCTCGGGCTCAAGAGAAGAAAGCCTTACCCTTTCAATACCCTCAAAGCCTGCCACAGCCTCAACCGCGTCCGCAAGAGTAAGTCCCGTATCTTTACCGTAGCAGGAGAGATTTATTCCCACAAGAACAATTTCCTTATGACCGTCACGAACGCAGGCTTCAACCTCCGCCTTTATAGAATCAAGACTTCGGGAACGAACACGTCCCCTCGCATAAGGGATAATACAGTATGAACAGAAACGGTCGCAGCCGTCCTCGATTTTTATAAATGCCCTCGTCTTACCGGTAGTATTGGAAAAATTTACCTCCTCATAAGCTTCGGGCGTATCGGTTACAAGGTTTTCGGGCATACTGTTACTGTAGTTTTTAATATATGAAGGGATTCTCCGCCTGTCAGCCGTTCCGCAGATAATATCCGCACCGCTTTTCATAGCTTCCTCGGGAAAAGCCTGTGAAAAACAGCCTGTCAGAACGATAATAACATCGCTGTTCCTGCCCTTTAACCGTCTAATCTCGTGGCAGACCTTCTTGCTGCCCGTTTCGGTTACGGTACAGGAATTTATTATAACGACGTCGGCTTCCTCGGGCAGTTCGGTTTTTATAAAGCCCTCGGCGGTCATATCGTTGGAAATAGCGTTACTTTCGTACTGGTTAACCTTACAGCCAAAGGTCAGTATAGCATATCTCATAAAAAACACCTTCAAAATTAGTGCATACTGCACAAAAATAGTTACATAATTTTGTCATTAACCTCTAAAACTCCGAAAATGAATTAAACCGCTTGACATTAAAGCATTTTATGGTATTATATAGGCAAGGGGAAAGAAATAAATACCCCTATATAAGTAAACAAGAGAATAATACAGGAGGCGGTTAACCATGACAAGTTTATTTATCAACCTCAAAACAATCGACGATGTCAAGGATTTCGTAAAGAAGGCTAACGCAGTCAGCTACGAAGCAGACCTCTCAATCGGAAAGTACACCATTGACGCAAAGTCAATTATGGGTATTTTCAGTCTCGATTTAAGCCGTCCGCTTACACTTTCAATCCACAGCGACGACTGTAAGGACTTCATTGAAGAAATCTCGGCGTATATCGTAAAGTAATCAATTAAGGCAAATAAAGACAAGAAAGGAAAACACATCATGAAAGAATTAAAGGTAAAAATCTCCACAATCAACGACGTAAAGGAATTTGTTTCTACAGTTATGCTCTTCGGTTATGATATCGACCTCATTTCCGGCAGATACGCAATCGACGCTAAGTCCATCATGGGTATCTTCAGCATCGACCTTTCCAAGGAGCTTAAGCTCGTTGCTCACAGCGACGATACAGCAGAGCTCGAAGAAGCAATCGC
>JAEDHF010000132.1 GCA_016297165.1 Oscillospiraceae bacterium | reverse complement strand
TTTCTGCTGAACGCAGAAAGGAAAAGCTTGGAGGTGTGGTATAATGGACAGAATAAACGCTGAGAATATGCATTTTAAAACCCTTAACGAGCATATCAGAAAATCAACGGACAGCGAAATCACAATAGAAAATACCCTTGGACAGCGCTTTATCGGAAGCGGCTGTCTCGGTAAGCATATCCATATTTACGGTATTCCCGGTAACGCTTTAGGCGCATATCTCACCGAGTCCGATATTACTGTTTACGGTAATGTACAGGACGCAACAGGCGACGCTATGAATAACGGCACTATCACAATTCACGGCAACTGCGGCGACGCTCCCGGCTACGGAATGAGAGACGGAAAGATTCTTATTAAGGGCTCCGCCGGCTATCGTGCAGGTATCCACATGAAGGAATATATGGAGAAATCTCCTCTTCTTATGATTGGCGGTAAGGTAGGGGACTTCCTTGCGGAATATCAGGCAGGCGGTACCATTATCGTTCTCGGTATCGGTGCAGAGGATACCTGTCCCGTGGGCGCTTTCTGCGGTACGGGAATGCATGGCGGCAAAATCTATATAAGAACCGAATATCCGCCCCGGGATTTACCCGAACAGGTTTGTCTTTCCGAAGCGGACGAGGAGGATAAGGAAAAGATTAAGGGATATATTGAGCTTTTCACAAAGAAGTTCGGCGGTAATTCCGATGAACTTCTTTCCTCAAAGTTCTATAAGCTTACCCCGAATACGAAGAATCCTTATAAGCAGCTTTATGTTAATAATTAAAAGCTTGTCGAAATAGCTATATTACAGACTGGCGAGATGCCGCCAGATGCTAGGAAGCCGCACAGCGGCTAGGCTTTGTGCCTGGCGTTGTGTGGGTGACGACGCAGATGGTGGTTTATCGACTGTCTGAATTGAGTCTGAGGTGTGTGGAATGAAAACTAAGTATATTTTTGTAACAGGCGGCGTTGTTTCGGGTCTCGGTAAGGGTATTACCGCTGCGTCTCTGGGCAGACTGCTTAAAAACAGAGGCTATAGTGTAACCCTGCAGAAATTTGACCCCTATATAAATATTGACCCGGGTACTATGAGCCCCTATCAGCATGGCGAGGTTTTCGTAACCGAGGATGGTGCAGAAACCGACCTTGACCTGGGACATTATGAAAGATTTATCGACGAAAGTCTTTCGAAAAACAGCAACGTTACAACGGGTAAGGTTTATCAGTCTGTTATAGATAAGGAAAGACGGGGCGACTATTTAGGAGCTACCGTACAGGTTATTCCGCACATCACCAACGAAATCAAGGACAGAATATATCATGCGGAGGGGAAGGTTGATATCGTTATTACCGAAATCGGCGGTACAGTAGGCGATATCGAAAGTACGCCCTTCCTCGAAGCAATAAGACAGGTTTCTCTGGATATGGGAAGGGAAAACGTGGTTTATATCCACGTTACACTTCTTCCCTTTATTTCGGGAAGCGACGAGCTTAAAACGAAGCCCACACAGCACAGCGTAAAGGAAATGCTGGGTATGGGAATACAGCCTACAATCCTTGTGTGCCGCTCGGAAATGGATATTCCCGAGGAGGCGCGCAGGAAAATCGCAAGTTTCTGCAACGTGCGGCCCAAGGACGTAATACTTAATAAAACCGCTTCTTCTCTTTATGCAGTACCCTTGATGCTGGAGCATGAGGGACTTGCCGACGTAGTCTGCGAGCATCTCGGTATTGAGAATAGGGCTCCCGAGCTTACGGAATGGAAGGAAATGGTGCATAGACAGGAGAATGCACAAAGGGACGTAAAAATCGCCCTCGTAGGCAAATATACCGCTCTCCCCGACGCCTATATTTCCGTAATGGAGGCGCTTAAGCACGCAGGCTTTGAGCAGGGTGCAACAGTTCATATAGATATGGTCAATTCCGAAGATATCAACGAAAACAGCGTTCATAAGCTCCTTAGCGGAAGTCAGGGTATTATCGTTCCCGGCGGCTTCGGCGGAAGAGGAATCGACGGTATGATACTTGCGGTAAAATATGCCCGTGAAAACAATATTCCCTTCTTCGGAATTTGTCTCGGTATGCAGATTTCCGTAATAGAATACGCAAGAAACGTTCTCGGATTTACCGACGCAAATTCCGGTGAATTTGATGAGAATACTCCTCATAAGGTAATAGACTTTATGGAGGGACAGAATAACGAGATAAATAAGGGCGGTACGCTCCGCCTGGGCAGCTATCCCTGCGTTATCGCAAAGGGTACAACAATGGAACGCTGCTACAAAAAGAACGAGATAAGCGAAAGACACAGACACAGATATGAATTCAACAACAGCTTCCGTGATGCCCTTACTGCCAAAGGACTGGTATTAAGCGGTACTTCGCCGGATAACGCCCTTGTAGAAACTGTAGAGCTTACGGACAGGGATTTCTACGTAGGCGTTCAGTATCACCCGGAATTTAAGAGCCGACCCAATAAGCCCCATCCGTTATTTATGGGCTTTATATCGGCGGCGCTTAAACATATATAGTTAGGAGGACAAAACAATGGAAAAGAAGGAACAGCTTTACGAGGGTAAGGCAAAAAAAGTATTCAGAACCGAAAATCCTGAAGAACTCATCGTGTCCTATAAGGACGACGCAACCGCTTTTAATGGTCTCAAGAAGGGTACTATTGTGGGTAAGGGCGTAATCAACAACAAAATGAGCAATCTGCTTATGCAGAAGCTTGAAAAGGCAGGGATTCCCACCCATTTCGTAAAGGAATTAAGCGACCGTGAAACTGTTGTAAAAAGAGTTTCTATCGTACCCCTTGAGGTTATCGTAAGAAATATTGCGGCAGGCTCATTCTCAAAGCGCTACGGCGTTGAAGAGGGCGTAGTATTCGCTTCTCCCACAATCGAATTTTCCTATAAGAACGACGACCTCGGCGACCCCCTTATCAACGATTATCACGCTATCGCTCTTAAGCTCGCTACCGAGGAAGAAATCGAAACAATCAAGAAGTATTCCTTCGCAGTAAACGAACAGCTTAAGGCATTCTGGAAGGAATGCGGAGTTACTCTTGTTGACTTTAAGCTCGAATTCGGCAGACTTTCCGACGGTACTATTGTTCTTGCTGATGAAATCAGCCCCGATACCTGCCGTTTCTGGGACGCTAAGACAGGCGAAAAGCTTGACAAGGACCGCTTCCGTCGTGATCTTGGCGGCGTTGAAGAGGCTTATGACGAAATTATGAAGCGTCTTAGCGAGCATATCTGACATATTCGGAATAAATTGGCACAGGTAAAATAACCGGTGCCGATTTGTTATGCAGAGAGCAAATCCGGTCAAAAGGAAGGGTTGTAATTATGAACTATAACAGGAAAATTATTACAGAGGACGGAGATGAGTATTACGGCTATGCCTTCGGCGATACAGGCGACAGAGTTTGCGAAATAGTATTCAATACCTCTATGGCGGGGTATCAGGAAATTATTTCCGACCCCTCATATACCTATCAGGCGGTTGTTATGTCCTATCCCCTTATCGGTAATTACGGAATTGCCGACGATGACTACGAAACCGATGTACCTACAATCGGCGGTCTTATCGTAAGGGAATATAACGACCTGCCCTCTAATTTCAGAAGTAAGGAAACCCTTTCCGAGGTTATGAAAAGATATAATATCCCCGGAATTTTCGGTATTGATACGAGAAAACTTGTCCGCTCCATAAGAGATAAGGGCAGCAGGCGAGTGCTTCTTTGTAATGCAGATATGCCGAAGGAGGAGGGTATTAAGCTTATTGAAAATACCCCCATACCCCATGACGCAGTTTCGAAGGTAAGCTGTAAGGACGTGCGTAAATTACCTGCCGAGAAGCCTGTCTGCCATATCGTAGCTATCGACTGCGGAATGAAGAAGAATATTGTCCGTTCTCTTAATGAACGGGGCTGTGATGTTACCGTCGTACCGTGGAATACTTCGGCATGGGAAATTGAAAGGCTTTCTCCCGATGGCGTATTTATCTCCAACGGCCCCGGAGACCCCGAGGACGTAATTCCCACCATAAATACAATTAAGCAGCTTATCGGAAAGCTTCCCATATTCGGTATCTGTCTCGGTCATCAGATTATTTCTCTTGCCTACGGAGCGAAAACCTACAAGATGAAATTCGGCCACAGGGGAGGAAATCACCCCGTAAGGAATATTGCCACAAATAAAATCGAGATTACCTCACAGAACCATTCCTACGCCGTAGATACCGAAAGCTTGAAGAATACTCCTCTATCGGTTACTCATATAAATCTTCTGGACAATACGGTAGAGGGCGTAGAAAACCTGTCCGACAGGGTTTTCAGCGTTCAGTACCACCCCGAAAGCGCCCCGGGTCCGAGAGACAGCTTCTATCTTTTCGATAAATTTATTGACATTATAAAAGGGGGCGAGAAGGATGCCTAAAAGAACGGATATAAAGAAAATTCTTGTAATAGGCTCGGGCCCTATCGTAATCGGACAGGCTGCCGAATTCGACTACGCAGGCACACAGGCTTGTCTCGCTCTTAAGGAGGAGGGCTACGAGGTTATTCTCTGTAACTCGAATCCTGCTACAATTA
>JAEDHF010000131.1 GCA_016297165.1 Oscillospiraceae bacterium | reverse complement strand
GATCGTTGATTGCTACTACATCGTAGCCTTCAGCGCCGAACATCTGTCTGAAAGCGAGACGTCCGATACGGCCGAAACCGTTAATTGCAACTTTAACTGACATTTTAAAAATCCTCCTGAGATTTAATTGATACTTTGTACCTCTAATATTATACAAGATTTGGTATCAAATATCAAGTAGTTTGATAATATTTTAACTTTATTTTGAAAAAATAAATGTAAAATTA
Source organism: Oscillospiraceae bacterium (assembly GCA_016297165.1). Lineage (GTDB taxonomy): Bacteria > Bacillota > Clostridia > Oscillospirales > Ruminococcaceae > Ruminiclostridium_E. Next base: position 4,436 of record JAEDHF010000131.1, on the reverse strand, counting down.
TACGAGGAATTTTTGTGCAATTTCACAAAGACTTGATTTTTCCCGATTTTATGATAGAATAAAAGAAGATTTTTTACGGCAGTAGTTCTGCCCCGAAAGAGAGGATAAGGTTATGACTCTTTACATAAGCGACCTCGACGGAACCCTTCTCGGAAGCTCGGGGACTCTTAAGCCCCGTACGACGGATATGCTCAACGATTTTATAGCTAAAGGCGCCGCTTTTTCATACTGCACCGCAAGAAGCCTCTTTTCCGCAGAAAAAATAATGGCGGATTTAAGGCTCAATATGCCTGTTATCCTTATGAACGGGGTATTTATCTACGATACGGTTAAGGGGGAGTATATCGTTAAGAATTTTCCCGACAGAGAGGAAATCGGGCTTATAAGGGAAACTGCCCGACGGCTCGGCGAAACGCCTATGGTACACGCAATAATCGACGGAGAGATAAGGATAAGCTATTTTCCCGATTCCCCGAAAAACAGGAAGTACCTCACCGCAAGAAAGGACGATAAGCGCCTACGACCCGTAGAAACCTACGAGGCTTTATTCGAGGGGGAGGTTTTCTATGCAGTATTCCTTTCTCCCGATAATGTGGCGGCGCTGGACGAGGTTTTTCTTTCGGGTAACGGCTTTTCCCGTACCTGCTACATTGATGTTTACGACCGTAATCAGATATGGTACGAGGTTTTCAGCAGTCGGGCAGGGAAGAATAACGCTGTTTTACAGCTTAAGAAGATTACGGGGGCTGATGAAATAGTTGCATTCGGCGATAACGGAAACGACCTGCCTATGTTCTCGGTTTCGGACAGGTGTTATGCTGTCGGAAATGCCATTGATGAGGTAAAGGCTGTGGCTGACGGCGTTATAGGAAGCAACGATAGCTACGGCGTTCCCGAATTTATGGAAAAGGAGCTTTTTCCCGTTTTTTACTATGAGCCGCCCGAAAAAGCCGTTGATGAGGAACGATTCGCTATGGCGGTAGAAAAGGCGAATGCCCGTAAAGCTACCACCATAGGAACGCTGAACGAAAAGGCTATCCATAACGCGCTTAAATGCTACTACGGCGGAGAAATCGACCACGAAGCGAAAATCGGCAGCTTTTACGCAGACATAGCCGGCGAAAAGGGCATAACAGAAATACAGACAGGCTCCTTCGGGAAGCTTAATAAGAAGCTTTCCGAAATGCTGAGAGCCTGTCATGTTACGGTTGTATATCCTTTTGAAAAAATAGTAAACAGCTATTCGGTAAACGAAAAGACGGGAGAGCTTATTTCTTCCTCGAAGCGGAAAAATAAGGATTTGTCTAAGCTTTTTCTTGAGCTTTATCGGATAAAGGGCTTTCTCACAAATCCCAACCTTACGATATGTATTGCGGAGCTTGAAACAAGTAAGACTGCCTACTACAAGGACAACCGCAGAATACGCTACAGGGGTATGAGACGGGAGAAAACGCCTGTTAAGCTGCTGAATGAGATACGATTAGAGAAAAAGGCGGATTATGGGGTGTTTCTACCCGAAGGGCTTAATGGACGTTTTACGAAAAAGGAGCTTTCGGCAATATGCAAGCCTACCGACCCGTCCTTGTTGCTTGAAATTCTTGAATTTACGGGGGTAGTTAAGCGTGTGGGTAAAGAGGGGAACGCTATTGTTTACAAAAAGGTATAAGGGGCAGGAAGCTGCCCCCAGACTGTCGCAAGACCCAAAGAATCTTACAGACTTTTGGGGCTCTGCCCCAAACCCGCAACCCTTTGAAAAGGGTTGACCTAAACTTTTATCTTTTTAATGAGAAAAGGGGCTTTTTGACAACTGAGGGTCAGTAAGCTGCCCCTTATTCGTTTCTTAAAATCCGTAATCTCCCTCGATAAAGATAACCTTAATTCTGTCCTTAACCCTCTGCTGTCCCGAACGGACGTAGGTACAGCAGATTCTTCCGTCGCTGTGACAATGACAGCATTCGCCCTTTACCGCACAGGGGGTTTCCATTTTAAGCCGTACCGTATTTGCAGGCGCCGCAATTTTTTCAAGTCTTGTTTCTGCCGCCTTCATATCCGGTACGATTTTATTTGTGCCTGCTACGATGATGACCTGCTTAGGTCCGAAAATCATAGCGGAAACACGGTTGCCCTGTCCGTCCACGTTATATAGCTCGCCTTCCTCTGTGATTGCGTTACTGCTCATAAGGAAGGTATCGCTGATAAATGCTTTTCTGAAGCAGTCCTGCACCTCTTCGGGAGAGCCGCATTTTTCACGCCAGGCAAAAATATCGCCGTATTTTTCGTTAAGGTGGGCGATTACTCCCGTTTCGTTAAGGGTCATTGAGCCGCCGGAGGTAATGAGCTTATCATTTTCGATAAGACTGTCAATAAGGGCGATAAGCTCCTCCTTCGTCTTTACATAATAGCCCTTCATTTTATTCTTTTCGAGGTTTTTTATGGTTTTTTCAACCCTCATATCCATTATTTTTGAAATATTCTCGTTCATTTGTTTAGGCTCCTCCTATATATACTATTATTATATTAGCACAGACTGCCATAAAAGTCAACAATTAGAGGGGAGAAAAGCCGTTGGTTTTAGTGCAAATGGGAGAGTTTAAATTATTTTGGAAAATTCGGAAAAAACTGCTTGACAATCGGGCGGACTTGATATATAATAAAATACTGAATTATAATGGACTAATTGACGGAAATAGCTAAAAAATGGTCTATTTTTCAAAAAATTAAGGAGTGATCTAAGCCAATGGTGAATGTAAAGCCGGTACAGTTGGGTAAAACTACCCGAATGAGTTTTTCTAAGATCAACGAGGTTATCGATATGCCTAATCTCATTGAGATTCAGAAGAATTCTTACAAATGGTTTCTTGACGAGGGTATCAAGGAGGTTTTCGAGGATATTTCGTCAATAACCGATTCAAACGGCAAGCTCGTCCTCAGCTTTGTGGACTATCGTATCGACGATACGCCCAAGTACACAATCGAGGAGTGTAAGGATCGTGATGTTACTTATGCGGCTCCCTTAAGAGTTAAGGCTCGTCTTCGTAACGAGGAAACGGGTGAGGTAGCCGAAAGCGAAATCTTTATGGGCGATTTCCCGCTTATGACAGACAGCGGAACCTTCGTAATCAACGGCGCTGAGCGTGTTATCGTATCTCAGCTCGTTCGTTCTCCCGGCGTTTACTTTGGCTTCGAATATGATAAGACAGGTAAGAAGCTCTTTACCTCACAGGTTATTCCTAACCGTGGTGCATGGCTCGAATACGAAATGGACAGCAACGATATCTTCTATGTCCGTATAGATAAGAACAGGAAGATTCCTGCTACAACTCTCGTTCGTGCCCTCGGTAAGGGTACCGACGAGGAGCTTATCGAGCTCTTCGGCGACGACGAAAGAATAAGACAGACTATAGCGCAGAAGGATACCACAAAGAATAAGGAAGAGGCTCTCTTAGAGGTTTATAAGAAGCTCCGTCCCGGCGAGCCTCCTACGGTTGAATCCGCAGAGGGCCACTTAAACAACCTTTTCTTCGACGCTAAGAGATATGACCTTTCTCGTTTCGGACGCTATAAGTTCAACAAGAAGTTAGGCGTTGCAAGCAGAATTATCGGCCACAGACTGGCTCAGCCCGTAGTTAACCCCATGACGGGCGAAATTATGGCAGAGGTCGGCGAGACAATCACTACCGATAAGGGCTTTGAAATTGAGCAGGCAGGCGTTTCTGAGGTATTCCTCGATGTTGAGGACAGAACCGTTAAGGTTATCGGTAACGCAATGGTTGATATCAAGCCTTATATTCCTGCTGAAATCGACCCCCTTAAGTGCGGCATCAACGAGAAGGTTTTCTTCCCTGCATTAAAGGCTATTCTTGATGAATTCGATACCGCAGAGGAAATCGAAAACGCTCTTAAGCTTCATGCAGACGACTTAGTTCCCAAGCATATCACCATAGAAGATATATTTGCAAGCGTAAGCTACTTTATCAACCTTTGCGAGGGAGTTGGTATCGTGGATGATATCGACCACCTCGGAAACAGACGTATCCGTTCCGTCGGCGAGCTGCTCCAGAATCAGTTCAGAATCGGCTTCACAAGAATGGAACGTGTTATCCGTGAGAGAATCGGTCTCCAGCAGGATACAGAGAAGATTTCCCTCAATAACCTTGTAAATATCCGCCCTGTCGTAGCGGCTATCAAGGAATTCTTCGGCTCTTCTCCCCTTTCCCAGTTCATGGATCAGAACAACCCTCTCGCAGAGCTTACCCATAAAAGAAGACTTTCCGCCCTCGGTCCCGGCGGTCTTTCAAGAGACAGAGCAGGCTTCGAGGTTCGTGACGTACACTACTCCCACTACGGACGTATGTGTCCTATCGAGACTCCCGAAGGTCCTAACATCGGTCTTATCTCCTATCTTGCAACTTTCGCAAGAATCAACGAATACGGCT
>JAEDHF010000130.1 GCA_016297165.1 Oscillospiraceae bacterium | reverse complement strand
TACCGCTAAAAATGCCGATAATTTCTATAATATGCTGAATAAACTCAGCAGAATAAACTCCGATTATATTGTAGAAATACTTGACTACGGTAGCTTCAGCTATGAAAACACGGAGTATATCTACGGGGTTACGCCTAAATATTCGCCCTTTCCCGAAGATAAATACTCAATGGATAACAGATATCAGCGTGACTATGAGAGCAGGTTTATAGAGCTTGTGCGTTGTTTACACAGAGCGCTCTGCGTTCTTGAGGAAAACGATATTGTGCATTGTGATATAAAGAAAAGCAACATAATGTGGAATGACGCCAAAAACTGCCCTGTGCTTATTGACTTTGCAGGAGCAATCCACCATAGTGCCGACGAAAAGAGCGCCATGGTATATGCTACTACTGCCTGGAATTTTCCGCCCGAGGCTACCACGGGGCAGACTGCAAATAAGTTCACTGATTTTTATATGCTTGGAATTGCTCTGCGCGAGATAATCGTAGGAGGACGGGAGCTTGAGGATAAGTATTATGTGAGCTCGAAAACTGTACCTACAGGTCTTCCCAATTCCCTTTATTTTCTCCTTGAGGGGCTTTTGTTCAGCGACAGAAACGGCGAGCTGTATAAGAACTACCGTTTCGACAACAAGCGTCTCGGGGAATGGATTAAAAAGGCAGAAAACAATGGGTTTGCAGAGGAAAATCTCAGCAGATATATCCACAGAGGTACCTTTATCAGCTTAGGAGAAAATATCGCCGGGTCAATGGAATCTTCCGGAGGGAAATCATTTCTTGGTATTGAATATCCCCTTACTATCGAAAAGAATGACCGCCCTATTCAGTATTACAGCGACGCGGAAATTGCTGCGGATATGTATGCGGATACACAGTGGGGCTATAACCTTATTATGAATGAGGCAGAATTCTATTTTCCGAATTCTCCCATAATAAAGAAGAAATCCGCAGAGCTTAAGGCCCTTGGAAACGGAAAGGGACAGAAAAACGACAGAATGGACGCTGTCTATGTGAAATTTGTACTGAACAGCCTTGAAGATAAGCGGCTGTTCTTCTGGCCTGCACTTAAAAATGTCCGCAGCATTGAAGCATTAGGCGACGAGCTCAGAAAGGTATTGTTCGCTATGCGTGAACGGGACTATAACTGGGATTTTCCGAAAACAGAGAATGAAAGCCGCGAAATCTGGAAGGCTCGTAAAATCAAGGGGCTTTTAAGCACGGACGTTTTAAGCTTCTACTTTGAAATAAACGATAAGCCTGAGCTACAGAAGCTGGCATCTGACGTTGAAACTGCCTTTAGCGTTAACACTGCGGATTCAGAGGATGCAGTAAGGGCGCTTTGGAAGTTAGCATACAGTATATGCGAAAACAAAATCTATCGTATAGACGAAAAATGGTACAGCGATATTAACGGTTACTATGCTGCTGCAAACAAGCTTTTTGAAGCAGGCGATTACCAGTCTCTTTTACAGCAGCGCAGTATGATTATTCCCGATGGAAAGCCTGAACCGGGCTTTGAAGCGTGGGTCGAGGCTACCAGGAGAAACACGGTATAAAACGGAGTTATTATGAGCGGACCTAAATGTAATCAGTACATAATATTTGATGAAGTTTATATTGAAAAGCTTGAAAACGAACAGCAGGAAAAACTTGAAGAAGAGCGTAGGAAATACCGCGAGAGGATAGAGAGGGAACGCAGAGAACGCCTCGAAAGAGAAAAGGCAGAGCGTGAAAGCGATGAGTTTTCTCGTGTTATCGGCGAAATTGAAAGCTCTGAAAGAGAATTTCTTGCGGCAAAGGAAGAGTTTGATTTAGCTTATGGCGATTACTGTGCAGCTTGTAAGCTTTCGGGGTCTGTGCCTCAACAGCTTGCTTTTGATGCTGACGAAATCGGACGGATTATTACTTCGCTTTCGGAAATGACACGAATAGAAGAGGAAAAGGCTCTTGAAAACGCAAAAAAACGCTATATTGCAGAAAGCATAAATCAATGTATGATTGATTCCGGTTTTCAGCCTCTTTGTACCATGGGAGAAAAAACGAAAATGACCGTTTACGATTTCGGCGACAATACAGGGCTCAGCGTTGTAAGCTCGGGAAGCAGAGTGACCTTTGAGGTTGCAGGGCTTTCTCAGACTCAAAGAGCACCCGATAATGATGAGAAGAGAAAGATAACCGAAAAAATGGAAGACTTCTGTGAGGTTTTCGACGATCTTGAAAGAAAGCTTACAGAAAAAGGTATCGGAACAGAGAATGTATATCGTATGCCGGCAGACGAAAAGTATGCAAGAATTATTAGCATTCCGGGCGGAAAAGCAAGGATACAGACCGATGAAAAAGTAAGGCAGACAGTATCTGCCGAAAGGAAGAGGAATAATGGAAAATAGAAACTATTATTTCTGTAAAATATGTAAAACAGGGGTAGAGCGCTCAAAGCCCTGGTGTGAGAAATGCAGGAAAACCCGTCGCGAGGCAAGAACTGTGTATTACACAGCGGAGGAAATCGATAAGCTCATAAATGGTGGTAATAGCACAGAGCAGTCTGCCTCACACATAGGCGAGGGCGACTATGAATGTCCCTCCTGCGGCCGAAGATACGGAGCGGAAATCACCCTGTGCAGAATATGCGGCGAGCCTCTTTTGCCCGTTTTTGAAATAGAAGATAAACAGTCGCCGATAACCCCGGAGGCTTCTTCCGTGGTGACTGAAAAAACGGATAGTAAGTTGTCCCGGGATAGTTCTGTTGAACTTATTATACCGGCTGTTGAAAGTGAAAGAATATATGCTGGGTCTTTTTCCTTTCCTGAGGACGGAAGGCCTGCAAATAATTCAGATTTCGAGCTTGAGTTTTCCTATTTTTCTGACAACAGGCGTATAAACGGCTTGTTCTCTGTTCCTGTAAACCGTACTGTTATGCGCGTTGGCAGAACCTACTGTGTAAATAGCTGTATCTTCTCTGACGATAAAAATATGATTGAAGCAAGCACAAACCGTGTAAGCCACGATGCAGCCACCGTAATCTACAATAACGGTCATCTTTACATACAGTACGACCACCCGAACGATGTTAATGACGCTCCCGCAAGAAAATCTGCCCTGTGTATAAACGGTATGCTTCTTGACCGTAGAGCAAGGCGAGAAATCACCGACAGGGACAGAATAATTTTAGGCAGTAACCAATGCAATAATAACTGTATAGAAATCTGCGTCCATAAAAAGGACTATGGCAGACAGCTTCTTGAGGATATAAGACTGGGTATTGATAATGTTGATAGTAAAATGGACAGGCATCATGCCGAAACTATGGCGAAGCTTGACATTATTGAAAATCTTACAGGCAGGCATTTCAAAAATAGCGAGGAGCTTGTTGAAACGGTTTCCTCTGCGGCGGCAGAAGTTGAAGCAAGGGTGGATATTCCCGACCGTGACACCCTTATTGACATAATGCTTAAGGGCTATGATTCTGAAAGGATAAAGAGCTGTCTTTCTGAAGAAGCATTAAGCGAGCATCTTTATCAGGCGGCACTTATAGAATACTACATAAACAGCAGGGACGAAGGACAGGCAAGCTATACGGCGGCATTCATCTTTTTAGGCCAGCTTTATGAAATCTTTTCAAAGACAAAGCTTCGTGATGTTTACGAAAGTAAAGTTACCGAAGACTGGGAAAACCACCTCAGAAACAAAAAAGGCTCAAAGCAGGTATATAATCCGCCCCTTGTTGACTTTTCTGCATTTATGAATGACTTTTACGATCACCGTGCAGGAAGAAAGGTGAGGAAAAACTGGCTCAGACGTAAGCTTTCCCTTGCCTGCTATGGTACTGAGGAACAGGAAAAACAGCTTGAAATGCTTTTTAGCCAATATGATTCTGTTCGTGGAATGCGAAATAAATACATTCACCCCGAGGATAAGGAAGAGCTTTCACAGATACACATAAGACACATGTCCGCTGAGGATTACAGTGCTTTGAAAAATCTCATGTTCGCACCGGTGAAAACATCTGACGGAAAAGAATGCGGCTGTATGTTTGCGGAAATTTCCGGTATGTGCAGGAAATGAAAACAGGCAGAATTATTTACCCCGTTTATACTCTGGGACCGGGGAAAAGGGTAGGTATATGGCTTTCGGGCTGTAATAAAAGATGCGAAGGCTGTGGGAATCCCGAGCTTTGGGACAGCGGCTACGGAAAGGATTTGTCCCCGGCGGAAATTATGGAAATTGTCCGTAGGCTTGCTTCCGATGACAGAATTGACGGCTTTACAATAAGCGGTGGTGAGCCCTTTTTGCAGGAAGAGGAGCTTGCTCTGCTTCTTTCAATGCTTTCGGAAATTTCCGAGGATATATTGGTTTATACGGGCTATAAAGCGGAGGAAATAACCGCAGATTTGAGCCATGTAGCAGTTCTGATAGACGGAGAATATATTCATAGTCTATGTGACGGACACATACTTAAGGGCTCCTCAAATCAGCGTATCCATTATCTGAAAGAGGAATACAGAAAGCCTTATGAGCAGTATATAAGGGAAAACAGCGGTAAAAATTTCGTACAGACTGTACCCTTTGGAAAGGGAATGCTTTTTCTTGGAATACAGGGCGACAGGCTAAGGAAAAAGCTCAAAGAAAAGCTGAATAGTAAAGGCATAGAAGAAAGGTAACGGTATGAGTGATAATTATGTAAGTAAATGGCATAAGGAGCTTGAAATTTTC
>JAEDHF010000129.1 GCA_016297165.1 Oscillospiraceae bacterium | reverse complement strand
GCAAAAATCAACAAAAAACCAATCCTGCCCGGTGCTTTTTTCCACCATTTATAATAAATTTATCCAAAACAATACCTCTTTATTTACCCGTAGGTATTAGTATCGCCTGCATACAGGCTGTTGAATAAAATAAAGTCTTTTCAGAAAATATTTCATTACAGGACAAGCGTACGAGCACGCTAACATTGATATTATAGCATAAAAAAGATTAAAAATAAAGGCTTTTTAAATAAAATCTACATTTTTACTATATATTTTTGACAATATTATAGGCTATATTCCCATTGTGTAGAAACACGCGGAGAAAAAATCTCCCCGAAGCCCCGAAAAAAGGCTTAACAAGGAGATTTACGTCGATTTTTATCAAATATTACATAGGCATATTTTCGGGTAAAATTGCACAAAAAATTTCCTGATTATCTATCTATTGATACAAGAGTTCCCAGGGTTGTAGTGGTTGTTTCGGGGGGCTCGGTTTCGGGAGGAGTCGTAGTAGCAATAGTTTCAACCTCAATTTCCATTTCGGTTGTTTTTTCCGTTTTTCCGCCCTTCTTTGTTGTGGTTGTTGTCTCCGTTACCTCGGGCTCAATCTTTACTATTTCTACGCTTTCTATTACAATAGCGTTTATGGGCTTCGAGGGAGTTCCCTTCTCGTCGTCCATAGAGTTGCCTTCAACTACCTCGGTGGCGGTAATGCTTTCGAGAACGTCAAAGCCGTCTATTACCTGTCCGAAAACGTTGGACTTCTTATCCAGCTGATAGAGTCCGCCGACGGAAGCATATTTTTCCTTTACCTCTGCCGGAATTGCCTTTAAGGTATTAAGATATTCCTCGTAGTATTTCTTATCCTCGGGAAGAAGTCTCGAAGCTATAGCCTCATCGGCAAGCTGTGACGACAGGGTTTCGATTACCTTATCTATATCCTGAGGGGTATTGTTGTCCACTATATAGAACTGTGAATAACAGCCCTTTGAATTTGCCGCTAAGCATAACGCTCCATAGAAGTTATATGCAGCGTCAGAGGTTTCTAAGGGAACATAACGGGAATCGGGGATTTCTCCGTCGGTACCGTCGTCGTTTAGAGAACCGCCCTGAATAGCGTAGTTATCTATAACCCTATGAATAGTTTTATTATTATAGTAGCCCCTTTCAGCAAGCTCGGTAAAGCGCTTTACCGATTCGGGAGCAACCTCGGGGAAAAGCTTTGCGGTAATTTCGCCATAGTCGAGAATACTGATTATAGCGTAAACGTCGCCCTCTAAAAGCTCAACATCGCCGATATTGCCCACAGGCTTCGCTTCACCACAGCCCGAAGCTGTAAGGAGCAGTCCTGCACAAAGAAACATAGCAGCCGCTTTTTTTATAAAACCTTTCATAGTTTTACCTTCCTTTCCCGAAAGCTTACTGCTTTTCGGAGGTATATTCGGAAATCGTTATTTTTTGAATGTAAATATTTTCAACAGGATCTAACTTTTCATTTACTTCAGAATTACAGATTTCCTCGATAACATCAATGCCGTCAATAGCCTGTCCGAAAACGGTATAACAGCCGCCCATACCCGCAATACAGCCCTTTTCAACGAAAGCGTCTATAAGCTCGTCGGGCAGAAGTCTTTCACCGTCGGAGCTCTTTAAGGCTCTTAGCTCGTTAACGTTATCTACGGTAAGAGGATACTCGTTAATGACGAAGAATCTGCTGTCGCTGTAGCCTGTTGTTCCGCTATAGGCGCAGAGAGCACCCTTAAAGGTCCAGAGGTCAACATCACATTCGTTGGGAATAAGCTGGCCATCCTCGGTAACGCCCTGTGTGCGTTCCTCGTTGTATGCCCCCGTAAGAAAGAGAGCCTTCTCATTTATTCCATAAACGTCCTTTCCGTTATAATACCCCTCGTTAACACGGTTAACGAAGTTTTCTACGGTCTTAGGAGCATATTCCGGGTAAAGCACAAATGTAATAACACCCTTTGAGGTTTCGACAATGGCAGTCTTACTGCCCTCCTTGGGCTCTTCAAGCTGAACAAGGTTCATTTCATTGAAATCGTAGGAGCCGATAGCGCTGGGTGTGGTATTTGTGGCGGAAGCGAAACAGCCCGTCGTAGATAAAAGGGCAAAACAAAGTGCCGCTGTTGCAATTATTTTTTTCAAGATGAATTCCTTTCTTATCTTATATGTTATTTAGATTATATTATAATAATTCCGTTAAGTCAAGCCTTTTTGATGACTGTTCCCTGTCTCGTTTCCTCAACAATATAGCCAAGCTCGGTGATTTTGTTTCTGATTTCGTCGGCAAGAGCGAAATCCTTAGCCTTTCTCGCTTCGGCACGCTTTTCTACAAGCTCCTTAATTTCGGCAGGGATTTCCTCGCCTTTTTCCTTATTATCTGAAAGCTTCTTCGCTTCCTCAATAAGTCCGATAGATAAAACCTTATCGAATTCTCCGATAAGCTTAAGCTTTGTGGCAGGAGTGGTGTCTGCCTTTACTACATCATAAAGAGCGGTAATGGCAAGAGATGTGTTAAGGTCATTATCGAGAGCAGCCTTAAATCCCGACATAAGCTCGTCGTATTTATCCTGTTCAACGGCGCCGCCCTCTTCCTTTAAAAGAGCCGCTATTTTTGCAGTAAGCTTATTGTAGGCAACAGCAGCATTATCAAGGTTTTCATAGGAGAAAACAAGGGATTTTCTGTAGTGGGACTGAAGGCAGAAGAAACGGTAAACAAGGGGGTTATAGCCCTTCTCCTCAAGGAGCGAAACAGTAAGGAATTCCCCCGAAGACTTACTCATTTTTCCGCTGTTTGTGTTGAGGTGATGAACGTGGAACCAGTAGCTGCACCATTCATGACCGAGATAGGATTCGCTCTGTGCGATTTCGTTGGTATGGTGGGGGAAGGCGTTATCTATTCCACCACAATGGAGGTCGAGATATTCACCTAAATGCTTCATGCTTATGCAGGAGCACTCAATATGCCAGCCGGGGTAGCCAACACCCCAGGGGCTATCCCATTTAAGCTCCTGGTCGTCGAACTTGGACTTTGTGAACCATAAAACGAAGTCAGCCTTGTTACGCTTATTTTCATCGGCTTCTACGCCCTCTCTTACGCCTACTTCAAGGTCTTCTTCGTTGAAGTCATTGAAAATATAGTACTTTTTAAGCTTAGAGGTGTCGAAATAGATATTGCCGCCTGCCTCATAGGCATAACCCTTTTCGATAAGAGAAGAAATTACCCTTATAAACTCGTCGATACAAGCGGTAGCAGGCTCAACTACATCCGGACGCTTGATATTGAGCTTCTTACAGTCCTCAAAAAAAGCGTCGGTATAGAATTTCGCAATTTCCATTACCGTTTTATGCTCACGCTTTGCGCCCTTAAGCATTTTATCATCGCCTGTGTCGCCGTCGCTGGTAAGATGTCCTACGTCGGTAATATTCATTACTCGCTTAACGTCAAGACCGTCGAAACGGAGATACTTTTCGAGAACGTCCTCCATAATATAGCTGCGGAGGTTTCCGATATGAGCGTAATGATATACTGTAGGACCGCAGGTGTACATACTTACCTTACCCTCGAAACGGGGGATAAATTCTTCCTTTTTTCTTGTTGCAGTATTATAGATATACATAGCTTAAATTTCCTTTCTTACTTAATGTCTGCTAATTAGTGTGTGCTCAATAACAGTCCTGCGGACAGTTACCCTGCACGCACTACTTATTATTTTCATCAATAAGCTTATCGAGCTTATGCTGTAAATCCTCAATCATACCCAGCATCGAACACATCTGCTGTGAAACAGGGTCGGGAATATGAATCTGGTCGAGCTCCTTAGAGGGCGGCTCAACTCTCATTCCATCTCTGCGTACTACCCTTGCAGGAACGCCTACTGCCGTAGAATTAGGGGGCACCTCGCTAAGTACTACTGCATTAGCGGCAATTTTCGCATTATCCCCTACCTTAAAGGGGCCTAATACTCTTGCTCCTGCGCCTACCATAACGTTGTTTCCGAGGGTCGGGTGACGTTTTCCCGTATCCTTACCGGTACCGCCAAGGGTTACATTCTGATATATGGTACAGTTATCGCCTATTTCAGCAGTTTCACCTATAACTACGCCGCTTCCGTGGTCGATAAAAAGTCCCTTTCCTATTGTTGCGCCGGGGTGAATTTCAATTCCCGTTTTTCTTAAAGCTCTCTGGGAAATCCATCTTGCCCAGAAATAATGCTTTTTAAGATATAGTCTGTGTGCTCTTCTGTATGCCCTTATAGCCTTAAAGCTCGGATAAAGAAAAAATACCTCAAGGTCGCTCTTTACCGCAGGGTCACGCTCTCTTATGGACTGTATATCCGCTTTGATTTTCTTAAACATAGTAGTCTCCTGAAATAAAAAACCTCCGTAAACGGCGTTTGCCGAATACGAAGGTGCAGTATGCACGGTTCCACTTCGTTTCCCGTATAAAACGGCTCATTTCTCCTTTAACGTAAGGGGTACGGACAGGAATACCACAAAAGCTTCCTCCTGTCGGCTCGGCAAGCGCACTTCACTCTGTTCCCTTTACCGCTTTTCACCGCCACGGCTCTCTGTAAAAGGGGTGACAGGCTACTCTGAATGCCTCAGACGCCTTTCATCCGGGGTAACACCGCACAATTACCGGCTTACACCTTTGCCGCACGCTTGCTTGCATATTTTCCGCCATCTTGCACAAATCTCGTTTGACAGGCGTGGTCTCCCCCTGAGGGGGGAGGTGTCACGAAGTGACAGAGGGGC